>DATNIW010000113.1:0-6768 GCA_035604215.1 Fibrobacteria bacterium
CGGAACACGACATTGCCGCTCTGGATGTAGGTCCGCACGTCCACGAGCCCGATGCCTTCGAGTACCGCCGCGAGCGCCTTCATGGGCAGCTTGTTGTTGCCACCCACGTTCACGCCGCGCAAAAGGACGATCCAGGTCTTCATCTCAGACCGCCACCATCCGCAGCGCCCGGGCCGCATCCAGCACCACCGTGCCGCGTCGCGATTTGTCCGGGAAGTGCCTGAGGTTTCCGGTGACCAGCAGCGCGCCCGAGGCCAGGGCGAGCTCCAGGAAGGGGAGGTCGTCGGGATCGGGCAGGAGGTCCGGCGGCAACGGTGGCGGCAACACCCAGTCGGAGGTGGACTGGAGGCCTTGGAGAAGCGCCTTGACGGCACCTTGGGGAAGGCCGAACTTGGGTCGCGCCAGGACCTCGCGATATTCGTCGAAGACGCGCGCGTCGAGGACCAGTTCCGCGGTTCCGTTCAGGATGGACGAGAGGAGAGCGGCACAGGGGCCGTGCGGGGTCAACACCCCAGAGACGACCACGTTGGTGTCCAGGACCAGACGGATCAACGGCGGGCCTTGCGGACCGCCTGGATTTCATGTTCGATGGTCTGGGCGGAGACCTGCGTCTTGGAGACCGACTGCAAGGTCTGCAGGGCGCGGCTTGCACGGGCCTTGCGCAGGGCGGCGAGGTCTTCTTCCACGTGGTCGGGATCCAGACTCACCAGAGCCGCCAAGGGGTTGCCGTTGTGGGTGATCACTAGGGTGCCAGCATCTTCCAAAGCCTCCCAGACAGCAGCGCTTTGGGTGCGCAACTCGCGGACATTGACCTGGTTGGACATGGAGAGAGTATACATTCGAGTGTTCGATTGCGCAACATTGGCGGCCGGATCCGGGCCAACCACCCGAAGGGCCGAGGGAAATTTCTAAACTGGCCCGGGTCGCTCGACGCGGCCTGAACTCTTTCTGGCCACCGGGGAGCGAAGCACGCCCGGCGCGCCCTTCGCCGGAGACGATCCAATGCCAAAGCGCACCGACATCCAGTCCATCCTGATCATCGGGTCCGGGCCCATCGTGATCGGGCAGGCCTGCGAGTTCGACTATTCCGGAACCCAGGCATGCAAGGCGCTGAAGGAGGAGGGCTACCGCGTCATTTTGGTGAACTCGAACCCCGCCACCATCATGACCGACCCCGACACGGCCGACCGCACCTACATCGAGCCCATCACCGCCGACGCCGTGGCCGCCATCATCGCCGCCGAGCGCCCCGACGCCATCCTCCCCACCCTGGGCGGACAGACCGCCCTGAACTGCGCCATGGAACTCGCCAGCCGGGGGGTGCTGCACGAGTTCGGCGTGGAGATGATCGGGGCCACTCCCAGCGCCATCGAGAAGGCGGAGAGCCGCCAGCTCTTCAAGGCGGCCATGGAGAAGATCGGGCTGGAGAGCGCCGCCTCGGAGGTCGCGCACACCATGCAGGAGGCGCGCAAGACCCGCGACAAGCTGGGCTACCCGGTGGTGATCCGCCCCGCCTTCACCATGGGCGGCGCGGGCGGCGGTTTCGCCTACGACGACGAGGAGTTCGAGCGCATCTGTTCCAACGGCTTGGCCCTTTCCCCGACCACCGAGGTCCTCATTGAGGAATCCATCCTGGGCTGGAAGGAATTCGAGATGGAGGTGATGCGCGACAAGGCCGACAACGCCGTCATCATCTGCTCCATCGAGAACCTGGATCCGATGGGGATCCACACGGGAGACAGCATCACCGTGGCCCCGGCGCAGACGTTGACGGACAAGGAGTACCAGCGCATGCGCGACGCCTCCATCGCCATCCTGCGCGAAATCGGGGTGGAGACCGGAGGATCCAACGTGCAGTTCGCGGTGAACCCCGCGGATGGTCGCATGGTGGTCATCGAGATGAACCCCCGCGTGAGTCGCTCTTCGGCGCTCGCGTCCAAGGCCACGGGCTTCCCCATCGCCAAGATCGCCGCCAAGCTCGCGGTGGGCTACACGCTCCCCGAGATCCCCAACGACATCACGCGCGCCACCCCGAGCTGCTTCGAGCCGTCCATCGATTACGTGGTGACCAAGATCCCGCGCTTCAACTTCGAGAAGTTCCCCGGCGCGTCCAACACCCTGGGCACCCAGATGAAGTCGGTGGGCGAGGCGATGAGCATCGGGCGCAGCTTCAAGGAATCCCTGCAGAAGGGCTTCCGCAGCCTGGAGACGGGCCGCGACGGGTTCGGGGGCGACGGCAAGGACAAGGCCATGACCGACGCCGAGGTCGAGACGCTGCTGGACATGAAGAAGCCCCAGCCGGACCGGCTCTTCGGCGTGCGCGCGGCCTTCGAGCGGGGATGGAGCCTGGAACGCGTCCAGGAACTGGGGAAGTACGACCCGTGGTTCCTGGCCCACATCCAGGAATTGATCCGGTTCGAGATCGACCAGCTGCAGGGACGGAAACTGTCTGATCTGTCCGCGGCGACGGTGCTCAAGGCCAAGGAGTGGGGATTCTCCGACCAGCAGATGGCCTTCCAGACCGGAGCCACCGAGGCGGAGGTGCGCCGTTTCCGCAAGAAAATGGGATTGGAGGCGGTGTTCAAGACCGTGGACACCTGCGCCGCCGAGTTCGAGGCCCACACCCCCTACCACTACTCGACCTACGAGGAGGAGAACGAGTCGGTCCGCACCGACCGGAAGAAGGTGGTCATCCTGGGCGGCGGCCCCAATCGCATCGGGCAGGGCATCGAGTTCGACTACTGCTGCTGCCACGCCTCCTACGCGCTCAAGGAGGAGGGCGTGGAGTCCATCATGATCAACTCGAATCCGGAAACCGTTTCCACGGACTACGACACCTCCGACAAGCTCTACTTCGAGCCCTTGAACCGGGAAGAGCTGTTCAACATCCTGGAGCACGAGAAGCCCGACGGCGTGATCCTCCAGTTCGGCGGGCAGACCCCGCTGAAGCTCGCCAAGGACCTGGAAGACTCCGGGGTGCGGATCCTGGGGACGTCGCCCAAGTCCATCTGGCTCGCCGAAGACCGCAAGCTCTTCAACGTGCTGATGGAGGACCTTGGAATCAAACAGCCGGCGGGCGCCACCGCCACCAACGCCGCCGAAGCGCAAGCGGTGGTGGACCGCATCGGGTTTCCCGTGCTGGCCCGTCCGTCGTTCGTGCTGGGCGGCCGGGCGATGAAGATCCTGTATTCCAACGAGGAGCTGGCCGCGTACATGCGCGACACCGTGCACCCCACGCCCGAGCTTCCCATCCTGATCGACCAGTACCTGGAGAACGCCACCGAAGTGGACGTGGATTGCATCCGCGACATGCACGGCACCGCCATCGTGGCGGGCATCATGCAGCACATCGAGGAGGCGGGCATCCACTCCGGGGACAGCGCCTGCGTGCTGCCCACCACCAGTCTGTCGGAATCCGTCCTGGCGGCCATGCGCGAGCAGACGGTGCGGATCAGCCACGCCCTGGAAGTGGTGGGGCTGATGAACATCCAGTTCGCGGTCAAGGACGAGCAGGTGTACGTGCTGGAAGTCAACCCCCGCGCTTCCCGCACGGTGCCCTTCGTGGCTAAGGCCACCGGGATCCCCTTCGCCAAGCTCGCCACCAAGGCGATGCTGGGCAAGTCGCTCGCCGAACTCGGGTACACCGCCGAGAAGATCCCCGCGCACTTCAGCGTGAAGGAATCGGTCTTTCCCTTCGCAAAGTTCCACGGCTCGGACACCGTGCTGGGCCCGGAGATGAAGTCCACGGGCGAGGTGATGGGCATCGACAGCACCTTCGGGGCCGCCTTCGCCAAGAGCCAGATCGGAGCGAGCTGCCGTCTTCCCCTGAAGGGGACCGTCTTCATCAGCGTCAACGACCGGGACAAGCCGGCGGTGGTGGACGTCGCGCGCCGGATCTCGGGTCTGGGCCTCAAGCTCGTGGCCACGTCGGGGACGGCGGCATTCCTGCGCGAGCAAGGCATCGAGGTGGATACGGTGAAGAAGGTCTCCGAAGGTCCTGGCAACATCGTGGACCAGCTCCTGGAGAAGAAGATCGCCCTCCTCATCAACACCCCCATGGGATCGGATGCCAAGGGCGACGACGCCGTGATCCGCCAGGCCGCCCTGCGCGCCGGGGTGCCGTACACGACGACGCTGTCCGCGGCCAGCGCAGCGGCGGAGGCGATCGCGACGCTGCGCAGCTCGGATCTCGGAGTGAAGTGCCTGCAGGACTGGTATTCCTGAGGCGCTGAAGGGCGCCTTCTTGCTCACCCGAGGCTCGACGTAGGTCACTCTACGCCTTCGCCTCGGTTTCGACTCGACAGAATCCCTCCATCGCCTCAGGTCTTTCGGCGACGGTGGGCGGTCCTCGCTCGATGTTCGAAGTGGGTGGACCGCTCAGTTCAGGAGCTCGCCAGGTGGGAGAAGCGTGAAGTCGCCGCCCGCGGCCCCGATGAACCGGACGTAGTACTGGACGGCGGTCCAAGGAACGAAGATCCGTGCCGATGTCGGGACCTGGAGTGTGGTAGCGACGCACGAAGGTTGGGTCCCAGCCACGAGAAGGTCTTCCGGGAGGTCCATGGACGAGAACATCCACACTTCTCGCACCACGGCACCCGTGTCCGTTTGGACGGTGTCCCACGCCGCCACTGGCGGGGGGTGGCGCACCGAATCCAAGGCGAACACCCGCACCAACACGTTCGGATTCGGCAGCATGACATCCAGCCATGAGCCCGAATCCGTGGAGGTTGCGGATACGATCTGGATGGGCAGGAGCGAAAGTCCGGCCGTGTCGGTGCCCACTTGCCCGACGGATCGGTTGGTTGCGGAGGGGTCGACGGAGAGCGTGCAGGGCAGGGTCGAGTGGAACCAACCCGGGTCGATCGAGGAAGATGGTGTCCGCTTGTAGCGTAGTCGGATGGTGCCCGTCGAATCGGACAGGTCCAATTCCCCGGCGACGACCGTCCAAGTACGAAGGGACTGGACAGCCGAATCCACCTGGGTGTCCAGGTTCGGATACCGGGAATCGATGCACTCCATGGCCGTTCTGGTCAAACCGGGGATGCGCAAAGCCGTCGAGGTCGCAAGCCAGCTGCCACCGACCGTGTTGCAACCGTCCGAGCCGTAGAGCCCTCCCGAGTCGCCGAAGGTCAACGGGATGGTACGGTCGAGCACGGTCGTCGAATCCACCGCGAAGAGGTACCAGCGCCCGAGAAGCGAGCCGGGAGCGGACGGTGACGTGGCTGACGTCTGTTGGCTGTCGCAACCGGAAAAGGCGACTCCGAGAAGGACTGTGGCGAGAGCGGCAAACAGGCGTGTGCGGGTGTACATGTGAGTTCCGATCAGGGGCGGCGGCAAAAACAGGGCGACCAGCGGATGCGGATGCGCCAGCACTTCTCTCGGAAGTCTACCCGGATCCGTCTCTTCGCCGATGCACGCTCTGCCTGCAGGAGGTGAAAGTGTACACGGACCGGGAACAAATCCATCTCCCGCATTTCCCCCCCAGGGAGCACCGATCCAGGATCGGCCAACCGGCTCGAGCCCCCAATAGTCAGGAGTAATAGATCCTCTTATATTAAAGGCATGACCCAAACCTCGCTTCCGTCTCGACGGTCCCTGGGATTCTGCCTGGGTGCCTCATCCATCCAGGCCGCCGAACTGCTGGAGATCCCCGGCAAACCCGTCGAGGTCGTGCGAACCCAGGTCCTGGTCCACGAAGGCGACCCGCGCCGGATCCTGGAAGACCTGCTCTCCGAGTGGGACGCGCAGGGTGCCGACGCCGTACTGTTCACGGGGCGCAAGCTTCGCCGCAGGCTCTCGGCGGAATCCATCTCCGAGCCCGAGGCCCTGGAATGGGGGCTCTCCTACCTGCGGGTGGAACTGGGTTGGACGGATCCCGTCACCGCGGTGGCGTCGCTGGGCGCGGAGAATTTCGTGGTGTACCGCATGGACGGCGCCGACCACGTGAGCACCGTGGAGACCGGATCCAAGTGCGCCTCGGGGACCGGCGAATTCTTCCTCCAGCAGGTGGGCCGCATGGCGGTGTCGCCGGCCGAGGCGGTGGTGCTCGCCCGCGACCAGGATCCCTACAAGGTGTCGGGCCGGTGTACCGTTTTCTGCAAGAGCGACTGCACCCACGCGTTGAACAAGGGCGTTCCCATCGGACAGGTTTCGGCGGGACTGTGCCGGATGATGGCCGACAAGGTCCTGCAGCTTCTGGAGAAGGCAGACGCCTCCGGAGTGCTCGCCGTGGGCGGGGTGACGCGAAACGAGGTGATCCTGGGCCATCTGCGCCGGGATCTGCCCGGACTTTCGGCGCCGCCCCACGCGGACTGCTTCGAGGCACTGGGGGCCGCCTACCGGGCGCTTCGCCAGGGAACAGAACGCTCCTTCGCCATGAAGGACCTGTTCGAAGCGGGGAAGACGTCCTTCGAGTTCCTTCCCCCCGTCTCCTCCGGAACGCATCTGGTGCGCTTCGCCGAAAGCGCCGACGGCGTGCTCGAGGACGGCGACGAATGCGTGGTGGGGCTGGATGTGGGCTCCACAACCACCAAGGCCGTGGTCCTGCGCCTGTCCGACGACGCCGTGCTCGCCTCCGTATACCTGCGCACCAACGGCGACCCGGTGGGGGCTTCCCGCCGCTGCTACAAGGCACTCCACGAACAGGTGGCCGGTCGGGCTTCCATCCTGGCCATCTCCACCACCGGCTCGGGCAGGCACATCGCGGGACTCCATGCGGGGACGCATGCGGTCATCAACGAGATCGTGGCCCACGCCACCGGTGCGGCG
>DATNIW010000114.1:0-6421 GCA_035604215.1 Fibrobacteria bacterium
TTGGCGACGGGTGTGGTCTCGCTGGTGCTGCTGGCGCGAAACGCCGCGGTGCTGGATCGGATCCTCCACGAAAATTTCGACAGCGTGGGCTACGGCCAGCGGATGAAGGACCGACTCGACGAGATCGAACTGGTGCTGCGCGCCGATCGACTCGATTCCGCCGCGCAATCGCACTTGGAGCAGGCCAGAACCGGGTTCCGGAAGGAACTCGGGAACGAGCAGGCGAACATCACCGTTCCGGGAGAGAAGGAGCTGGTCGATTCGCTGACGAAGTCCTGGAGGCGGTTGGACTCCGGCCTCTCCGGCACCGCTCCCTCCCTCGAACAGGGAAGGTTCGCCGAGGTCATGCGACTCTCGCAGAGGGTGATCGATCTCAACCTGGGCAACATCCTCTCCGCCGACGGACGGGTGAAGACCTCCCACGACGAGGCGCGCGCGTTCCTTCTCGCCCTTCTCGCCGGGGGGACGGTGCTGTCCCTCGCCTGGGCCGCCTGGGCTTCGCGATGGATCGTGCGGCCCATCCGGGGCCTGACGAATTCCGTCCGTGAGGTCGGCAAGGGCAACCTGGACCTGGTGGTGGCGGTCAACTCCCGGGACGAATTGGGCGAGCTCGCCAAGGCCTTCAATTCCATGGCTTCGCGGTTGCGCGAATACAGGGATTCGGACCGCCAGCGCCTCCTGCGGGTGCACCGGACCACGCAGATGGCCGTCGATTCGCTTCCCGACGCCGTCATGGTGGTCACGCCCCAAGGCTCTGTGGAGTTGACCAACGGGGCCGCGCGGCGGCTGTTCGGGGTGGCCGAGATGGACAACCTTTCCAAGGTCGCGGGGGGCGTGCTGGAAGGGATGGTCCGCGAGGCCGTCAAGACCGGCCAACCGGTGGAACCCAAGTCCTACGCGTCGGCCTTGCAGGTGTTCGATGGCGGGGAAAGATTCTTCCTGCCCAAGGCGTTGCCCATCCTGGAAGGGTCGGGACAGGTCGCCGGGGTCACCGTGGTGCTCGCGGACATCACCCAGATGCGGCGCCTGGAAGAGATCCGCACGGGTGCGCTTTCGGTGGTGTCGCACGAACTGCGCACGCCTCTCACCAGCTTGCGCATGTCGGCGCACCTCCTTTTGGATGGACGGCTGGGCGACCTCGCCGACCGGCAGGTGGAATTGGTCACGACCGTGGTGGAGGAGGGGGACCGCCTCCAGCGCATCGTGGACGAATTGTTGGACATCGCACGGCTGGACGCGGGGCGGACCCGGATGTCGCTGTCCAGCCACGACCCCGAGGAGATGGTTCAGCACGCCTTCGCCGAGTGGGAAGGGGCCTATCGCGAGAAGGGAGTGTCCCTGGAGAGCCGTTGCGCACCGGACCTCCCCCGAGTGGACGTGGACTCCGTCCGCATCGCCCATGTCCTCTCCAACCTGCTCTCCAACGCGTTGAGGCACACCCCGGCCGGAGGCTCCGTGAAGATCGGGGCGCGAGTGGAGAACGACCAACTGCTCCTGGAGGTCGCCGACACGGGCGAGGGGATCGCTCCCGACCAGATCCCCCACGTCTTCGAACGCTTCCACCGCGCACCAGGCCAGGCCACCGACACTGGCGTGGGCCTCGGGCTCTCCATCGTGCGCGAGATCGTCCAGGCCCATGGCGGAGAGATCGGTGTCGAGAGTCGGCTGGGCAAGGGGGCGCGGTTCCGGGTTTCCCTGCCGCTGCAAGAACACGCCTCGGCGACGGCGACGGTGCTTGGAGGTGTTTCGTGAACGATCCATCCCTGTTCCGAGGCATCCTCGTCGGATGCGCCGGAATGCTCCTGATCTTTCTCCTGGTTGGGCTCCTCGGCCATCTCCCGAATCTCGAAGTGCCCAAGCACAACTGCTTGTGCCCCGACTCCACGACCATCGATCCACCCCGTTCCCTGGGAACCAACAAAAGGAGCTGATATGGAAATCGCGATCTCCGCCGTCACGGCGGGCCTCCTCTCCATCTACCTGTTCTGGACGCTCCTGCGTCCCGAGGACTTCTGATGTCGAATCGACGGAAACCGGCAAACGAACCCGCGCGCCTGCGCGCGCCCCACCTCCAAGGAGCCTGAACATGGAAACCCACGGCTGGATACAACTCTTCATCTTCTGCGCGCTGCTTCTGGCGCTGACCAAGCCCTTCGGGCTATGGCTCAAATCGGTGCTCGATTCTTCCCGGAAGTCCTGGATGGACCCGCTCTGCTTGCCCCTGGAGAAGGGGATCTACCGGCTATTGGGAATCGATCCTTCCAAGGGCCAGGACTGGAAGGGATGGGTCGCGTCGGTGGTCCTGTTCAACCTGGCGGGAATCGTCGTCACCTACCTGGTCCTGGTGTTCCAAGGACATCTCCCGCTGAATCCGCAAGGGTTCTCCGGACTCCCCTGGCACCTCGCCCTCAACACCGCGGTGAGTTTCGCCACCAACACCAATTGGCAGAACTACGGCGGGGAGAACACCATGTCGTACTTCTCGCAGATGGTGGGTCTGGCCGTCCACAACTTCACCTCGGCCGGGACTGGCATCGTGGTGGCCGCCGCCTTGGTGCGCGGGATCTCCGGCAGGGGCGAGACGGTCCTGGGCAATTTCTGGGTGGACATCGTCCGGATCCATACCCGGTTGCTGGTTCCGTTGGCCTTCGTGTACGCCCTGTTCCTGGTGTCGCAGGGGGCCATCATGAACTTCCACCCCTACCTGGCGGTGAAGACCCTGGCCGGCGTGGTGCAGCACATCCCGATGGGGCCGGCGGCCTCGCAGCTCTCCATCAAGATGCTGGGCACCAACGGCGGCGGCTTCTTCAACACCAACGCCGCCCACCCCTTCGAAAATCCCACGGCGGCTTCCAACTTCCTGCAGATCCTGTCCATCTTCGTCATTCCCGCCGGCCTGGTCTGGTGGATGGGCGACAAGGTGGGGAACCGCCGCCACGGCTGGACGGTGTGGGTGGTCATGTTCGCCCTGTTCTTCGCCGGAGTGCTCACCTGCTGGCATTTCGAGGCGGCGGGAAATCCCCATGTGATCGCCCACGGCGTGGCCTCCCAGGGGAACTGGGAAGGAAAGGAAACCCGCTTCGGGATCTTCGAGACGGCGCTTTTCGCCACCGTGACCACGGACGCCTCCTGCGGCGCGGTGAACTCCATGCACGATTCCTTCACCCCCATGGGCGGATTCGTGCCCCTGTTCAACCTGCACCTGGGCGAAGTCGTGTTCGGAGGCGTGGGGGCGGGACTCTACGGCATGCTCGTGTTCATCTTCCTGGGCATCTTCCTGGCGGGGCTCATGGTGGGCCGCACGCCGGAGTACCTGGGACGCAAGATCCAGTCCTTCGACGTGAAGATGGCTTCCATCGTGGTCCTGTTCCAGGCCTTCGGGACGCTGATCTTCGCCGCCTTGGCTACCTCCACGGCGTGGGGCGCCGCGGGCGTGGCCAACAACGGCCCGCACGGATTCACGGAGATCCTCTACGCCTTCAGCTCGGCGGTGGCCAACAACGGATCCGCCTTCGCGGGCCTCACCGGCAACACCCCGTGGTACGACACGACGCTCGCCATCGCCATGCTGATCGGGCGCTACGCCGTGATCCTGCCGGTGCTCGCCATCGCGGGCAATTTCTGCAAGAAGATTCCGGCGCCCCCTGGACCGGGCACCTTCCCCATCCACGGACCCACCTTCGCCGCGCTGCTGTTGGGGACCGTGGTCATCGTGGGGGCGCTCACCTACTTCCCGGCCCTGGTGCTGGGTCCCATCGTCGAGCATTTCGTCATGACCGGTTCTAACCTCCTCTACTGAGAAAGGATCCTCACCATGAAAAAGACGGATCGTCCTCTGTTCGACAGCGCCATCGTGGTCCCGGCCCTTTGGCAGAGCGTCGTCAAGCTCAAGCCCACCACCCTCTGGCGCAACCCGGTGATGTTCACCACCGGAGTCGGAGCGGTGCTCACCACGATCGGGATCGGGTTCGCCCTGTCCCGCCATGAATCCCCGGGATTCGTGGTGCAGATCAGCATATGGCTCTGGTTCACGGTCCTGTTCGCCAATTTCGCCGAAGCCATGGCCGAGGGCCGCGGCAAGGCCCAGGCCGAAACCCTGCGCAAATCGCGCCGATCCATCGTGGCGCGGAAGGTGGACGCCAGGGGAGGGGAGACGGCCACTCCCGCCGAGATGCTCCGAAAGGGCGACTTGGTGGTGGTGGAAGCCAACCAGACCATTCCCATGGACGGCGAAGTCGTCCAGGGCGCGGCATCCGTGAACGAGTCTGCCATAACCGGGGAATCGGCCCCGGTGATCCGCGAAGCCGGCGGCGACCGGTCCGCCGTGACGGGCGGCACCACGGTGCTGTCCGACAAGCTGGTGATCCGCATCACCGCGAATCCGGGCGAAGGGTTCATGGACCGCATGATCGCCCTCATCGAAGGCGCCAAGCGGCAGAAGACCCCCAACGAGATCGCGCTGTCCATCCTGCTCTCCGCGCTGACCCTCATCTTCCTCCTGGTGTGCGGCACAATGCAGCCCTTCGCCCACTGGATCGGGGTGGACGTCTCGGTGACCATCCTGGTGAGCCTGCTGGTGTGCCTGATCCCCACCACAATCGGAGGCCTGCTCTCCGCCATCGGAATCGCGGGCATCGACCGGTTGACGCAGCGGAACGTCCTGGCCACGTCGGGACGCGCCGTGGAGGCCGCGGGCGATGTGGACGTGCTGCTCCTGGACAAGACGGGCACCATCACCATGGGCGACCGCCAGGCGGTGGAGTTCTATCCGGCTCCGGGCGTCGACGAAGCCGATCTCGCCCTGGGGGCGCTCATCTCGTCGTCCTCCGACGAGACCCCCGAAGGCCGCAGCATCGTGGCGTTGGCCAACAACCGGGGCTTCGAGATCCCGCGCTCGAATCTGGCGGAATCCGTCGCCGTTCCCTTCCAGGCGCAGACGCGCATGAGCGGGGTGGACCTGGCGAACGGACGCAGGCTGCGCAAGGGGGCCGCCATGTCGGTGGCGTCCTGGGCGAGCAACGGCGGGCTTCCGGTGGAGGTGGCCGCCGACGTGGATCGGATATCGCGCCTGGGCGGCACCCCTCTGGTGGTGGCGGAAGAGCACAAGATCCTGGGCACGGTGTACCTCAAGGACATCGTGAAGCAGGGGCTTCCCGAGAAATTCAAGTTGTTCCGCACCATGGGCATCCGCACGGTGATGATCACCGGAGACAACCCCCTGACCGCGGCCGCGATCGCGCAGGAAGCCGGGGTCGACGGATTCCTGGCCGAGGCCAAGCCGGAGGAGAAGCTCGCCCTGATCCGCAAGGAACAGGCCGCAGGGCACATGGTGGCCATGACCGGCGACGGCACCAACGACGCTCCGGCCCTGGCCCAGGCCGACGTGGGGATCGCGATGAACACCGGAACCCAGGCGGCCAAGGAAGCCGGGAACATGGTGGACCTGGATTCCAATCCGGGCAAGCTCATCGAAGTGGTGGAAGTGGGCAAGCAGATGCTCCTCACGCGCGGGGCCCTCACCACGTTCTCCATCGCAAACGACGTGGCCAAGTACTTCGCGATCCTGCCCGCCATGCTGGTGGGGACCTTCCCGCAGGTGGCTCCGTTGGACATCATGCACCTGGGAAGTCCGCACAGCGCGATCCTCTCGGCCGTGGTGTTCAACGCCCTGGTCATCATCGCCCTGGTCCCGCTCGCGCTGCGCGGCGTCAAGTTCCGCGCCCTGTCCGCCGGAGACCTTCTCCTGCGCAATCTCCTGGTCTACGGTCTGGGCGGCGTGATCGCCCCCTTCATCGGGATCAAGGCCATCGACATCCTCCTCAACGCTCTCAAGGTGGTGTGACATGTCCGTCTGGAAAACCAATCTTCGTCCCGCACTGGTGGCCACGATCGTCGTCACCGTCGCAACCGGTCTGGTCTATCCCGCCCTGGTGTGGATTCCGGCCCACGTCATCTTTCCCGACCAAGCCGACGGTTCCATCGCCGTGCACGACGGCAATCCCGTGGGATCCTACCTGATCGCCCAAGGCGTGACGGATTCCGGCTCCTTCCGGCCGCGGCCCTCCAGCGCGGGCTCCGGGTACATCGGGGACACCTCCTCCGGCTCCAACGCCGGTCCCTTGAATCGGTCCTTCGTGGACACAGCGGTTCCCGGCCGGGTGGCCGCCTACCGCGCCGACAACGGCCTGGCCCCAGACAGGCCCGTTCCAGCCGACGCGGCGACGGCCTCCGGTTCGGGATTGGATCCCGACATCACGGTGGAAGACGCTCTCCTGCAAGTGCCGCGCGTGGCGCGTGTGCGCAAGCTCGATCCCCAGATCCTGGAGACCTTCGTCTGGAACACCGCCCACGACAAGGGCTGGGACGTGGATTCCCTGCGTCCCGTGAACGTGCTGGCCCTGAATCTGGCGCTGGAGGAGGG
>DATNIW010000115.1:0-51809 GCA_035604215.1 Fibrobacteria bacterium
GACGATCGCCACGTCGATGTTCCCCAGCGCGCCGGAGCGCAAGGTCTGCTGGAGCACCGACAGGTGCATGTCGAAGAATTCGGCACGCCCGGAATTCAAGGCCTTGCGGAGATCCGCATTGGACTGGTAGGGGGTGCGGAACTTGATGGCATCGGCTCTGGCGAGCTTCCCGTCCAGGGAATCCCCGGTGGAGGCTCCCGTGACCACGCCGATCTTGAAAGGACGTCCCTCCTTGTGT
Source organism: Fibrobacteria bacterium (assembly GCA_035604215.1). Lineage (GTDB taxonomy): Bacteria > Fibrobacterota > Fibrobacteria > UBA5070 > UBA5070 > UBA5070. The sequence continues at coordinate 239 of DATNIW010000115.1, forward strand.
TCCGCCTCGGCCTTCGCAGCGATGGCACCAGGAATGATCTTGGGGGAGCCGGCGGGGGTGAATCCCGAAAATCCGACCGTCATGTCGTTTTGTATCAGGCTGGCGGCTTCGGCTGGATCGAGTGTCGCGAAGGTCATCGCTCTTCCTCTCAATTTGCTGGAAAACAGGGGTGAAGTGTGTGTTTGAGGTTTTCCAAGCGCAAATCTAGAAAATGGACCTGCTCATCCTCTAATACTTTCTGCACTTTCCCGGCTGACCCGATTCGAATGCGTTCCGTTCCCGAAGCGGGGGTATCTTGCCCATAGCTTGGAACCTTCGCCCCCACTTCCGGACCTCGGCTGGACGGATGCCCAGGAGGGCTGGCTCGACCAGCTTGCATTGGAGAAGGGTTTGGCCGAACTTTCTCTCAAAAGCTACGGGCACGACCTGGAGCGGCTGGCGTGCTGGGCCCGCGAACGGGGTTGGGCACCGTTGGACTTCGATCCTGTCCGCGCCGCGGAGCACCTGGGCTGGCTATCGGACAACGGACTCGGACCCAGGAGCGTGGCACGGGCGCGCTCGGCCATCTCCGGCTTCTTCCGATTCCTGCAAGCCGAAGGCGATCTCGAATCCAACCCGCTCCAGGACCAGCCCGTGCCCAAGGCGGGGAGACCCCTTCCACGCATCCTCTCCATCCCCGAGGTCCTGACCCTCCTGGACGCTCCCGACGAATCGACCGGATTGAAGGCGCGCGACGGGGCCCTTCTGGAACTCCTCTACGCCACGGGCATGCGCGTGTCGGAATCCGTCAACCTGCCGCTTTCCGGATGGCTTCCGGATGAAGGCCTGGTGCGCGTGACGGGAAAGGGCGACAAGGAGCGGATCGTTCCCGTGGGCGCCGTTTCGGTGCGGCGCATCGAGCGGTGGATCCGCGAAATCCGCCCCACCCTCGCTCCGAGGTGCGACCGGATCCTCCTCAACAGCCGTGGCCATGCGCTCTCGCGCATCTCGGCCTGGCAGATCCTGGACAAGTGGGCTCGGATCGCGGGAATCCAGACCGACGACGGGTCCGGCGAGAAGGGCGGGCACCGCATCCATCCCCACGTTCTGCGCCACAGCTTCGCCACCCATCTGCTACAAGGCGGCGCCGACCTGCGCGCGGTCCAGGAGATGCTGGGGCACAGTTCCGTCTCCACCACGGAGATCTACACGCACCTGGACATCTCCACGTTGCGGGAGGTGCATGCGACCTGCCACCCGAGGGCCCGAGGCTGAAGGATCGGGACGGGGAGCGGGAGGGCCGCCCGGTTTCTTATTTGACAGAATTCGTCTAATCGAGAAAGAGTTTGAAAAATTTTTCGCTTCGTTGTACCATTCCGAGCATGCGCAGCCAGATCCTTCCCGTTTTGATCCTCGTCCAACTCTGGGCGATCCAGTCCGCACCCGCCCAGGAAACTTCCGCGGCGCCCGCCCCAGGAACGGTCGCACCGCCGACTCCTGCACCCGTGGAAACTTCTCCGGTGGCCGCCCTCGCCGCGGAGGCGGCGGCACCGGCACCCCGGGACACCACCTGGAAGAAGGAATTGGTGGGGGGCCTCAACCTCGCCTCCTCCTACTACGACAACTGGTCGCAGGGAGGCGATGACAACATCGCCTGGGGAGCGAGCCTCAAGGGCCGGCTCGAGCACGACGATTCCGACTGGAACTGGACCACCACGGGTCTCGCCAAGTACGGCCAGGTGAAGCTGGGGGACCAGGCCTTGCGAAAGACCGACGACGATCTGGAGGCCCAGACCGTCCTCAGTCGCAAATTGACCAGTTACGTGGCCCCCTACGTCTCCGCGTCGTTCCAGACGCAATTCGCCCGAGGATACCAATACCCATCCGATACCGTCCCGCCAATTTCCGTCTCGAATTTCCTGGATCCGCTCTACATGATCCAGAGCGCGGGCGTGGGAACCATGCCCTTGGATTGGCTCCGGACCCGCGCGGGCGCCGCGGTGCACGAGACGCGGACCGACGAATACCGAACCTGGGCCAACGGCCCCAACAGCGCGGGGAGGAAGGCGTGGGACGTCCAACCCGGCGTGGAATGGGTCACCGACCTCAAGAAGACCGTGGCCGACAAGCTCCTGCTGGAATCCGCCCTCGCCACCTTCTCGAACCTGAAGGGCTGGGACGCGGCCGTCCTGGACTGGACCAGCACCGTCTCCTACCAGTTCAGCAAGTACATCAACGTCAACGCGTCCGGCGAACTCCACCGCGACATCCAGCAGTCCCACGGCTGGCAGTGGAAACACCAGCTCGCGCTGGGCCTCAACTACTCCTTCCTCTGAACCGGAGAATCCACATGTCCGTCGTATCCGAATTCAAGACCTTCATCGCCCGCGGAAGCGTGATCGATCTCGCAGTCGGCGTCGTGGTCGGAGCCGCCTTCGGCAAGATCGTGGACTCCCTGGTAAAGGATGTGGTCACGCCACCGCTGGGCCTTTTGATCGGGGGGGTGGACTTCACCGACCTGAAGATCTCCATCGGAGGGCTGGGAAAGACTCCCGTCACGGTGAACTACGGCGTGTTCCTGCAGTCCTGCTTCAACTTCCTGATCATCGCCTTCGCGATCTTCCTGTTGGTGAAGGCCGTGAACGTCCTCACGCGCAAGCCCGTGCCGGCAGAACCCGCCGTGGCGCCCCCGCCGAGCCCCGAAGCCCTGCTCCTGGCCGAGATCCGGGACGAGCTGCGTCGCAGGCCCTGACCGCCCACCGGACTTGGCAGCCTTTCCGACCCCGGCAGCTTGGGGTCCTACTCCGGCATGAAAAAAGCCCTCCCCGGGTATTCCCCGAGGAGAGCCTGTTCAGAACATGAATTCCGGGTCGACTACTTGACGTGGAACTCGATGCGACGGTTGATGGAGCGACCGTCCGCGGTGGAGTTGTCCGCCACCGGCTCGGAGGCGCCGTAGCCCTTCGCGCTGATCTGCCGGGCAGGGACCCCCAGCTTGACCAGGTAGGTCTTGACCGACTGGGCGCGCTGGGCGGAAAGCCGCAGGTTCAACTTGGAGGAGCCCACGTTGTCCGTGTAGCCGGCGATCTCGATCCGCACCATGGGTGCGTCGATGATGGCGTCGGCGGCATGCTCCAGGACCGGAGCGCTGACGGGGTCGATGGTGGATTTGCCGGTCGCGAAGACGATCCCGTCGAGAACGAGCTTGGTGCCCTTCACGAACTTGATCAAGGTGCAACCGGTGGAGTCCACCTGCACGCCCGCCGGTGTGTTGGGGCACTTGTCCTTGTAGTCGGGGACACCGTCGTGGTCGGAATCCAACGGGCAACCCGTCGCGTCCACCTGCACTCCGAGAGGGGTGTTCGGGCACTTGTCCAAGGCGTCGGGGACGCCGTCATGGTCGGAATCCAACGGGCAACCGACCGAATCCACCGTGATGCCGGCTGGGGTGTTGGGGCACTTGTCCAGGTAGTCGGGAATGCCGTCGTGGTCGGAATCCAACGGGCAACCATGGGCATCCACCGCGACGCCCATCGGTGTGTTTGGGCAACGGTCGATGGAATCCGGTACGCCATCGTGGTCGGAATCCAGGACAACCGGCGGAATCACCTTCACGACCACCGGCACGAAGATGACCTCGGCGGGCTTGGCCGGCTGGGGCGGGCCAAAGCGGAGGGTGATGCCCAGGCCGGCGCGCGGCAATTCGTCGCGCTTGTGGTAGTAGTTGTCGCCGGTTTCGACGCCGTCGAGCTTGCTCCAATACCGCATGAATACCCGGTTTTCGACGAAGCCGTTGAACGACAGGTTGTCGTTGACGATCACGTCGATGCCGGCTTCCACCGGCATGTAGTAGTTCCAGTCGAGGTCGAACACCCTGACCCCGTAGTTCTTGACGGTACCGAAATCCGTGGAGATGCCGGTGGCCAGGTACGGACGGAGGCAGCCCAGGGCGACGATGCGGGGCTGGTAGACGCCTTGGATTCCGATGTTGGAGAACCACTCGGTGCGGAAGCGGCTGGAGCCGTCGGAGATGTTCCCCACGCCCCCGACACCGCGGACGGCGAAGTCCTCCGTCGCATGGTAGGTGAGGTGCGCCCGGTAGTACGGCATGGAATTGTCGCCGTAGGAACCGTCGTAGCGCTGGATGCCGACATCCGCGCCGAGCGCCGTGGAGCCGACAAGGAAAGGTGCGTCGTCAGCGAAAGCGGTCCCTGCCAAAGCGGCAAGGGACAGAGCTAGGACCATGGATTTCATGAGTTCTCCCGGATTGTGAGATCGCACGGGAGAAGCGTCCGGGCAATTATGAAGCCTTTAATTAGCCTCTGTAATGAACATCCAAAAATGGATCCAGAAAATCCACTCCGGTTGGGTGGACCGCCCGAAAAAGGACTTCAGCGATCGGACCGGAACGGTTCGACTTGGACGCCGCCGACGACATCCGGTCCGAAATCGTCCGGCGAATCCGAACGGCATGCAGGCAGAATCCGTCGTGCCTCCAGGAAGCGGCTGGCCAGGCCCGCGCGTCCCAAGCTGTCGATCCGTATCCCATGGGTCGAGCTGTGCACGATCCAGGTCCTTCCACCGGTTTCGACATCGATCACCAACCCCACATGACCGATCCTTCCCCGCCCCGACGAAGGAGAGGAGAAGAAGACGAGATCTCCCGCGCGCAGCGCGTCGCGAGCCACGTGGATTCCACATCGCGCCTGTTCGCGCGACGTGGCGGGCAGGTGGACTCCGAAGCCCGCGAAGACCTGACGGACGAATCCGCTGCAATCCAATTTGGGACCCTGCCGCTGCTCGGCTCCGTAGGGGCGGCCCAGGTAGGACAACGCCCTGGAAACCACCTCGGAGGGCGTCGGGGGGCCCGGAAGAGGGAGAGGCGCGGACATCCACGCGCAAAGGATCAGAGGCGCGCATACCATGGAATCGTTCTAGCATGACGGAGGGCTCGTCGTCCAGGTGCAAATCGGGGGGGGCCGAAAGTCGCCTCGGCCAGCAGCTCTCAGTTCAGGAATTCCACCGATAGATCGTCACAGAAGAGTGTCCCCGTGGAGTTCCCGAGCTCGCACCCCAGCTTGAGGGTCGTCGCCCCCTTCGGAAGGGGGTAGGTCCGTTCCGCGCGCGTCCAGGGCTCGTGGCCGCGGACCTGTCCCACCGCGGGCGGGTATCCACCCAGGGTGTCGCCCTTGGCCCCGAAGAACTCCACCGACAGGCGACCGCGCTCCCAGTTTTCCTTCCCACCGCGCAGGGAATCGGATCGCAGCCAACCCGCCACCTGAGCGGATTTGGACCCTTTGGGGATTTGCAGAATCTGGCTTGCCCCGGCCCATGCCGGGGCGGCCAAATGAACCATGCAGGAGGATTTGCCCCCGTGGTGCTCAGAAGAAAGCGTCGCGCCCCAGACCGTCCATCCATCCAAGCCCTTCTCGAAATCGCCGTTTTGCAAGGCGTTTCCGGCCATGGCCAGCGTTGCCAGGCCGAACACGGTGAGGAAAATACGCATGTCTGTCCCTTTTGGATCGTGGATGGATCGGTCGTCGGGAAACATGGAAAATTTCCGGCGCAGGTCACTGGCCAAGCTGCCACCGCTTCGGTACCGAACACGCCCTCAGGACAAGGAGTTCGTCCAATCCGCGCAAGCGATCACCGTCGCCTGTCTAGGGAAAACCTTCTCGGTCAGCACCCTGTGGACCTCTGGATCGAAGTCGGCACACAGGTCGGAGAGGATGGTGATCTGGAAATCCTTGTCTGCGGCCTCGCGGGTGGTGGAGAGAACCACGCCGCTGGTCGAGACCCCGGCGAGCACCAGATGTCGGATGTCGCGGGAACGCAGCAGCACTTCCAGGTCGCTTCCCGTGAAGGCGCTGACACGTCGCTTGGTCACCACCACCTCGCCGGGAACGGGCTCGATGACCGGTCTTGGATCCACCATGTGGAGCGGAGGTGCGGCCTGCATGGCGCCAAACGACTTGTTGCGGGGATTGATCTCTGGGAAACCGGACCTGAACCCGACCACCACGAAAAACACGGGAACTCCGCGCTCCCGAGCGACCTCCACCGCCGCGCGGACCTTCGCGACGTAGGCGTCCGGTTCGGGCAGCCGCTGGACGATGCCAGGCTGGACGTCCATCACCAAAAGTGCCGTGTTCCCGATGTCCGCAGCCATGCACGCCTCCGCTCGATGTGATCCGACCAATGTCGGGGGAAGGTAGGAACGATACGAGCGCCAGAGCCAATCTGGCAGATCATCCCTACGCCTGAACCGGTCGTTTCCTTCTGCTTCTGGCAAGGAAAGTTGGTGGTGCTCGGGGCCAACGGAATCCACATCGCGACCATCCAGTAGCCGACCCACACGGCTTAGCTCACCGCACCTCACCCCTCCCTCGCCCCCGGCGAGGGGGTCCCCTCTCCAACAAGTGGAGAGGGGAGAAACGAAGCAAGCCCCCTCTCCACTTGTTGGAGAGGGGGAATGGGGGTGAGGTAGGCAATCGGCGGGTCCATCCCCCCCCTTTTCTACCTTCGCGTCCACCATGGAACTGACCGAAGAGACCGTCCGCAAGCTGGCCCTGCTCTCGCGACTGCACATCGAGGACAGCGAGATTCCCGCCCTGGCCGGTCAGCTCGCGCACATCCTGGAGCACATGGAGGAGCTGTCCAAGCTGGACCTCTCCGACATTCCACCCATGATGCACCCCGACAGCGGCGAGCGCCCCCTGCGGCCGGACGTTCCCCACCAGAGCCTGGACCGCGACGTCGCGCTTTCGAACGCCCCCAAGGCCGTCGAAGGCTTCTTCGCCATACCCAAAGTCATCGGCGCCGCTTGATGCCCGACGTCGTCTGCGTCGTGCCGGCGCGGATGGCCTCGACCAGATTTCCAGGGAAGCCCTTGGTGGACATCGCGGGAACGCCCATGGTGGTGCGTTCGGCCCATCGCGCCCTGGCGGCTCAGTGTTTTTCGCGGGTCGTGGTGGCCACGGAGGACCGCGAGATCGCCGAGGTCTGCGAGCGGCACGGCCTGGAATTCCTCCTCACTCCAGCCTGCCCCACCGGCACCGACCGCGTCGCCTGGGCTGCGGGAAAATTGGGGGCCGATTGGATCGTGAATCTCCAAGGCGACGAGCCCGTCTTTCCGATGGATCTCCTCCGCGACTTGGCGCTGCTCCTTCCCACCGACCCCGACGCCATGTGGACCGCGGCGGATCTGGTCCTTTCCCCAGCCGACCGCGCCGATCCAGATGTGGTGAAGATCCGTCTGGGCGTGGGCGATCCGGCCGATGCCTTGGATTTCCACCGCGAGATTCCGAATGGTTCCACCGAAACCGGATGGGCGGTGCATGTGGGCATTTACGGCGGATCTCGGGAGGCATTGGGACGCTTCTCCGTTCTCCCGGTGCCCGATTGGGAGATGGAACGGCGGATCGAACCGCTCCGAGCCCTGGCCCATCGGATGCGGGTTCGGGCCGTCACGGGACATTGGCCCCGTGCCGCGGTGGATCGGAGGGAGCATATTTCCACGGTCCTGGAAGAGTTGCGTAGGGAAGGAGCCCAATAGATGTCCGGCGCGAACAAGAGCGACACCAAATACATCGTGGTGACGGGCGGGGTCCTTTCCGGATTGGGGAAGGGCGTGGCGGCGGCGTCCATCGGCCGGCTTCTCTGCTCCCGGCTGAAGATCGTGCCCGTCAAGCTCGACGGCTACCTGAACACCGACCCGGGCACCATGAACCCCATCGAGCACGGCGAGGTCTTCGTGCTGGACGACGGCGGCGAGGTGGACATGGATTTCGGCCACTACGAACGCTTCCTGGGGATCCAGGGCAAGTTCGGGTGGAACCTGACCATGGGGAAGATCTTCCAGGAGATCCTGGAGCGCGAGCGGCGCGGAGATTATCTGGGCAAGACGGTCCAATTCATCCCCCACGCGACCAACGTCATCAAAGAGCGCATCTTCGCCATCAGCCGCGAAGAGAAGGCCGACATCCTCCTGGTGGAGGTGGGCGGCACGGTGGGAGACCTGGAAAACCTGTTCTACATCGAGGCCCTGCGCCAGATGCGCCACGAGGTGGGCCCGGAGAACATGCTCTTCGTGCACCTCACCTACGTTCCCGTTCCCTCCGGCGTCCGCGAACAGAAGTCCAAGCCAACCCAGCAGGGCGTGAAGCTCCTCAACGAGTTCGGGATCTATCCGGACGTGGTGATCGGTCGCTGCCAGGAGTACCTGGACGACCACATCAAGGAGAAGATCGCCCTGTTCGGGAACCTGGAGAAGGAATCGGTCATCTCCGGACCCGATGTCCGATCCGTCTACGAGATCCCGCTCGTGTACGAGAAGGAAGGCCTTTCCGAGCTGATCCACAAGAAGCTCGGGATCTATTCACCGCCCGATCTGGGCGAATGGTCCCAGTGGGTGGAGGCCGTGAAGCGCAACCACGACCATCCCGATCGCACGGTGCAGATCGCCATCGGAGGGAAATACACCGCGTTGGAAGATTCCTACGCGAGCCTGATCGAGTCCCTGGAGCACTCCGGAGCCCACCTGGGGGCCAAGGTCGAGGTGAAGTGGATCGAGACCAGCGAAATCGAGAAAGGCGTCCAAAGCCCTGCCACGGCCCTCGCCGGTGTCGATGGACTCATCATTCCCGGTGGTTTCGGATCCCGCGGTATCGAAGGCAAGATCAAGCTCATCCAATACGCACGCGAAACCGGCCTTCCCTTCCTGGGCATCTGCTACGGGATGCAGTTGGCCGTGGTGGAGTACGCCCGGAACGTCTGCGGGCTGGCCGGTGCGGCCAGCGAAGAGGTGGAGAGTCCGGAGCATCCGGTGGTCCACAAGGTGATCTGCTACCTCCCTGGCCAGAAAAATCTGACCAAGAAGGGCGGCACCATGCGGTTGGGCGGCCACGACATCGAAATCCGGAAGGACAGCGCCGTTTCCAGGATCTACGGGAACTCCGTCCGGATCCGGGAACGCTTCCGCCACCGCTACGAGGTGAATCCGGACTATGTGGAGCAGTTGGAAGGCGCCGGTCTCGTCTTTTCCGGCAAGGCACCCGGGGTCCCCATCATGCAGGTGATCGAGCTTCCCGGTCATCCCTACTTCCTGGGATGCCAGTTCCATCCGGAATTGACCTCGAGCTTGCTTTCCCCCAGCCCCCTTTTCAAGGGACTGGTCCAGGCCGCTCTGGCGCACGAAAATATTGCGTAAGTCCAGAATAATATTAGGATTACGACAAATGCGGAGTTCCGTCTGAACGTGTTCAGCCGAGGAGAAATCCGCCTTCTCGGGCTGACCGCAGCTCTCTTCCTCGCCGGGCTCGGCTGGAGGAGCGCACAGGCACACCTTTCCCTGTCGCCGTTGGAAGTCCGGGGAACTCCACTGGAATGGACATCCCAGGCGGTCGAGGTCTCGGATTCCATGGAAGACGCCCAGGCTCCTGCGGTACCAAAATCCCAGCACGCGCAGAAGATCACGGGTACCCTGAACCCGAACACGGCGAACCTCGTCCAACTGGAATCCCTGCCCGGAATCGGCCCGGCCTTGGCGAAGCGGATCGCGGATGCCCGCACGGAATCCCCATATCTTTCGAGCGAAGACCTGCTGCGCGTCAAAGGCATCGGTCCGGCAAAACTCGACAAGCTCCGTCCCCACCTCACCTTCTGACTGGTACACTCACTCCATATGGCAAAAAAAAATCTCGTCGTCGGATTGGACCTGGGTGAGGAGCACTGCACCTTGGTGGCGCTGGATCCCAAGAAGAACCAGATCGAGCATGTGGCCACCTGGAACGAGGCGCACGGCCGGAAGAGCTCCTCGGAACTCGGCGAGGGCTTGCACGCGTGGCTCTCCGAACGGAAGCTGGTCAAGGGGGTGAAGGCGGTGGCCATCTCCCTGTCCGGGGTCGGAGCCATGCTGCGGCTGATGGAGCCGGACTCCGGACTCCCTCTGGAGGAAGCCGCCAGGTTCGAGGCCCGGACATGGTTCGGCATCCCGGACAACGACCTGTGGATCAATTGCGTGCCGCACGGGCTGGGTCCTCACAACGAGCCCGCCCAACTGGTGGCCTCGGTACGCCGGGCGGCCGCCAACCGGGTGGCCAGCATCTGCGACGCGGCGAACATCCCGCTCCACGAAGCCAGTCTGGACATCGTGGCCGCGGCGAACGCCTTCGAGACCAACTACCCCTCGTGGAGCGACCGCCTCGTCGCCGTGGTGCTCGCCGCGGACCGCCATCTGCAGATCTTCTGGACCCAGGAACGCAGATTCCTGGGTCATGCGGTCGTGGTCGCGCAGGGCACCAACCCCTCCGACGAGCTTTCCCTGGGAGGAGCCAAGGCCCTCCAGGAAGGAGCAGGTCTCGTGCGCGGGCAGTCCGACGGGTTGGGAGGAGTCTTCCTCTGCGGGCAACGTGCCGCGGAAACCGGATTCGCGGCCCGCCTCGGCACCGGCATCCATGTGGACGTGCGACTTCTGGACTCCTTCGCCTCCCTGCCATTTCCCTCCGCGGAGTCCATGGCCGAACAGCTCTCGGAGTTGTCTCCCCGATGCGCCACCGCCCTCGGACTGGCCCTGACCCTTTCCCAGGGGGATCGTCCGTGATCCGTCTCAATCTGCTCAGGAACCGGTTCCATTCCACTTCCGTCGATCCCGACCTGGACGTGGCCGGGTCGCTGGCCACGGAACTCGGCGACGAGGCTCCATCGCGTGGACGAAAAGGGTGGCTCGTCGTCGTGGTCCTTGTGCTCCTGGCGGCGGCGGGCGGCGGGGTCTGGTACTATCTGCGCCCTTCCATCCTCGAGGAGATCGCTCCTCCCACCGTCGTCGCGAAGCCCAAGGTCGACTCCACCAGGAAGGACACGGCGAAGGTCGCCCCCAAGGACACCGCCCGTCCCAAGGACAGCCTCCGCGCGGCCAAGGACAGCGGGAAGACGGAATCCGCGAAGGTCTCCGAGGCTCCCAAGCCCAAGCCGCCGCCGCCCCCCGAGCCGAAGCCCGTCCCGGCGCCCACTCCCGCGCCTCCACCACAGCCACCGCCTCCGCCACCACCTCCTCCTCAAGCCGAACAGCCGGAGGTCGTCGCTCCGGCCTTGGCTGGCGGGGTGGTGAACCAGGTCCTGAGCGAGGCGCAGACCCAAACGGGATCCGCGACCCAACCCGCGAGCTTCGAGGATCTTTCGGCCCCTGCGCGCCTCTCCTACCAGCAGTTCTCGTTCGAACGGATCCTGTCGGTCCTTCGCCAGGTGAGTTCGGGCTCCATCCGGTTCTCCCAGGTGCGTCTCTACTCGCCGGGTCTGGTCGTGCTCCAGGGATCCACCCAGGATACCTCCGCCTTGCGGGGATTGGTCCAGGGGCTGCTGGCCCAGAGCATGGTGGACACCGAGCTGAAGACCGGCGCCAAGGGCCAGTTCGCGCTGGTGGCGCGGCTTCCCTTCAGCGCCAGCTTCGCGACTTCCGGTGCCGCCTCGGGAGACTTCTCCAAGACCATCCTGCAGGCGCGCGATCTCGCGAAAACCCAGAACCTCGACCTCTCGGCGCTCAAGGGGCCGTCGGTACAGAAACTGTCCGGTCGCAAGCGCGCGACGTGGAAGGTGGGCGGCACGGGGACCTGGGACGGCATCGACAAATGGCTTTCCGCGTTGCAGTCCACCTCCTGTCCCCTCGGCTTGGCGTCGATGACCCTTTCCTCCGGACCCGAAGGCAAGCTCCGGATGGAGGCGGACGCCATCTCCTACTCGCCTTGAGCCTGCACGTCTCCACCGGGCGGCTCAAGGGCAGGACCATCCACGCCCCACCCGGCGTGGAGCCCACGCGCCCGACGCCCGGCATGTTGCGACTGGCCTTGTTCTCGATCCTGGGACCCGAGATCGCCGAGGGCGCGTTCTGCGACCTCTACGCGGGGACCGGTTCCATGGCGGTGGAAGCGCTGTCGCGGGGAGCTCCGCGCGCCACGGCGGTGGAGAACCACCCCGTTCCACTCGCCTGCCTGCGTCGCACCGCGGATGCGATTTCCCTCCCCGAGCTGGAGATCGTGAGGCTGGACGCCGCCAAGTTCCGTCGGCCCGGGGCCTTCCACGTGGTGTTCGCGGATCCACCGTTCGCGGCCATCCCCGACGACCTGCTGGAGAAATGCCTGGATCTGGCTGGGCCCGGCGGGTGGGCGGTGCTGCAATGGCCGTCGGATCGTCCCGGGACCTGGCCGGAGGGGATCGAGGTCCGCCGCTACGGCGCGTCGTCCCTGGTGATCGCAAGGAAGGGTTCGTAAGGGCGATCCATGAATCGCCCCCACACGCCCGACCTGACCCTGGACGGCAGCCTGCCCATCCATGCGCGGGCCGAGGAGATCGAGGCGTTGCTGGGACGACATCCCGTCGTGATCCTCGCGGGCGAGACGGGATCCGGCAAGTCCACGCAGCTCCCCAAGCTCCTGCTCCGCGCCGGGTTCGGCGTCGACAGGCCCATCGCCATCACCCAGCCCCGGCGGGTGGCCGCCCTGTCGTTGGCCCGCAGGGTGGCGGAGGAGATGCGGTCCGAGGGGACGGCGTTCGTGGGGCACAAGGTGCGGTTCGACAACCGGACCACCCGGGACACGCGCGTGGTCTTCGCCACGGACGGAGCCATCCTGGCCGAACTCGGCTCCGACCCGTTCCTGTCCCGCTACGACGCCATCGTCGTGGACGAGGCGCACGAGCGCAACCTGAACGTCGACTTCCTGATCGGGGTCCTGCGCCGCATCCGCGAGAGGAGGCCCGAGTTCCGGATCGTGGTCGCCTCCGCCACCATCGACACCGAAGCCTTCGCGAAGGCGTTTCCCGAACCCGATGGATCGCCCGCTCCCGTGGTCCTGGTGGAGGGTCGGACATTTCCCGTCGACGTCCTCTACCGCGACGAACTGGTGGAGGAGGACGACGAGACCCTCGCCGAACGGACCGCCTCGGCCTGCCGGGAGATGATGGAGCTTTCGGAAGGCGATCTCCTCTGCTTCCTGCCGGGCGAGAAGGAGATCCGCGACACCGCCCGCGAGCTGGAGAAGGACCCGGTGCGCCACGCGGAGATCGTGCCCCTGTACGGGCGGCTTTCCGCCTCCGACCAGGACAAGGTCTTCCATCCGGGATCCAAGCGCAGGATCATCCTGTCCACCAACGTCGCCGAGACTTCCGTGACCGTGCCACGGATCCGGATGGTGGTGGACACCGGACTCGCGAGGCTGTCCCGCTACACGCCGCGCACACGCACCAAGCGCCTGCAGGTGGAGCCCATCTCGCAGGCCTCCGCCCGCCAGCGCGCCGGACGTTGCGGCCGCATCGCGCCCGGAATCTGTCTTCGCCTCTATTCGCGCGAGGACTTCGAGTCCCGCGAGGTCCAGACGCAGCCCGAGGTGCAGCGTGCGGATCTTTCCGAGGTGATCCTGCGCCTCCTGGACGTCGGGCTCGGGGCCCCCGAGGCGTTCCCGTTCCTGGATCCGCCGGACCGCAGGCAGCTGGCCGACGGCTGGCAGCTCCTGCGCGAACTGGAAGCCGTGGACGAGGAGGATCGCATCACGGACACGGGAAAGCGCATGGCGCGTCTGCCTCTGGATCCCCGCAGTTCGCGCATCCTGCTGGAAGCCGGACGCGAGCGCTGCCTCCGGGAAGCCGTGGTGCTGACCGCGGGACTTTCCATCCCCGATCCGCGCGAACTTCCGGAGGGGAAGGAGGAGCAGGCGCGCGCGGCGCAGAAACCCTTCCAGGACCGGCAGTCCGATTTCGTGGGGCTCCTGAACCTGTGGGAAGCTTGCCAGAAGTCGCTGGGCGAGGAGGCGTCGGGAAACCGGCTGCGCAAGTTCTGCCAGAAGCATTTCCTGAGCTACATGCGCATGCGCGACTGGGGAGAGGCGGTCCGCCAGATCTCCCACCTCCTCCAATCCGATCCGGAACTGGATCCGCGAAGTCAGAAATCGACGGCGGACTACGGGCAGATCCACCGCGCCCTGCTGGCCGGATTCCTTTCCAACATCTGCCGCCTGGACGAGGAGGCCGCCGCCCGGGCGAAGAAAGGCGACCCCGCGAGGAAACCGCTCCTCCCCTACCGGGCTCCGCGAGGGCGCTCGGCCACGCCCTGGCCGGGTTCCACGCTGGCACGGGCGGGCTCCACGTGGCTGGTGGCGGCGGAGATCGTGGAGACGTCCCGCACCTGGGCGCGCACCTGCGCCGAAGTCGATCCGCTTTGGATCGAAGAGATCGGAGCACCCCTCCTGAAGCGCGAGTACGGACCCGCGCACTGGGACGAATCGGCCCAGCAGGTCGCCTGCGGGATGCGCGTCCTGCTCTGGGGACTGGTCCTGGCCTCCGGTCGCAGAGCCCGGGCCCGCGACGCGGATCCCGTCGCCGCGACCGAGTGCTTCTGCCGCGAGGCCCTGGTGGACGGTCGCCTCCAGGGAAGGTTCCCCTTCCTGGAGGCCAACCTGGCCCTGCGCGACCGGGTGCTCGCCCTGGAAGACCGCCTGCGGCGACGTGCCCTCCACGCGGGCGCGGAAACCGAGGTCGCCTGGTACAAGGCACGTCTCCCCGCCGGCCTTTCCAGCGCATCGGATCTGCGCGGATTCCTGAAGGCGGAAGGGGACGCGGATCTCCGGATGACGGAATCCGACCTGATCGCCGATGCCTCCGTCCTGCCCGGAGAAGCAGATTTTCCCGCCCGATGGCGCGCAGGGGGGCTGGATCTTCCTCTCGCCTACCGGTTCGCGCCCGAGGAGGAGGACGACGGAATCCTCCTTTCCGTCCCCGAGGACAAGTTGGAGTCGGTGGCGGACGCCGCCGTGGAATGGCTTGTTCCGGGGCGGCTCCCGGAGAAGGTCGAATCGCTGTTGCGGTCGCTTCCGCGCGACGACCGCCAGGCGCTGGCGCCGCTTTCCGAGACCTCCAGGCGATTCGCGCGCGACGCGACCGCGGAAGCCGGCCGGACAGGCCTGCGCGAATCCTTGGCGGAGTGGCTGCGCCGACGCGGCATCGGGACAAGGGCCGCGGTCTTCCCCCGGGAAGGGGATCTTCCTCCCCACCTGCGGATGCTGGTCGAAGTGGTCGATTCCGTCGGCGCGGAAATCGGCAGGGACCGGGATCTGCCGCGGCTGCGGGAAAGGCTCGCGGAGCGCATGCTGGCCCTGCGCCGGAAGGCGGCCGAATCGGCGACGGGGGGCGTCCTGCGCACGGGAATGCGCGATTGGCCGCAGGACCTGGCCTTGGCCCGGACCGAAGAGATCCGGTCGGGGGGCATGCCGCTCACGCTGTTCCCCGCCCTGTCCCTGCGCGAACAGGACGTGGAGCTGCGCCGTTTTCCGTCACCCGCGGAGGCGGACCATTCCCAGCGCGAAGCCCTGCGTTGCCTGCTGGAGTGGAATGTGGACGGCACCGACCACCTCCTGGCCTGGCTTCCCCGCGATCTCCAGATGCCCGTCGACGTAAACTTGCCGCTTTCCGCCTGGACCGAATCGCGGCTCTTCGCCCAGGGGTTGTGCGAGTCGCTCCGGAAGTGGGCGCTGGAGGCGGGACGTCTGGCGGAACCTCCTCGCGACCGCGCCGCGTTCCTGGTCTGCCTGGAGGAATCCCGTCGGCGCCTGCGCGAAGGTCGCGCCCAGGCGCGGGACCGGATCCGCGCCCTGGTGGCGGCCAGGCGAACCTTCGAGGAGACGGCGCGCGCCGTGCCGCCGCATCGACCCGACCTTGTCCGGTTCTCCGAACTGACGCGCGAACGGCTGTGGCCCGCGGGGTTTCCCGGCTCCGCGTCCTGGCCGGTCTTCGGGCGCCTCCCGATCTGGTGGGACACCGCCACCCGTCGATTGAAAAGCGCCGTGGACAATCCCAAGCGCGACCAGGAACGCGCCGCCGAGCTGGTCCCGTTCCTCAAGGCGCTGCTGAAGGAATCGGCCGGGGTTCCCGTGCACTGGCGCGAACCTGGAACGTTGGCCGACCCCGATCCCTTCGAGCGGATGGGCGAACTCGCGTGGTGCCTGGAGGAATTCCGGGTCCAAAGCTGGGCCCAGGAATTGGTGCCCGCCATGCCCGCGAGCGCGAAACGCATCCGCGAACTCTTCGATGCCCGGGGCGTCCCGCTCGATTAGGGCTTGGCGAGTCCGATCACGCCGCAGCCGATCCGGGTGCCCGAATTTCCCGAAGGCTGGGAAGTCATGTCGTCGATCTTCGCGTGGACCACCACGCTGCGGCCCAGGATGGAAGCCGGGCCCTGCAGCGAAAGGCCGGGGAAGAACTGGTCGACATGGGCGGTGCCCGTGCTGTCGGCCACGATGTTCCCCATGTCACCCGCGTGGTGGTGCATGGACATCGGTCCGCCGTGCGAGGTGCCGGTGGGATTGAAATGGCCGCCTGCCGAGGCGCCGGAATCCGTGCATTCCCCGTATTCGTGGACGTGGAAGCCGTGCTTGCCCGGTTCCAGCCCCTTGACGATGGCGACCACGCGAACCCCGTCGGCGGTATCCTTGAACATGACCATTCCGGCGACGCGGCTGCCGGAGACCGACTGGACTTCGGCGATGGCCTTGGTCTCGGCGGCATGGCCCGAGACGACGGCTGCGGCGATCAGGATCGTGAGGCTCGATGCGATCTTGGAGAACATGGGAATCGTCCTTTCATGAAACGGGTATTGGCCAACGCCGACCCGAAGGGTTAGTATAGATTCTCAATCTCTTCGGAGGACGGATTTCGTTCGCCGAATCCCCTAGGCGGCGAGCTCCGCCAGGGTCTCGCGCAGGCGCACGGCCCGCAGTTCCTGGTTCGCGAGCTTTTCGCGCTCGGCGTCCACCACCTCCGGCTTCGCGCGGCCCACGAAGGATTCGTTTCCCAGCTTGGAGCGGATGGAAACCGCGAACTTCTCCGCTTCGGAAAGCTCCCTGGCCACCCGCGCCAATTCCGCTTCCTTGTCCAGGATCCCCTCCAGGGCCACATGCACCTGCATGCCGGACAGGATCTCGGTGCCGGAGAAGGCGGGTTTGCCGCCTCCCACCTGGAGCACGACTTCCGCCCCGGCCAGGGTCCGGAGGGCGGCAAGGTTCCCCCGAAGGTCGGAAAGCACCTGGGCGTCGTCGGCCCGCACCACCACGGACAGGATCCGGCTGGGAGCGATCTGGTAGCGGCCGCGCAGGCTCCGCACGGCCTCCACCGCCGAGATCATGAGGGCGAACGCGCGCTCGGCGGATCCATCCGCGGCGGACGCCGGGAAGACGGGCCATGCGGAGAGGATCGCCTGCGGAAGTCCCAGGTGTTCGCGCAGTTCTTCCGACAGCGCGGGCATGAAGGGGTTCAGCAATCGCGTCAGGGCGTCGAGCACCTGGAAGCAGGAGCCCACCGCGGAAGCCTTGGCGGGACCGTCGTCGCCGTGGATCTCGTTCTTCCGAAGCTCCAGGTACCAGGAGCAGAAATCGCCCCAGGCGAAGTGGTAGAGCTCCATCGCGGCCTCGGCGAAGCGGCAGGCCTCCAGCGACTTCGTGACGTTTCCCGTCACCGTGGCGAGCCGGGAGCGGATCCAGCGGTCGGCCGGATCCAGGGCCGGGGCCGAAACGTCCGCGCCTTCCAGATGGGGCAGCACGAACCGTGTCGCGTTCCAAAGCTTGTTCGCGAAATTGCGGCCCATCTCGAACTTGGTGGGGGAAAGCTTGATGTCCTGGCCTTCGGTGGACAGGATGAGGAGCGAGAACCGCACGGCGTCGGCACCGTACTGGTCGGCCATCTCCAGGGGATCGATGCCGTTCCCCAGCGACTTGGACATCTTCCGTCCCTTGTCGTCCAGGATGGTGCCGTGGATGTACACGGTGTGGAAGGGGTCCAATCCGGTCAGCTCGTTGGACATCATGACCATGCGCGCCACCCAGAAGAAGATGATGCCGCGGTCGGTGACCAGGACGTCGGTCGGAAAGTGGCCCTTGACCTCGGGCTGGATCCAACTGTCCACGGGAGCGCCCACGACGGCCGATTCCCCCGGCCACCCCAGGGTGCTGAAGGGCCACAGGCCCGAGCTGAACCAGGTGTCCAGGACGTCGTCGTCCTGTCGCACGATCCTCTTCCCCGTCTTGGGATGCACCGCTGGCGCTTCCAGGGCCGCCACTGGCACGCCGTCCTCGTCGTACCAGACCGGGATGCGGTGTCCCCACCAGAGCTGGCGGGAGATGCACCAGGGGCGCACGTTCTCCAGCCACTTGCAGTAGTAGTCGTTCCAACGCTCGGGCACGAACTTCACGCGGCCTTCGCGGGTGCTGGCCAGGGCCTTTTCCGCCAGCGGTTTCATGTCCACGAACCACTGGTCGGAGAGGCGGTACTCGATGGGCTCGCCGGAGCGGTAGCTGCGCCCGATGGGCGTCATCCGGTCTTCGACCTTCTCCAGGAGGCCGAGTTCCTCGAACTCGGCCACGATGCGCTTGCGCGCCTCGTAGCGGTCCAGGCCGCGGAAGCGCTCGGGGACCTCGTCGTTGAGGCTGGCGTCCTCGTTCATGATGTCGATGACGCCGATCTCGGGATGGCGCTGGAACACGCCGAAATCCGTCGGATCGTGCGCGGGGGTCACCTTCACGCAACCGGTCCCGAAGTCCATCTCCACGAAATCGTCGGCGATGACGGGAATCGTCCGATCCGTTAGTGGAAGCCGGATCCGCTTGCCCACGAGGCTCGCGTAGCGCTCGTCCTTGGGATTCACCGCCACGGCGGTGTCGCCCAGCAAGGTCTCGGGGCGCGTGGTGGCCACGACCAGGAACGAGCCGTCCTCCAGCGGATAGCGCAGGTGCCACAGGTGGCCGGGTTCGCCGCCGTCCTTGGTCTCCACCTCGTCGTCGGAGAGGGCCGTGCGGTCCTTGGGACACCAGTTCACGATGTATTTGCCGCGGTAGATCAGGCCCTTTTCGTACAGATGCACGAAGGCGGCGCGCACGGCCCGGGAGAGTCCTTCGTCCATGGTGAAGCGCAACCGATCCCAGTCGCAGGAATTGCCCATGCGCTGGACCTGCCCCACGATGCGGGCCTCGTACTGGTTCTTCCACGCCCACACCTGCTCCAAGAAGGCCTCACGGCCCATCTCTCGTCGCTTCTTGCCTTCCTTCGCCAGCGCCCTCTCCACCACGTTCTGGGTCGCGATGCCGGCATGGTCCGTTCCAGGTTGCCAAAGCGTCCGCCGTCCGCGCAGCCTCTCGAAACGCACCAGCACGTCCTGGATGGTCTGGTTCAGCGCGTGGCCCATGTGCAGGGCACCGGTGACGTTGGGCGGCGGAATCACCACCGTGAAGGGCTTCCCCTCCCCCCTGGGGTGGAAGGATCCATTCCCCCGGTGCAGGGCTTCCCACTTCTTTTCCACCTCGATGGGCGAATACTTGCTTTCCATGGTCATGAGGAGAGGGAATTTAGCCTCCCCAGGCCTTTCCCCTGCACGTCCATCACCTATTCATAATTTCACTTGCCCTCTTGAGCAGTATTCATTATGTTCTCTTCAGCCAAAGGCGAATCGATGTTCGCCCCCTGATCCACCAATACGTGCGAGGAGAGAACCATGGCCGTGGCCACACCCAAGAAGAATGTCGCGAAGGAAGGCATCGTCGTTTCGGCGGGATCCCTGGACAAGGACAAGGAGAAGGAGCGATCCCTCCACGCCGCGCTCGCCCAGATCGAGAAGAACCACGGCAAGGGGTCCATCATGACCTTGGGCATGAACAGCGGCAGGGCGGAGATGGGCATCATCCCCACCGGTTGCATCCAGTTGGACGCGATCCTGGGCGTCGGAGGCTGGCCCCGCGGTCGGGTGGTGGAGATCTACGGCCCCGAGAGTTCCGGCAAGACCACGCTGTCCCTCCACGCCATCGCCGAAGCCCAGAAGGCCGGCGGTGTCGCCGCCTTCATCGATGCCGAGCACGCCTTCGACGCCCAGTACGCCAAGCGATTGGGCGTCGACATCGAGAACCTCCTGGTCTCCCAACCGGACACCGGAGAACAGGCCCTGGACATCGCCGAGACCCTCGTGCGCTCGGGGGCCATCGACATCATCGTGATCGACTCGGTGGCGGCCCTGGTGCCCCAGGCGGAAATCAACGGTGAAATGGGAGACAGCCACGTGGGCCTCCAGGCCCGGCTCATGAGCCAGGCCCTGCGCAAGCTCACCGGCATCCTCAGCAAGTCCAACTGCTGCATGATCTTCATCAACCAACTGCGCATGAAGATCGGTGTGATGTTCGGAAACCCCGAGACCACCACCGGCGGCAACGCCCTCAAGTTCTACGCGTCCCTGCGCGCCGACATCCGCCGGATCAGTTCCATCAAGTCCGGCGAGGAAGTGGTGGGAAACCGCACCCGCGTCAAGATC
This sequence comes from Fibrobacteria bacterium, assembly GCA_035604215.1. GTDB lineage: Bacteria > Fibrobacterota > Fibrobacteria > UBA5070 > UBA5070 > UBA5070. Next base: position 20,544 of record DATNIW010000115.1, read on the forward strand.
GTGAAGAACAAGCTTGCCGCCCCGTTCAAGCAGTGCGAGTTCGACATCATGTACGGCGAGGGCATCTCCAAGCCATCGTCCCTTCTCGATCTGGGCGTGGAACTCGAAATCGTTTCCAAATCCGGCTCGTGGTTCTCCTATGGGCCGGAACGCATCGGACAGGGACGGGATTCGGCACTGGAGTACATCCGACAGCATCCCGCGATGGCCGTGGACCTCGAAGCCAAGATCCGCGAGGCTCTGCATGGCGACGACTTCGTGGGCCTCCCCACCAGCGTGGAAAGCGAAGACGCCTCGGAGGAGTAGGAGCCCCCAGAGCCCATTATCCCGTCGAGGTCACTGCGGGAGAACCCGACTCGAGCATGGCGATCCAAAAACCCGACGACGAATCCGTTGGATCGTTGGCATTTTGAAACCTTCATGCCTCGAACGAAGCTTCTATCCAGCCTGATTCTTTTCCCAGCCCTGGCGTTTACCGGGGCTCCCTACCCTTCCTCCTTGGTGGGGGTCGCCAACCCGCTGTTGGACACGGCCCTGGAGCATACCTGGGCGGGCATCAAGGCGCGCAACATCGCGCCCTACGGAGACGGATTGGTGCACCGTCCGAAGTCCGAAATGCCCGGAGACGCCGTCTCCGAAAGTTCCGCCTATGGCATGATCGCGGCGCTCTACGACGACGACCAAACCACCTTCAATTCCATCTGGGACGCCTCGGAGAGCGACCTTTGGAACAAGACCGGGGGATACTACAACTGGCGATGGGACAACGGCGCCGTGACCGCGGATGGTTCGGGAATGGCCACGGATGCCGACGAGGACATCTGCATGATGCTCCTCTTCGCCGACAGCCTGGTGAAGAAGGGGGTCTGGAAGGCCCATACCAGTCCGCTCGACGTCGACTACAAGACCCGGGCGAAGGCCATGATGAGCACCATCTGGAGCCAGGCCGTGACCGCGAGCTACAACCTCTGCCCGGGTGCCGCATGGGGAGGGGATGCGTTCGTGGACCCGGGATACCTGGCTCCCGCCAACTACCGGATCTTCGCCAAGGCGGACAGCGCCCACGATTGGATGGCCGTGGTGGACCAGGCCTACAAGGTGATCCAGGCCAACCCCGGTTACGCCCGAGGGCTGCTCCCGGACTGGATGGTCCCCGACGGCTCCTGGTACAGCGGCAGCCTGGGGTACAACCCCTTCGACCAGGGCCACGACATGTACAAGGACGGGATCCGGGTCTTTTGGCGCCTGGGCCTGGATTGGACCTGGAACGGAGAACCGCGCGCCAAGGTTTTCCTGGACACAGCCATGCATCTGCTGGGCTCCGATCCGTCCTTGGCGAACTTCTACCAGATGAGCGGAAGCATGGTCTCGCCGGATTCCACATGGAGCCTTTCCGGCACCGCGGGCCCCGTTCGTCCGCGCCAGGAGCATTCCCACCTCACGATCGGAATGTGGGCCTGCGCCGCCATGGCATCTTCCAATTCCTCCGTTCCGGCGGCCTGGGCGACGGAACTCCTCGCCCATCGGGATTCCCCGACCTCCGACTACTGGGGCTGGGCGGTGGACCCCAACGCCACCGACGCCGTCCACGCCGAGGACACGGCCCACAACGAGATGTACTTCGACCAATTCTTGGCCTGGTTCGGTGCCGCGGTGCTCCAAGGGAGATTTTCCAACATCTGGGAAGATCTGGCCGACCCGATGCCGGGAGTGCCCCAGGCCTGGACCACGCAGCCCGAGGTTTCGGCACGTCAGCTGGATTTCCAAACCATGCGCCTGGAGGCCGGAGCCCGTCTGGTCAAGCCCGCCGCGTGGCGGATCACCATCACGAGTCGCGATTCGGGAGAGACTTGGTCCACTTCCGGAACGTCGGACACGCTGTCCGCGGATTGGGGTGGCCAGACCAACGGAGGCGCGACCTTCCCCCAAGGGATCTGCGATCTCGTGTTCTCGGCGCACGGACTGGCCGACATTTCGATCCCCGTCTGGGTGGCCCACCAGAAGGACATCCGGACTCCAGACGGAAATTGGCTGATCGTCGACGATTTCACCGCCCCCACCCTGTCTCCGAACCTGGGGGCGTGGTCTTCGTTCACGGACGCGCCCGGCGGCACCTCCACGGTCTCGAACTTCGGCGTATCGGGCTCGGGATCGGAACGCTCCCTGCAGTTCGACTACGATCTGGGCGCCACACCGGACAACAATTGGAATTTCGCCGGAGTCGCCTGGGATTCGCAGGGGTGGACGGGCTTCCAGTACGCGACCAGGGTCTCCTACCGCATGAAGGCCAGCCACAAGGTGGTCGTGGACTACTTCCTGGTCGAGACCGACATCACGGACCAGAACTACTTCCACGTCCTGGACACCGTCGGCACCTCGTGGAAGACCTTCACCCACAACCTGAACACCTTCACCGGGCGCTTGGCCAACCGATCGGGAAGTCCGAACATGGCCCAAGCGACGGGATTCCATTGGCACATCCAGGAAAACAACCAGACTGGCGGGGTGTCGACGTCGAACGCCACCGGGCACTTCCAGATCGATTCGTTCCATCTGGGCCAGGTGACCTCGCAGATGTACAGCGCTCCCGCGGCCTTCGTGGCGATGCCACCCGAGGTCGGGATCAAGGGTGCCGCATCGTCGAACACATCCGTTGTCGAAATTCCACAGGGCCTGCGAATCACCGTGCCTAGAGCCTCCCACGCCGAAATCCGGGATCCGGTCGGCCGCGTTCTCGCCAGATCCGAACTGGCCGCGGGGACTTCCAACCTTCGGCTGGACCATCGAGGGATCGCGATCGTGCAAGTCTCGGCGCCGGGGTATTCCGAGACGCGTTCGGTGGCCATGTGTCTCCGCTAGGCTTTGTCCAGGGGACCGCCGATATCGGTCGGGCCCCTGGTTCGCCGAGCTAGAACCAGTAGCGAACCCCCAAGCCGAAGTGGACGTTGGCGGCGGTCGAAGGCAGGATGTCCAATCCAGGTGCGACGTAGACGGACGCTTCGATGGGCAGGGAGAAGTCGAAGTCCACACCCAACGGAACCTGGGCCCAGAATCCGCCGTCTCCCCCGGTCCATGCCCCAAGTCCGAATCCGCCATAGAGCTTGATGGCGGAGATCGGATGCTGTTGGAACAGGCTGGAACTGTGCAACAGGAAATTCCCGTTCACGATCCAGGTCCCACCCGGGTTGAAGGCGAGGACACCTTCGATGGTCCGGTCCCGACCGAAACGGGCGGTGATGCCGCTGAATCCACTGCCCCCATTTTTTCCGTCCGCGGCCCCCAACTGCACGCCCAATGCGAATGTCCCGTCCGGCTGTCCGACGATGTCGTCCGCCAAGACAGGCACAGCACTCAAGGCCAGAAGCAGAACGGCTCCGGCCAATGTGGTTGTTTTCATTTCATGAACTCCTTGCGAATCAGGTCTTGAACTTGTCGGCGGCTTTGCCGATACCGGTTTCCAGGTCTGTCCAAGCAGCCTGCATTCCATCCTTGAGGTGTTCCCATGCGCCCTCGCTGGCCATACCAAGTTCTTTGAGCTTGATTTTCGTAGCGTCGAGTTTTCGTTCGAGGTCGTCCACCATTTGGGAATATGTGATTCGAACGTCGGATGCGGAGACCTTTGCTTGCGCCTTCAATTCGGACAATTTCGCTTGGGTCAATTCGATTTCAGCTTGGAATTTGACCTTGTAGGCATCTTTGGCGCTCATGTCACTTCTCCTTGATCAACGGCTCGAAGAGCACGGAAACCTTTTTCCACCGGGCGACCACAAACACAACCAAAGCAATCCCTGCTCCAGCGGCCGCCAAAAACGACAGCATTTTACAGCAGCAATGATGGTGGCTGACACATGAATCCATTTGTCTTCCTTTTGATCAAACCTATCACTCCGTCATAGAATGCCAAATTGCAGGCAAAATCGACGGAGTTGATATTCAAAGCACTCGGCGACCTTGAATCAAGCGGACCAAAATGACAATGACCGCTATAACAAGGAGAATGTGAACAAATCCGCCCATGGTGTAGGATGTCACCATCCCCAACAGCCACAAGACGATTAGGATTACGGCAATCGTGTAAAGCATATTTTCTTAGTCCTTTTCCTGATTATTCCGATGACTAGTATACAAGGTATGGGAAGGCATATTCGTCTCTGACGGACAAATATTTTCCTTGGCACCAAAGCACAAAAAAGCTATGTGGTGTCCAGCTCCTTCCGGGTAGGCTAAACTTGGTTGGAGTCAGGGACCGGTGGGGCTATCCAAGGCCCCCCGGTTCTGTCTTGAAAACCCTGCTAGGTACGCACGGTCCGAGCCGATCCCGTCGGCAGTCAGGGTTCCTAGCTTTCCGCGGATGAAGAAGCTTGTCGTGCTGGATTTCGGGGGGCAATACGCCCACCTGATCGCCACCCGAATCCGCCATCTCGGGGTCTACTCCGAAATTCGCTTCCCGGGTTCGGAGCCCCTGAACCTGGGCGACGTCGGGGGTGTCATCCTGTCCGGAGGACCCTCCTCCGTCTACGACACGGACCGCCCCGAGTTCGACGCACGGTGGCTGGCGGTGCCGGTTCCCGTGCTCGGTCTGTGCTATGGACACCACACCATCAACCAGGAGTTGGGAGGACACGTCCAGAAAGGGAAGGTCCACGAATTCGGGCCCGCCGACCTGGTGCACGACGGATTGTCGCCGCTGTTCACCGGCATTCCCTCGCCCACCCGGGTTTGGATGAGCCATGGCGACGAGGTGGACGAGCTCCCCAAGGGGTTCCGGGTATCGGGCACAACGAGCCACTGCCGCCACGCGGCGGTGGAGAACGTCCCATCCCGCCGATTCGGACTCCAATTCCACCCCGAAGTGGTCCACACGGTCCACGGAGAGAGGATCCTCTCCAATTTCCTGGACGTCTGCGGTTTCCGCAGGGATTGGAACATCGGGGACTACGCGGCGTCCCTTTCCGACAAGATCCGGCTCCAGGCCCAGGGGCGGAAGGTCTTCCTGCTGGTGTCCGGCGGAGTGGACAGCACGGTCGCCTTCGCGCTCCTGAACAAGACCCTGGGTCCGGACCGGGTGCTGGGTCTGCACATCGACAACGGTCTGATGCGGGAATCCGAATCGGCCGGCGTCATGGAATTCATGAAGAGGGAAGGCTTCGAGAACCTGCGGGTGGCCGACGCCTCGGACCTGTTCCTGTCCCGGTTGTCCGGCGTCTGGGAGCCCGAACGCAAGCGCAAGATCATCGGCGACACGTTCCTGGACGTCCAAGCCGAGGAGACCGCGAAGCTCGGTCTGGATCCCGACGAATGGCTCCTGGCGCAGGGAACCATCTACCCCGACACCATCGAGTCCGGCGGCACCGCCAACGCGGCCACCATCAAGACCCACCACAACCGGGTCCCCGCCATCCTGCGGCTCATCGAGGCGGGACGCATCCTGGAACCGCTGGCCGAGCTCTACAAGGACGAAGTCCGCGAGCTGGGCGAGCGGCTCGGCATCCCCCACGACCTGGTCTGGCGCCACCCGTTCCCGGGCCCCGGCCTGGGCGTTCGCCTCCTCTGCCAAGGTTCCGAGGCACCGAAGGCATCGACGGAATCCGTCCACGCCGCCACCGCGGTGGCTGCTGCTCACGGATTCGGATTCGCCGCACTTCCCGTCCGTTCCGTGGGTGTCCAAGGCGACGGACGGACCTACGCGCAACCCGCGGTCCTTTCCGGCCCCTGCGACTGGAAGCAGTTGGAAACTGCGGCCGTGGAGCTGACCAACAAGGTCCGCGCCTTCAATCGGGTGGTCTGGCACGTCGCGGGTGCCGAGGATTTCGTCGCGCACCAAGCCTTCTCGGAGCGCGGTCGACTGGACCTCCTGCGTTCCTTGGACTCCGAGTCGACCACCTGGCTCCAGCGAATCGGGGCCTACGAGACCATCTGGCAGATGCCCGTGGTGCTCCTGCCCGTGCTGGCGGGAGGCAAGGCAGTGGTCGTGCTCCGTCCCGTCATCAGCCGCGAAGCCATGACCGCGAGCTTCTGGGAGGCCCCCGAGGCCGAATTGCGCAAGCTCGCCGCCCGTCTTTTGGAACTGGGCGCCGGTGCCGTGCTCTACGATTGCACCCACAAGCCACCGGGGACCATCGAGTGGGAGTGAACTTCGCGCCCACCGCGGCCGCGCGGGGGCGTCACGACAATTCCCGAGAGCGGGTTGTCCTGGTGGGCGTGAGCACCAGGGCGCAGGATCCCGCCACCACGGCCCAGCATCTGGCCGAATTGGAACGCCTGGCGTTCTCCGCCGGGGCGGACGTCGCCGGGACGATGACCCAGAACCGCACCACCTTCGATCCGGCCACGCTCCTGGGCCAGGGGAAGGTGCGCGAACTGGCGGAACTGTGCGAAGCTCACAACGTCGACAAGATCGTGTTCGACGACGACCTTTCGCCCGGCCAGGCCAAGCGCCTGGAAGAGCTGACCGAGCGATTCATCCTGGACCGTTCGGGCCTGATCCTGGACATCTTCGCCCGCCAGGCCCGCACCCGCGAGGCCAAGCTGCAGGTGGAGATCGCCCAGCTCGAATACCTGATCCCCCGACTCACGAAGATGTGGGCCCACCTGGAGCGCCAGGGAGGCGGCATCGGGACTCTGGGTCCCGGCGAAACGCAGTTGGAGACGGATCGCCGCATCGCCCGCACCAGGCTCGCGAAGCTGAGACGGGAATTGGCGGACCTCGAGACCAGCCGCTCGGAGCAGGGGAAGCGCAGGCGCAGCGACGCCTTCTCCGTCGCGCTGGCGGGCTACACCAACGCCGGAAAGTCCACCCTCCTCAACTCCCTGACGGGGGCCAAGGTGCTCGCGCAGGACCGCCTGTTCTCCACCCTGGACGCCACCACCCGCAAGCTCTGGGTGGGAAACGACGCCCCGGAATGCACGCTTTCGGACACCGTGGGCTTCATCCGCAAGCTCCCCCACCACCTGGTGGCGTCGTTTCGCAGCACCCTGCGCGTGGTGGACGAGGCCGACCTCGTGCTCCACCTGGTGGACGGATCGGACAAATTCCGTGACGAGGAGATGCGGGTGGCCCGAGACCTCCTGGACGAACTCTGCGGAGACACCGTGCCGCGGATCGTGGTCTTCAACAAGGCCGACCTCCTCGACGCCCCCGACCGCGAAAGCATGGCGATCCACTTCCCCCACGCCCTGTCGGTCTCGGCCTCCACCCGCGAAGGCTTCGAGACCCTCCGAGCCGCCATCCATGCCGAGGCCATGGCCTGGAAGCGCTCCCGCGCCGCCAAGGCCGACAAGCAACTGGAACAAGCCGTGGAGAACCTCGACTGGAACGCGGCATGAAGAAGCTCTACCTCCTGGGCCACCCGGTCTCCCACAGCCTGTCGCCGATCATGCAAAATGCCGCCATCCAACACTACGGCCTGGACTGGGAGTACTCCGTCCTCGATGTCGCACCGGAGAACCTGATCGCGACATTGGAAGAACTGGAAGCGGACCCAGACGTGATCGGCTGCAACGTCACGGTGCCGCACAAGGTGGCGGTGTACGAGTGGCTGAAGTCCCGCAGCCGACACCTCGCCGCAGAAGGCGAGTACGCCGAGGCAGTGAATACGCTCGTGAAACGTTCCGAGCGATTCGATGGTGACTCAACCGACTTCCGAGGCGCGATGGCGGCCTTGAAGCAAACGGCACCCGTCGCCGATCTCTCGAAGCTAGATGTAGCCGTACTGGGAACTGGTGGTTCGGCACAATCGATGATCGCTGGATTCGACCAAGAATTCCGGGTTCGTTCCGTCACTGCGTTCGGTCGGAATCTCAGACGATTTCCAGAAATCACCGAGAGGACCAATTACAAGATTCCATTGCTCCCCCTAACCGATTTCCCCGAATGGAACAACGGTCGCCGATCCCTCGTGGTTCAGACCACCACGGTCGGATTGGATTCCGGCGACGATCCCGGCCAAAGCCCCGTTCCATCAGGATCTGTCAAATCAGGCCAGATCGCCTTCGACCTTGTCTATAAGCCGCATGACACCCCGTTCCTGATCGACGCAGCCAAGAACGGAGCGACTGTCGTCCATGGAATCGGAATGCTCGTCGGCCAGGGTGCCTTCGCACTCCAACAGTGGACCCAAGCATCTACCGGCCGCATAATCGACATTTCCGAGACGATGTCCGTCATGCGAAGCGCCCTGGGCGTCTAGCCCACCTCACCCCCATTCCCCCTCTCCAACAAGTGGAGAGGGGGGTCGCTTCGTCTCTCCCCTCTCCACTTGTTGGAGAGGGGACACCCTCGCCGACGGCGAGGGAGGGGTGAGGTGGGCAGTCTCCGTCGGAGGCGGGCAGGCGTCCCCCGTGCATCGGTAGAGGAAAATGACAAAAAGCCCCACAGGGAATTGGCATCTTTCCGGGGATCATGTCCGTCCGCTCCTGTCCCACCCTCCGGCGCCCCTGTTGAAGCTCCAGCGGCACGTCTGGTTCACCGGGTTCATGGCCACCGGGAAGAGCCGTCTGGGGGCGCTGGTGGCCGAAAGGCTGGAGGTTCCGTTCGAGGACACGGACCACTGGATCGAGGCCAGGCACCGCAAGACCGTGCAGGAACTGTTCGCGGAACTCGGCGAGGCCGCCTTCCGGGAAATCGAGATGGAAGCCATCCGCCACCTGAGCGCGGAAAGCCCGCGGGTGATCGCGTTGGGCGGCGGCAGCCTGATCCATCCGGACGCCCTGCCCCTGGTGCGCTCCACTGGCATCCTCGTGGGCCTCTGGGCCCGTCCCGAGACCATCTGCCTGCGGGTGGGAAAGAAGGAGAACCGGCCACTCCTCGCGGGCCTGGACCCGCCCTCGCGGCTTGCGAAGATCCACCATCTGATGTCCGACCGCGAACACCTCTACGCCCAGGCCGACTTCCAGATCGAATCCTCCGACGAACAAGGTCGGGAAGAGATCGCCGATCGGATCCTGGAACTGTTGGAACCTTGGGCCTCCAAGGCCGCGACCGTTCCGCTGGGCTCCAGGAGCTACCCAATCTTCTCGGGATCGGGCATCGCCCGCCACCTTCCCCTCCTGTGCAGGAGCATCGGACTGGTCGGCAGACCCTTCGTGGTCACCGACCGGAACGTCCTGGCCGCGCGCGCCGGGGAGATCGAGGCTTGGAAGCGCGACTGGGGCCGGGATCTTCCCGTGTTCGCGTTCGAGCCGGGCGAGGAGCACAAGACCCTCCGGGACCTGGAAGGCCTCTTCACCTTCCTCCTGGAACGCAAGGCCGACCGCAAGGCGTTCCTCGTGGCCTTCTCGGGCGGGGTCGGCGGCGACATGACCGGGTTCGCCGCGGCCTGCTACCTCCGCGGCATCGACTTCGTCCAGGTGCCCACCACTTTGCTCGCCATGGTCGACAGCTCCGTGGGCGGGAAGACCGCCGTGGACCATCCGCTGGGCAAGAACATGATCGGGGCCTTCCACCAGCCGCGGCTCGTGCTCGCGGACAGTTCCTGTTTGGACACCCTGTCGTCCCGGGAATACGTCGCCGGGTTGGCGGAGGTCGTCAAGCACGGGGTGATCCGCGACGCGGCCTTCTTCGCCTGGCTGGAATCCGGCACCGACGCCGTCCGGGCGCGCGATGCGGCGGCGGTATCGAGGATGGTGGCCGCGTCGTGCGCGATCAAGGTCGGGGTGGTCGCCGAAGACGAGCGCGAGGCGGGGGTGCGGGAACTCCTGAACCTGGGGCACACCTTCGGACACGCCCTGGAGACCCTGTCCGGCTACGGCACGCTCCTCCACGGCGAGGCGATCGCCCTGGGGATGCTCTGTGCGGGCAGGCTCTCCAGGGAGCGCCGGCTCTGGACGGAAGCGGACGAAATCCGTCAAAGGAGCCTGATCCAGGCGCTGGGACTCCCCGTCCGGATCCCCGACGGGCTCTCCCTGGACCGCGAATCCGCCTGGGACGCCATGGGACGCGACAAGAAGGCGCGGTCGGGCCGCGTCCGGTTCGTGCTCCCCACCTCCATCGGTTCGGCGACGGTCGTCGATGACGTCCCTCGCGAACAAGCCGCCGCCGCCTGGTCGGCGATCGGAGCCTGAATGTCCGTCCTGGTCGCCGGCACCACGGGTTCCATCGCCCACCACCTCATGGAACTGCTGCCCCGCGAGAGCGGACCTCTGGTGGCGGCCGGTCCGGTCCTGCCTCCCCCCGAACAGCAACGCGCCGACGTTCAGTACGTGCGCGCCGATCTGCGCGACCCCGAGGAAGCGCGTCGTCTCTTCGAATACCACCAGCCTTCCGAAGTCGTCCATCTCGCCAGTCGCTGGTCGGTGCGGTCGGGCGAGGAGGATCCCGAGGAAGCTCTCCTGGGGAACGTCGCCTTGGCACGCAATGTCCTGGAAGCCTGCCGCCGCCATTGCCCGGGCGCCCGGATCCTGTTCCAGAGCTCCGCCGAGGTCTACGGGCTCGGGCCGCTGGGCAGGGGCGCCGAAGTGGCGCGGACCGAAGACGATCCTCTGCTCCCGCTCTCCACGATGGGCGCCAGCATGGCCTGCGGCGAGATCCTCGCGCGCCAGTACGTGCTGGGACACGGGTTGCGCATCGTGGTGGCCAGGCTCTTCAACACGGTGGGGCCCCGGCTCTCCAGGCAGTCCTTGGCGGGCGAGATCGCCTGGCAACTGGCGCGCATCCGCGTCGAACGCGGGGAACCCGTGCTGTACACCGGGGACCTCGAGGTGGAACGCGACTACGTGGATGTCCGCGACGTGGCGCGGGCGTACATCCTGCTCCTGGACAAGGGGGAGCCGGGCGAAACCTACAACGTCGCCTCGGGCAAGACCGCGACCGCCCGCCAGGTGGCCGAGGAGCTGGTGCAGCTCTCGGGCGGCGGCGTCGAGGTCCGCTTCGATCCGCGCCGGGAACGCACCACCGAAATCCCCATGATGCTGGGAGACCCCGGCAAGATCCTCCGGCACACCGGGTGGCGTTCGGCCATTCCGCTGCGCGATTCCCTCAAGGACCTCTGGAACGAACGGCTCGGGCAATTCCGCCTGGAGCGGAAAGGATCCCGATGTTGAGCCTCTGGCTCCATCACGTCACCCACCTCGCCCTCTTCGACGGACGCCTGTTCCGCGCCGGGGCCGCGGCCATCGCCGCTTCCACCCTTGTCTTCCTGCTGATGCCCTGGTGGATCCGCTTCCTGCACCGCATGGACGCCACGTCGGATTTCGCGGGGACCTCCCACGCGTCCCCACCGCCCATCATGGGCGGGCTCCTCCTGGTGATGGTCGTCCTGGTGGTCTCCCTCCTGTTCGCCATTCCGAACATCCAGGTGCTGGCGATCCTGGGCATCCTCGCGACCTACGCCGCGGTGGGAGCCCTGGACGATTTCGCCAAGATCCGCACCAAGCGCATGATCCGGCTGGGCAAGGCCTCCAAGCAGCACTGGATGGACAAGGCCGACGGGATTTCGGCCCGGCTGCGGTTGGCGCTCTACTTCGGGATCTCGCTCCTGGTCTCCTGGGCGGCCTTCAAGTACGTGCCGCACCTGCAGTCGGCCACCATCGCCATCCCCTTCGTGAAGCCCAGCCTCTTCCAGCTCCACCTTCCCGGCTGGGGCTTCGTCCTGTTCATGTCCTTCGTGGTCACCGCGACCGCCAACGGCGCGAACTTCACGGACGGCCTCGACTCCCTGGTCTCCGTTCCCCTCGTGACGTCCGCGCTGTTCACCGGAACCGTGGCCTACATCTGCGGGAACGCGGTGTGGTCGCACTACCTGCTCCTGCCCCACCTGCCCGGGGTGGACGAACTCCTGGTGGTGGCCGGGGCGATGAGCGGGGCGTTGATGGCCTATCTGTGGTACAACAGCCCCCCCGCCGAGATCTACATGGGCGACTCGGGCTCCATAGGTTTCGGCGGAGCCATCGGCATGATGTACGTGTTCTCCAAGGCCGAGCTCTTCCTCCTGGTGGTGGGGTTCGTGTTCCTGGCCGAGGCCCTCTCCGTGGCGCTGCAGATCGGGTGGTTCAAGGCGTCGGGAGGCAAGCGCCTCTTCCGCATGGCACCCGTCCACCACCACTTCCAGAAGGTGCTCGAGGACAAATACCGTCGTCGAACCGACGCCAACTCCAAGATCATCTGGCGATTCCACCTGGTCTCCCTGTTCATGCTGCTGGTGGGGCTGGTCATCTTCTTCAAGGTGCGCTGATGGAGGTCCGCCTGCGCGCCGCCGGACAGGAACACCTGCTGGAGCATCTGCGGAACCTGGAGCCGGACCGCAGGCCCGGATTCCTGCGGGAGCTGGAGGGGGTCGATTGGGACCGGGTCCGAGCCATGCACCGGGCGGCCGGACCCGCCGCGGACCATTCCGCGCAACCGGAGATGTTTCCCGTGCGCGCGAGCGAACCGACCCCGGACACGCGGCGTTCGCTGCGCGAAGCCGGCCTTTCCCTGCTCGCCTCGGGCAGGGCGGCGTTCGTCCTCATGGCCGGAGGACAAGGCTCCCGACTGGGCTTCGACGGCCCCAAGGGGGCCGCGCCCCTGGGCCTTCCCGGAAACCTGACGCTCTTCGAGGTCGTGGTTCGACGCCTCCTGCGCCTGGAGGAGCTCTCCGGCACCCTGCCTCCGTTTTCCGTCATGACCGGACCCGACAACGACGAAGCCACGCGCCGTTGGTTCCGGGCACGCACGGGTCCGACCGTCCCGGAGGATTGGCCCTCCTTCTTCCTCCAGTCCTCGGCACCCGCGCTGGACGACGCCGGGCACGCGCTCCTCGCCGCTCCGGGAAGGCTCGCGCTGGTACCGGACGGCAACGGAGGCATCTGGGAGCGCCTGCGGGACACGGGGCTCCTCTTGGCATGGAGGGCGCGAGGGATCGAATGGATCCACGTGGCGGGCGTGGACAACCTCCTTTCGCTCCCCTGCGATCCCGTCTTCCTGGGCCATGCCGCCGCCGCTGGACAGCCGTTGTCCTGCAAGTCCGTCCTGCGCACCGATCCCGCCGAAAAGGTGGGCGTCCACGTCCAGGACGCCCATGGACGTCCCAGGGTCGCGGAATACACGGAATTGCCCGCCCGGACGGCCTCGGCACTGGACACCGACGGACTTCCCGTCCACCGCGAGGCCAACATCGCTTCCCACCTGGTCCGCCTGGATCTGGCGGAGTCGTTCGCCGACCTGGACCTTCCCTGGCATCTGGCGCGGAAAAGGATCCCCCACGTGGATCCCATCACCGGCGAAGACCGCTCCGGCGAGATCGCCTGCAAGTACGAACGGTTCCTCTTCGACGCGTTTCCCGCCTCCCCGGGCAATTCCCTCCTGCGGGTGCGTCGGGAAAGCGAATTCGCTCCCGTGAAGAACGCCGAGGGGCCCGATTCACCCGCCACGGCTCGACAAGCCTTGGAAGCACTCCATCGATCGTGGCGCGAGCGCTGGGGAGAAGCCGACAACACATCCTGGGTGGATCCGCTGGAGAGCTTCGACGGCGAACCGCCGGCGCTTGGCCGGGAGAGGAGCTAGCTTCTCAGCCCATGTCGAAGGATCTGGCCGACCAACTCGGGGAGCTTCCCCTCTTCGCCGCCCTGGGACGCGCACCGCGAGAGGCGATCGCCCAGGTCAGCGAGCTGCAGAAGGCGTCGCGCGGCGAGATCCTGATCCGCGAAGAGGAGATCGCCACCCGAGGGTTCTTCGTGCTCCTGGAGGGGAGCGCGCGCGTGGCCATCACCGGGGCCGAGGGTCGGGAGGCGGTCCTCGCCTTCCTGGAGGAGGGCGATTTCTTCGGCGAGATGTCCCTGTTGGACGGCGACCCCAGATCCGCCACCGTGCGTGCCGCGACCGACGTCCGGTTGCTGCTCCTGCGGCGCCCCGCCTTCCTGGATCTTCTCCGCCGATTTCCGGAGATCGCCATCGGTCTCCTCACGGAGCTCTCGGGAAGGCTGAGGAACGCCAACCGCAAGATCAGCGCATTGGCCCTGTCTCCCGTCTACGCGAGGGTCTCGGGAGCCCTCCTGCAGTTGGCCGATCTGCGGGGGTTCCGGGTGCGCGGACAGATCGTGATCCACGACCGGCCCACCCAGCAGGAGATCGCGGACATGGCCAACACCTCCAGGGAAACCGTCTCCCGGGTGCTGAGCCAGATGCAGAAGGAAGGGATCGTCAGCGTGGAGGGCAGGGATTTGGTGCTGAATTCGGAAGACAAGCTCCGGGGAGAATTGTGAACCCGTCCATCCAACGCATCCTGGTCCACTTGGCCCTGGCCGCCGCCACCATCGCGAGCCTGGGCGCCATCGGCTGGGTGGCAATGGACTCCTGGATCATGCCCCACGTCGCTCGGGAGGGCTGGCCCGTGGTGGAGGTTCCCGAAGTCTCCGGACTCTCCCTGGAGCAGGCGACCAGGAAACTGGCGGATCTGGGTCTGGAGCCCACCGTGGATCCCGAACGCCGCCGCGCCGACCGGATCGGCCCGGACCTGGTCGCCGTGCAGCGCCCGGCACCCGGGGATTCCGTCAAGAAGGGCCATGTGGTCCGGCTCTGGTTGTCCGCCGGTGCGACCACGGTCCCCGTCCCCGACGTCGAGGACCAGGACTCGTCCGAGGCCGTGACCCACATGCAGGAAGCGGGTTTCCAGGTGGCCGACCTCGACTACGTCTCCTCCAACCGCGTTCCGGCGGGCCATGTCCTGCACTCGGATCCCATGGCCGGCACCTTGTTGACCCGTGGAAGCTCGCTGGAGCTCGTGCTCAGCTCCGGAGCGGATCCCGACTCCATCGTCGACACCTCCCGGACCGCGACTCCCAAGGTCGCTCCTCGTACTTTCTAGGGCCGAATGAATCCACGCATCCTATGGGTCGGCATGTTCGGCCTCTGTCTCGCTTCCTGCGCCGGCCGCAACGCCGGATCCACGCAGCTGGCTTCCCAGACCGCCGAGGAAGCCCGCAACGGGTATTCCTCCCTCCAACGCCTGGAGATCGCCCACGAAGCCTGGCTGCAGGCCATTTCCCTGGACCAGGAGGGCCAACCCCAACTGGCCTTGGAGGCGGTCCAGGCGGCGGCCTTCTACGATCCCGACAACCGGTGGCTGCAGGTCAACCTGGCCCGGCGTCTCCGCGACGCCCGCCGCTCCCCGGAGGCGTTGGCCGTGCTTCGCCGTGCCTTGAGGCTGGACGGCGAGGAGACCGCCGAGGAATGGGAACTCGCGGCGGGCCTCTGGATGGAGACCGGAGCACGGGATTCCGCCTTGCACGCCTGGAGGAAGGTCCTCTCGCTGGACCCCCATTCGCGGGAGGCTCTCTTGGGCTTGGCGGGCATGATGGAGGCCGAGCAACCCGCCGAGGCGGCGCGGCTCTTCGGACGACTCGCCGAGGAGTACGGTGCCCAGGCGGCGCCCATCGTGGAGCGCGCCTGCGCTCTCTGGATGCGCGCCAACCTCTCCGATTCCGCGATCGCATTCCTCGAGAAGCGATGGCAGGAATGGCACAGTCCGGCCGACGGCGAAAATCTGGCACGGTTCCTCCTGGGTGCGGGTCGGGCGGATTCCGCGGCGAACCTCCTGGACAGCTTGTCCGATCTCGCCCCCGAGGACTCCCCGCGGCTGGAACTGATGGCCGCGCGGGCGTTGCTCGCGGCGGGGCACAGGGACGAGGCGCTGGAGCGGTTCCGACAGATGGAGTCGGAGAACCCGACCGACACCAAGATCCTTTCCAGCCTGGGAGCCTTGCTCCTGGACATGGATTCCCTGTCGCATGCCCGCTCCACCTTCGAGGGTCTGCGGACCATGGACTCGACCGACGCCATCCCCTACTATTTCCTGGGGCTCTGGGCGCTCAAGTCCGATCTTCCCGATTCCGCCCGATACTACCTGGACCGTTCGCTCGAACTCGATTCCGGGGCGATCGACACCTGGATCCGCAGGGGGATGCTCGAGCTCGAGGACGACAAGCCGGCCGCGGCGGTCGCCATCTTCCGGCGCATGACGGCGAACTGGCCCCGCCTCCCCCAGGCCCGATTCCTCCTGGGCTACTCCTGCGCCCGCCTCGCGGAAGCGCGCACCATCCACGTCCATCGCGAATGGTCTCCGCCGGACTCGGAACCCGAGGCCACGGCGCTTCGCCGGTCGGCGTTGACGGAATTCGATACCGCGCTCGCCATCGATTCGGGAATGCACCGCGTGCACTTCGAAAGGGGGTCCGTGCTGGAGAGGCTGGGCAGATGGAGCGCCGCCAAGCGGGACCTGGAGCTGGCCATCCAGGAGAATCCAGACGACCTCAACGCGAAGAACTACCTGGGCTACCTCCTTGCCGACCGGAACGAGTCCCTGCCGGTGGCGGACTCCCTGATCGAGCATGCGATGGCGGGCGATCCGAAAAACCCGGCGTATCTGGATTCGAAGGCGTGGGTCCGATTCCGCGAGGGTCGCCTGAAGGAAGCGTTGGCGGACGAAGACAGCGCCATGGCCTTGGGAGAGGACGACCCCACGCTGAAAGCCCACAAGGCGAGCATCCTCGAAGCCCTGCACCGCCCGGCCGAAGCCCGCCCCCTGTGGCAAGCCGTGCTCCAGGCGGACCCGGGCTGTCCCGAGGCGATCAAAGGCCTGGACAGGACCAAATGATCTCCCGCAAATGGATGGCCACCGCCGCCTTGGCGTTGGCTGGATGTGCACCCACCTTGAGAAGCCGACAGGGAATCGAACTCTCGCGCGGGACGGTCGGACCGTTTCCTTCCGTGCCGGCCGTCCGCGCCGAATGCCGGGCCACCTTGTTGCGATCGGGCAAGACGTTCCGCTTCGACGTCTGGATCGAATGCGATTCCACGCAAGGCCGCCTCGATGCCATGGGTCCGTTCAACACGCCTCTGGCTTCGGTGGTGTGGACCGACTCTTCCTGGACGACCTGGCTGCCCGGGCAGGGGACCCTCCTGCGCGGCAACGGCTCGACCATGAATCTCCCGGTCCTGGACCTGCGGAACGTCAGTCCCGGAATGCTGGTATCCGCCCTGCTCGGCCGAGCCATGAGCGTGAAAGGGCCGGTCCGCGCCCTGCCGCCGTCGAAGGGTCAGGTCGTCGTTCTGCCCGGAGCCCCGACGGAGGATCCGGCCTGGGCCCTGCTCGTGGACCAATCGACGGGTCTTCCCCTTCGCCACCAATACCTCGCCCAGGGGAAGGAGACCGAGGGCATCGAATACTTCGACTGGAAGGACCGAAAGGGGGTCCTGGTTCCCGGAAAGATCGTCCGCACCACCCCGGACGGTCAGATCCTGGAGCTGGCGGTGCGCCAGTGGACGCGTCTCGACTCGGTCCCCAAGGCCCATACCGCCTTGCAAGTGCCCCCGGCCGTCGACACCATCACCGTGGGGATGCAGGGCAACGGGAGGAAGGTCTTCCGGATCCGGGGCGGAACGGGGACCGATTCCACCGTGGTCGTCCTCCCCAACGGAGGTTTTTCGGGACCGGCCGACCTCGCGGATCCCGATTCCACCACGGTGCAGGACGACAGCACCTCCGACGACGGCGCGGACACCGATGAAACGGCACCGCCCAGCCCGGTTTCCAAGCCGTTCCGACCGGTTCCCGCAAAACTCTGAGCGCGAACGGTGTGCAGACCTGGACTTGGGGAGATACCTTGAAACGGAGGGACCCATGCTCGACCTGACCAGAACTGAAGAAGGCGCTCGCATCCTGATCGCCCTGCAAGGGGTGGCGAACCTGCGCTCCACCGCGGATCTCAAACGGATGCTGGCCGAGGCCACCGAAGATGGCGGAATCCGCCAGGTGGTGCTGGACATGAGCGGGGTCGAGATGCTCGACAGCGCCGTCCTGGGCATCCTTCTCGCCCACCACCAGAAGCTCCAACGCCGTGGAGGGGAGCTGGTGCTGCTCTCTCCCAGCGAAGAGATGAACGACCTCCTGGTGATGACCGACCTGGAGCAGTTGATCCCGGTGTACACCAATCGCGAAGAGATCCCCTCGGCCGTCGCCGCTTAGTACCTTCGGAGATCCCCGCGGAGGAGGTTTCCTTGTTCGAGACGAAATGGCTGGCCGAATCGATGGCCAAGGATTGTCGCGTGTGCGTCCATCTATTCCAGAAGCTCCCCGAGTCCATGTACGCTTGGCGACCTTCCGATGGACAGCGGACCAGCGCGGAATTGCTGGGCTACCTCTCCATCTGCGCCATCTCGGCGCTCAAGGGGTTCCTGGAACCGGACAAGGGTTGGAGGGACCACTACCGCGCCCAGGCCCAGGCGATGGTTCCCTCGCAGTTTCCCGATCTGATGGAGCGACAGGCCTGCGAGATCCTGGACTATTTCCGCGATCTTCCCGAGGACCTGCTCCACTCCCACCAGGTCCGTCTTCCCTGGGGGGAAGAACTCCCCCTTGGACAGGCGATCCTCGTCGCTCCAGCCAAATGGCTTCCCGCCTACAGGATGCAGCTGTTCCTGTACGCCAAGGCCAACGGCATCGCATTGTCCACCGCCAACGTCTGGCATGGACGGGATCCCGTCAAGTAGCGATTCCCGTAGGTATCATTGCCCGACATGCAGGCGCCGCGCATCTCCATCGGATTGTTCCTCGCCCTGGGGAGTCTCGCGATGGCGATCGAAACGTCCGAGTCCGATGCCTTGAACAACGCCTCGCCCGACACTTCCGACCAGCCTTACACCTATTCCGCGACCACGCCGGAGGACACCCTTCCGGTCTGGAGCTTGGATCTTCTCTACTCGGGTTCCAGAAGTCCGAACGCCCCCTTGCGGAACGAATGGACCACGGAAGCGACCCGAGCCTGGCATTTGGGTGGGTGGGAACCTTCGGCGAGCGTGGGCTGGAGCAATGCGGAGCTGGGAGCCCGGGATTCCACGCTTTGGCATCTGGGTTCCGGTGTCGAAAAGGCCCTTTCAGAGACCTGGTCGACCGGAGCCGCCTTCGACTGGTCCCCCGCCACCCGCCACAAGGGCGATGCCGCCGCGCGAGCCGGGATCGAGGGTTCGCGAACGGTCGCCCGCCACTGGGACATCGGTGGATCGTTTTCCGGTGGGTGGGATCGGCTGGACCGAGGCAGGGCCGAATTGGGAGCCTACGTCGCACCCGATTTCGGCTGGACCAGAGGCAGGGTGGGCACGGCCTGGAACCGCGCGCTGCCGGCGGACTCCGGCGGGTCGGGACCGCGTTCCTACGCGGGAAATCTCGGGTTGTCCATCCAATGGGCCTTCCTCTGGGGCTCGTGGTCCACGGGACCGACCTGGTGCGGGGACCGCTGGCGGTCGAACGCCTCGGATCGCGTCTTCCTCTGGAACCTCGGCTGGAGACCCCTGAGCGGCGTCGCCTTTTCCGTCGACCTGTTCCGTTCCTCGGGGGGCGAAGTCCTGCAACCGATGGAAGGGGCGACACCTGTCCAGGCGGTGGCATGGACCCGATGGACCACGCCGACCACGGCTCCGGCCGGTTCCAAGGGCGGGCGGGCGACGATTTCCGTCTCCTGGTAGGGCGGCGGCCCCCGGGGATCACATCGGTTCGATCAGGCTCGGTTCGTAGTCCTCGGGGGCTTCGTAGCCCAGCAGGTTCGCGATGGTGGCGGCGAAGTTCGCCAATCCCGGTTTCTCCAGGTCGCTTTGGAGCTTCCAGCCCGGAAAGGGGTCGGAGGAGACGAAGATGGCCGGAACCGGATTCAGGGTGTGGCTGGTCTTGGCCTTGGGATGTCCCGTCCCGTCCCGCTTCACATGGCCCTTCTTGTCGAGTTCGTACATCTCGTCGGCATTGCCGTGGTCCGCCGTGACGATGGCCACGCCTCCGGCCGCCAGGATCGCCGGGATCAGCCGGCCCAACTGGAGATCCAACGCCTGCATGGCGACCACCGCCGCTTCGAACACCCCGGTGTGGCCCACCATGTCTCCGTTGGGATAGTTCACCCGCAGGAAGGCATGCTTGCCGGTCCCGATCGCGGCGAGCAGGGCGTCGGTGATCTCGGCCGACTTCATCCAGGGTCTCTGCTCGAAGGGCACCACGTCCGAGGGGATCTCCTGGTAGGTCTCCAGCGCCTCGGAGAACTTTCCGGAGCGGTTGCCGTTCCAGAAATAGGTCACATGGCCGTACTTCTGGGTCTCCGAGATGGCGAACTGGGCGACCCCGGAGCCCGCCAGATACTCGCCCAAGGTCCGGTCGATGGTCGGAGGCTCCACCAGGAACCGGGCGGGGATCCTGAGGTCCCCGTCGTACTGCATCATGCCCGCGTAGGTCACCTTGGGCAACGGGCCGCGATCGAACTTGGCGAGGTCCGGTTCGGCGAAGGCGCGCGAGATCTCGATGGCCCGGTCGCCGCGGAAGTTGAAGAAGACCACCGCGTCGCCGTCCAGGATGCGGCCCACCGGCGCGCCGTCCTGGGCGACCACGAACCCGGGAAGGTCCTGGTCGATCACCTTCGCCTCGGAGCGGAAGGTCTCGATGGCGTCGCGCGCCGACGGAAATTGCCTTCCCTCCCCGAGGACGTGGATCTTCCAGCCGCGGTCCACCATGGACCAATCCGCCTCGTAGCGGTCCATGGTGATGTTCATGCGGCCTCCTCCGGAGGCGATGCGGACGTCGAAGCCCGGTCCGCGCAGACCCGACAGGAATTGCTCGAACGGGTCCACGTACTCCAGGGCCGACGTCTCCCCCACGTCCCGGCCGTCCAGCAATACGTGCAGCCGGACCTTGGCGACGCCCTCGGCCTTGGCCCTCTCCACCATGGCCTCGAGATGGTCGATGTGGCTGTGGACGTTCCCGTCGGAGAAGAGCCCCAGGAAATGGAGCGTCCCGCCGGCCTTGGCGGTGGCGACCACGTCCTTCCAGGCCTGGCCCTTCCAGATGTTGCCCTCCGCGATGGAATCCGCCACCAGCTTCGCTCCCTGGGCGAAGACGCGCCCCGCGCCCATCGCGTTGTGACCCACCTCGGAATTCCCCATGTCCTCGTCGGAGGGCAGACCCACGGCCTTTCCGTGCGCGTTCAGTCGCGTCCAAGGGTACTTGGCGAAGAGGGAATCCAGGACGGGGGTTCGGGCGGTGCGGATCGCGTCTCCCTCGTGGTTCTGCGAGAGGCCGACTCCGTCGAGCACGATGGCGACCACCGGGCCGGGAGTGGGAAGGAAACGTGCGGACTTCTTGAGCTGCATTTCAGGGTCCTTTGTCGACGGAAGACGGTGGTGGCTGGAAGATGTTGCTCTCCCAACCGATGGTGAGCTCCAGGCGGGGCTCCCATCGGCGCGATGAATGTTCGGTCCAGACGTCCACCCTGGAGCGGACGGTCCAGTAGGGTATGACCTGCCCGTGCCGACGGCTGAACGGCCAGGCTTGGAGCCACACTCCGGCCCGATCGCGTTGCACGCGGTGGTCGATGGAGGTCAGCGTGGAGACGGCGGGCCCGATCGCGGTCAGGAAAGGGCTCTGGGAGATGTACCCTGCGAAGAAATCCAGCCCGATGATGTCGTCCCGGGACTGCACGACGATGTCCTGGGAGGGAAGGTAGAGCGAATCCCTGGTGTCGTCGATGTCGATGCGACTCCAGAAACCGGAGATGCGCCCCTGCATGGAGCCGATTTCCTTGAGCACGGACCACTGCCAGGTGAATTCGTCGGCCCAGTGCGAGTCCAACCCGCTGGACAGATTCCAGATGTCGTCTTCCGACCGCCCCGGATCCCCGGAGAGCGAAATCAGTCCGAAGGGGTATCCGATCCGTTCGTAGGCCAGGCTGGTCTGGAGGAAACTCGTGGGTTGCAGGACCACCCGCACCCCGAAATCGAGCTCCTGGACGATGGCCTGGGAAACGAACTCCATGCCGATGTAGTTGTAGGCCAGAGCGGGGGCCTGCGTCTGGTACATCACTTCTCGCCATCCGAAGTCGGCACCCATGCCGGCGTTCCAGGGGTTGACCGTCGCCTGGGTCCGGAACCCGAGGTAGGCACCTTCCACCGGGGGGACCATGACGCCTTCCGCCACGTCGGCATCCGCCATCGCCCAGCTCAGGAGGAGGATCACCAGGATTCGACGCGACATGGTGGGACCAAAGATAGCTAGGGAGCTATTTTCAGGATCCATGCGCATGCCGGACGAACTGGCCGCGAGAACACTGGCCTATTTCGGGCGCGTCCTGGGTCGAAGATTGGCCGTCCCCGGCGATCTGCGCGACCTGACCTCCCACGACCTGCTGACGCTGGCCGACCGGATCCCGGACGGATTCCTGCCGGCTCTGGTCGGACTGCTGAAGGGCCTGGGGCCCGCCGGTTTCGAGAGACTGCTGGGCGAACACGAAGAGGAGAACCGGGAACTTTCCGACCGCTTCTTCCAACGCTACCACGCACTGGTCCTGGAACCGGTCCACGTCGAGGAATCGAACCCGCTGGAGATCTGGCTTCCCAGGCAGGCTTGCCAGGATCTGGCGTTCCTTTCCAGCCGACAGGCGTTCTTCCTGCGCCAGGAAATCCGGCACGTCAACGAGTGGCTCTCCAGGAACTTCCAACTGGGCCCCTTCCCCGCGGATGGGCAGCTCGACGCCTGGAACGCGCTTTGGAGCCGTCTGACCAGCGCATGAGCACCTCGCCTTCGCAGCCCGAAACGGAAACGGATTCCGCCCTCGCGCCCCTGTTCAAGGTGGTCCTGTTCGACGACGACGAGCACACCTACGACTACGTCGTGGAGCTCCTGGTGGACTGCTGTTCGCTTTCGCGGGAATCCGCCTTCCGCTGCGCCGTCGAGGTGGACCTTTCCGGACGGACCACGGTGTTCTACGGGACGGGCGACGAATGCCGCCGTCGCCGCGACCGGATCGTCGGATACGGAGCCGATCCCAGGCTTCCCCGCTCCAGGGGCTCCATGAAGGCGGAAGTCCAGGGGCGTTGAGGGGGCGTTCCGGACGGAAATCGTCAGGCGGCTCCCGGAACCCCTTCCGTCACCGGACGATCCAGCCCAGGTGGAGCAGTTTCTGTTCGATGTACGGCCGGTTGCCGATGGTGCGCCAGCCCACCATCCGGATCAGGTAGACTCCCGAAGGAGCCATTCCATGGGCCGCCTTGCCGTTCCATCCCACCAGGACCTCGTAGTTTCCCCGGGAGTCGGTCTGGATGGCCCCGTCCAGGTAGGCCTGCTTCACCGCACCCAGGCTCTGGTAGGCGACGAAGACCCCCGAATTGTCGTAGACGTAGACCGCCGCGTCGGTGGGACCATTCATCTGGAACAGGACGAGGAGCATCTCCGACGTGTCGGAGGCCGCGCTCCCGTCCAGGGTCTTCCAGGGACCGCCGCCCTGCCCGCCTTGCACGAAGATCTGGATGGGGGATTCGGTCGCGGGGGGGGTCTGGCCGTTCCATTTCCGGACGGTCTGGTAGGGCACCAGGCCCAGGTGCGGAGGAACGGGACCCAGCACCAGCGGTCCCCAAGCGGCCGTGTCGCCCGCCCCGTTGCCGGAGGAGTCGAGGAGCCCGCCGGCTCCCGGAACGTCCATGCGGATTCCGTCGCCCGGAACGGGGACCACGAAGGTGTCCACCAGGAAGGTGGCGATGCGACCCGTCGAATCCAGCGTCACCGGATATTGGCGCAACGGATTCCCCATGGATCCGGGCACCTTGGCCCCCCAGGCGATCCAGCCCGAGGTGTCCATTCCCACCACCACAGGTTCGCTGAAATAGGCCGTCAGGGTGTCCGGGACGCCGGCCAGGCCCGAGTAGTGCAACGTCCCACGCACGGGAATCGGCGGCACGCCGTCGCGGATCGGGAAGCTGGTCACCGCGGAATCCGTTCCGGAAACGGCGACCATGGACCCCAGGTCGCCGCACCCGGCCCCCGGGCAGGAGGTGCTTCCGAAGTCGTAGGGCGGCAAGTGGAATGTCAGGATCCGTCCACCGGAATCCAGTTGGGCGGAATCCGTCACCGAGAGGCGGACGTCCAGGCCGCCGCTGTCCGAAGGCCAGCGGAAGACCCAGCCCTCGCCGTACTGGAGTGGCTGGGTGAAGCGCAGGACCACCTCGTCGGCACGTCCGTCGCCGTTTGCGTCCAGCATCACGGCGTCGTAGGGCGGACGGTCCGTCCCCAGGATGATCACGGACTTGGACAGGAGTCCCGGCGCGTTTCCGTGGACGTCCATGGTCTTGCCGCCCGGTGGAAACCGGACCGAATCCCCCGGATGGGGAATCGGACTCGCCGCATCCGGAAACACCAGCACCATGACCCCCGTGGAGGGATCCAGCGACTCCTGCGTGAAGTCGTATTTGGGCAAGCTGCCGTCGGGTGCGCGCCTGCGGAGCACGTCGTCGCCGGTCTGGAAGGGTTGGATGGGCTCGCTCGGCCAGACCCGGAGGGTGTCGTAGGTGGTCCCCCACGAAAGGATCGCCTTGGTGGGAACGGGAGGCACTCCATCCTCGATCTGGAAGGGTTGCCAAGTCGCGCCGCCGTCGCTGCTGAAGCTCCCGAGGAGGGTCGTGTGGGCCGCAGTCCCGGGCAAGCCCCCGGGCACGTCCAGATTCAAGATCATGGAGTCGGCGGAAACCAACAGACCGGGAAGGTTCGGACCGAGCCAGAGGCTGGTGTCGGGCCAGGAGACCCGGATTTCGTCCTGGGGCGTCCATTTCTGGTGCAGCCAGATCTCCACGTGGTCGGCCGTGCCGTTCCCGTCCGGATTCGTCCAGACCGCCGAGTCCGGAGCCGTCCCCACGAAGACCGCCCGGCGCACGTCGCTGCTGTCTCCCTTGATCGTTTCCACCACCAGCGGATAGGAGCCCTGGACCTGGTCCCGAACCCAGACCTTCCTGGGCATCCCGCCAGTTCCTGTCATGAGGGTGTCGGCGGGTCCCACCGTCCTCGCGCAGGCGGAATCGGCGCACCAGACGATCCCCGGCTGGGGGCGGAGCCGGAAGGGTTGGGGAATCTGGACCACGGCGCCGTTCTGGACCTCCTCGACGTCCGATTCGAGGGTGGACCCGACGCTCCCGGTCAGGGTGGCGTGGGAAACGAAGACGGGCGTTCCGGAGACCGGAACCACGAATGTGTCGATCTGGAACTGGGTGGAATCGGCGGCAACCTGCACCCGCACCGTGTAGGTCCCCGGGATCAATCCCTGGATGGTCGTGGAGTCCACCCGGATCTCGGCCGAGTCGCCGCGCACCACCAGACCGCCGAAGGATGTGCCCAGCGGCAGGTACAGCGGTGGGGAGACTCCGGGCCCGGAGAGCAGGTATATCCCCGGGGCGACCTTGTCCACCTGGACGGAAGCGCAGCCTTGCCCTTTCGTGAGTGCGCTGGACAGGTCGTAGACCTGCACTCCCTGGGATGGCTTCGTCTCCAGGATCCTGTAGGAAGGGATGTCGCGGAGGTTCAGGGAGGTGGAGATCTTCATGTGCGAGGTGACGGTGTGGCGCTCGCAGAAGAAGAAGTCGAAGGGATAGGTCTTTCCCGGCGTCAATCCCAAGGTATCCAGGGCCACGGCGCCTTCGGCCGCGTTGTGGACCCCGCCCAGGTCCACGACCAGCTTCTTGTCGATGAACGCCCAGACGTCGTCGTCGCCGATGAAATCGAAGGTCTGTCCGGGATGGTAGTCGAAGACCGCGTGGGCTTCCAGACAGAAATTGAAGTTGTGCATCTTCCCGTCCTGCGCCACGTACTGGATGTTGTGGGGATCCACCGCCTTCGGAATGGTGTCGATCGGGAAGTAATCCTGGTTGTCGTAGCTGTAGACGTCGGTTGCCGAATTCAGCGTCAGGGGAATGTCCACGCAGGTGGTGTATTCCAGGTTGGGCTCGTCGTGGAACCACTGGTGGAGGGTGGAGTCTCCGCAGAGGTTCCCGTTCAGGGAATCCCGGACCGGCGTGTTGTCCGCGCCCAGGGTGGGGAACACCATTCCGTGCGTCACCCCGCACCCGTAGTAGTGCTCGAAGGCGGGATGGGTGGAATCGAAGTCGCGGATGGTGGCCGGAAGCTGGTACAAGGCGCACTGTCCCGAGGCCGCGGTCCAGGCGGAGCCGACCAGCCAGCGACCGGTGGTGTCCGGTCCGATGCGCACGGTGTCTCCGGTGGCGAGCGTTCCCGTCAGATCGAAGGGAACCGCCGATCCGGACCCACCCGTGCCCCAGGTCGTGGCGGAACCCGAAAACAGCACCGAAGCGGGGCGCAGGTCGTAGCGCACCACCTGGAACCAGCCGCAATGCGCGAGGTCGGGTTGGGCCTGGACGGAATACCCGTCGCCGAACCGCGCCACCGGGAAAACCACGGGGAACAGGCCATCCCATGGATTGAAGAAGTCCAATACCACCGCCTTCGGGGCCTGAGCTTGCCCGACCGGAGGTCCGGAAGGCACGGGATCCTGGAACACCCACACCGTGTCGTTTCGGGAGAGGAGGGAATCGAACCGCACGGGTGCCGCGCCCGTCCCCGAAACGAGGCCTGGAGCGCCCAGCGATTGGCTCCCCGTCGCCGACTGGAAGCGGAGGTCCAAGTGGGAAAATCCGACCGCCACCCGCGAATACCAGCCGGGCTGTCCCGCCACCGGCGCCATCGGCGACCAGGCCAGCGTGTCCACCTTGATCGAGGGAGCCTGTCCCGGTTGCGCGCCTTCCCATGGATTCCAGAACATGACCGTGGTCTGCTGGGGCTGGGCGTAGAAGACCATGGCGGGTCCGCCTTCCAACGGATTCGGAACCAACCAGACGGTGTCGTGGGTCGCGAACAGCGCGGAGGAGAACGGGACACCGACCCCTTGGCCCTGGCTGTTCGTCCCCTGGGTCATGTAATCGTGCCAGTTGTTCCCGGTGGAATCCTTGGCTGAGTCGTGGATGGTGAACTGGGTGGGAACCGCGGCCGCGGTTCCGAAGTCGTAGCTCCACCAGTTCGGACCGTCGGAAGCGAAGGACGGTTGCGCCACGGGATTCTCGTTCACGAAGATCTGCGGGGCCACGGGTGCGAGCAAGGAAACGTTCGACCATGGATCGATGAGGATCAAGACCTTGTCGGCCTTTGCCGCAACCCCCAAGGACAGAACGAGACATCCCGTCCGGGCAAAACCCAATCGCATCCGGCTATCCTCCACGGTAGAGCGCAAAACCGGTTCTGCACCCCCATCGCTGCCGCGCTGAAATCTAGGGTTCCATCTCGGATTTCACCTCGGATTTCCGGTGACAGGTCGGTTTGAGGTGTCTGGAGCGGACATGCGGATGGACACCTATCTTGCACGTCTCACATGAACAAGCGACTCCTTCTCACTCTTTTTTCAGGAATCCTTCTCGCCGCCCTGGACATCGCCGTCCTGGGTCCTGCGGAAACGGGTTTGCGCGCTCAATTCCATGTCACTCCCCGAGGAGTCAGTTGGTTGATCACGGTCTACGTGCTCGCCAATCTGGTGGGCACCCCGTTGCTGGGGCACCTCTCCGATCGACGAGGTCGGCGTTCCATCTACATGGTTTCCGTCGGCCTCTTCGCCATGGGCTCCTTGGGCATGGTGCTGGGTCCGAGTTTCCCCGCGCTGCTGGCGGCCCGCGCCCTCCAAGGTTTCGGTTCCGGCGGACTCTTTCCCGTCGCCTCCGCCGTGATCGGCGAAACCGTCCCCCCCAACCAGCAGGGTCGCACCCTGGGTTTGCTGGGAGCCACCTTCGGACTCGCCTTCCTGATCGGGCCTCCGCTGGGCGGGATTCTCCTCCATTTCGCCAGTTGGCGTTGGATCTTCGGGATCAACCTGCCACTGGCCGCTCTGGTCCTGTATCTGGCTTGGACCAGCCTACCCGTGGGAACCCCGAGATCCTCGAAGTTGGATCTGGGCGGCCTTCTGTGCTTCGCGGGAGGACTGATCCTGCTCGCGCTGGGGCTCTCTTCGCTTTCCACCGACCAAGCCTGGTTCGGAGCCACCCGCTTCGCTTCCCTGATCCCCTTGGTGGTGGGTGCCGTCCTGCTGGGGCTCGTTCCGTGGATGGAACTGCACGCCCAGGACCCGTTGATCCATCCCGATCTCCTCCGTTCGCCTGTCCTGCGCAAGGTGTTCCTGTTGGGGCTGGGAGCGGGATTGGGCGAAGTGGGGGTGATCCTCCTCCCCGATCTCGCCGTCCAGGCGATGAACGTCGCCAAGGACAAGGCCAGCTTCCTGCTGATCCCGCTGGTGCTGGGACTCACGGTGGGGGCGCCTCTCTCGGGACGCCTGCTGGACCGCATCGGGGCGCGGCCCATCGTGGTGTTCGGGGTGCTGCTCCAAGCGGGATGCCTGGCATCGTTCGGCTGGTTCCCCACTTCGTCGTTGCTCTACGACGTTTCGGGGGCGGGACTGGGCGTGGGTCTCGCCTGCCTCCTCGCGGGGCCGTTGCGCTGGTTGCTCCTGCGCCACTCCCCGCAAGGGCAATTGGCGGGATCCCAGTCCATGCTCTCCGTCACCTACTCGGTGGGCCAGATCGCGACCTCTTCCCTGCTGGGCGCGGTGGCCGCCACGGGACTGCACGGCATCGGACAGCGCCACGCCTTCCTGGTGGCCGGCGCGGCATCGCTCCTCCTGCTGATTCCCGCGGCAGCCCTGCCGTCCCGCGTTCCGGCGAAGGCCTAGGCTCGGTCCCCGGTCCCGCCAGACAGATTCCGTCTGTGCGGGGTCCGGTGCTCGGGGCACCATCGGGGGTAGACGATCTGGCCGGGCACGAGTCGAACGAGGAACACCGCGCCGCACTCCGGGTGGTCGCAGGTCCATTTCTGCTCGACCGGTCCGGTGTAGTTGTGCAGCACGATCCTGTTGCGCGCTTCCACCCTCTCCAGGAGCCTGCGATCGGGATTCGCCCCCGAGATCGCCTCGCGCAGCGCCCGCTCGTGGTCGCCGTCTCCGGCCCGCTTGCGCGGAGGATCGGCGGCGGCGCGCAGCATCAGGGCGAACCCAGGGAAAGCGCCTTGTCGAGGTCGGCTTCGAGTGGCAGCTCGGGGTGGTAGCCCTGTCGGGCCAGCTTCACCTGCTGGTCGGGGCCGATGGCCACCAAGTCGGGCACGGTGCAGATCTCCCCTTCGCAGACGCCGTAGGACTTCCCCACCACCTGGTAGCGGTCCAGAAGCCCGCTGGCCTTCACCCCGGCGGATCGTAGCCATTGGATGCCCTGGGAAGGATCGTCGTCCTCCACCAGGACCGGCAGGAACAGGACGCTTGGATGTGCCGTGGCCCACCGTTGCAGCCGCGGAAATTCCGCCTTGCAGTTCACGCAGGTGGTGCTCCAGAAGGAGAGGACGACGGGCCGGCCGAAGTCCCGGTGGAGCGCGTGGCGCGCCGAATCCGCGAAGTCCCGCAGATTGACCCGGCGTTGGGCCGAATCCAGGCGCACCAAGCTGAACCGCGGGGCGGTCTGGCCGGGCACGACCTTCAGCCCTTCGGCGAAGACCCCGGTGGCGAGCAGGAGGACGAGAATGACGTGACGCATGATTGCTGCGAAATGTAGCGCCCGAGATGTTCCCATCCGGTGGAGTCTACCCCTGGATAGGATTCACCGCAAGCGCGGAGATCGGCGTCGGAACTACTGCACCAGCACCTTGGAGGAAGCCCACCCATCCGCGGTGCGCACCCGGGTCAGGTACAGCCCCGGACCCGAAGCGGTCCAGCGGTAGCTGGTGGCACCGGGCAGGGCTTGCGCAAGAGTGCGACCTTGCAGGTCGGTCACCAGCACCTCCTGGAGCGGTGCGCTGGAAGAGAGGACGAGGGTGCGGCCCTCGGAACGGGCGGTGAAGCTGAGAGATGCACCCGGATGGGGGTGAATGGAGGTCAATCCGAGTTTGGACGTGTCCACGGGGTCGAGCTTGGAGACAATGTACCCCAATGCGGCGACCAAGCCAGCGTTGTAGTCGATGCCGCCTTCGTCGTACGCGTAAACATTGCCACTTCCAGCGGCAACGTCATTAGGTCCGTAATTTGCCGAAGTTGTGGCACCACCAACCATGTACCCGAATCGGATGTTTCGGGGGGGAATATTCAGAGTGGGCTGGGCCGATGTAGTGGGATTTTCCTGTAGAAAAACATTCAGATGGTGCGGGTGTTGAATGCTGTCGGTGCATCCTGAACAAAATCCTGTGAGAAATGATTGCTTGGCGTTGTTTCCGCCCAAAATGTAATCGACCTGATTGTAGACAAATTGGTCATCAGAGTTGCTATTCGCAATTTTATCATAG
Source organism: Fibrobacteria bacterium (assembly GCA_035604215.1). Classification (GTDB taxonomy): domain Bacteria; phylum Fibrobacterota; class Fibrobacteria; order UBA5070; family UBA5070; genus UBA5070. Next base: position 50,624 of record DATNIW010000115.1, read on the forward strand.
AGCGCCACAATAAATGCTTGTGCGGCAGAATACCTTAGGTATCCCCAGCTACTTCCCACGGAGGACAATCCTCCCTCCCCCGTATTTGAAGTGTATTTGGAAACAAAGTACGAGTTCAGCGTGGAAAGGTCGTTTGATTTTCCGAGGTACTCGGCCAATACATAATAACCCATGTCATCGTTGTTGTTGTAATTGAAGCAAAAGTTGTGATTCTTCAAATTACCCGAATACGTGTTCGCGTCAGACTGGTAGGAACTCGACTTTGTTATAGAATAAAGCTCTCCGGCTGCAATGACCAGTGCGGCGTTGGGGTTGGCATTTGCAGGGTAAAAGCTTCCAGCAGCTGCGGCCTGTCCAGCGTGAGCAATCGCGTAAGAATACGCCAACTGAGCATGACTCAGACATGAATCCGCATAAGATGGAGAATATTTCCGATAGATATTTGACATGATTGCGAGCGCCGCTGCAGCGAATGCAGGCATTGGTGCATCCGCAGGGTTTTTGGTGATCGGCCTAGATCCTCCTTGTTGTCCACCTTGGGTATTCGACATATTTGACGACTGGTACCCGGAAGTATACCATCCGTTTCCATGATCCTCGCTTCCATCCCCTTTCTGCGAATAAAATGTTGAGCTATTCGGTGTAGCTTTGATGATCCAGTCGGTGGCATACTTCAATTCTTGAAGCAGGTCCGGAATTCCGTCGGGAGTGCCACCAGACATGTCCCAATTCCCCGATGCTTCATAGTCGGAATAGTCCAAACCATGGTAGCTGTCACCGAATCCTGTTGGGAACTCTTCGTAGGCTTTGGCCAATACATAGGCCGAATAGAAATAGGTCTGGCCAAACGTGACATGGTCTCCACAATCGAACCAGCCACCAGATAAGTCATACGATCCATCCGCATCCGCGGTAAAGGCCGTTGGCCATTTGTAGTCCATGGTCACCCAATTGGGCCCCGCACCACTCCGCTGGGCGCCATAGAATCGGGTCGCCATCCACAGTGCGCGCTCGTAGTCGGATACGGTGAACTTTCCGGAAGCCGCAGAAGCCAAGCCCGGTGCGATCCCCATCACGAAAGCCGCTGTGAGGATCGAGTTGCGAAGGGTGGCCATGGCGACGAGTCCTTTCAGAACCTGAGAATGCATCCTTGTCCCGAGTCACGCCCGGGGTTGCACCCCGAACA
>DATNIW010000116.1:0-5004 GCA_035604215.1 Fibrobacteria bacterium
TTGAACCGGTGGCCCGGCCTCATCCTCCGGGTGGATCGGGACCAGGGCCTCGCCAGGATCGTCTGCGAGCACGGCACGGACATCCTGCACGCCTTGGTGGTGGACGACGGCGCTCCGTGGATCCGTTCCGGGCAGGCGGTCCACCTGCTGTTCAAGGAAACCGAGGTGGTGGTGTCGCCGGCGGGCATGGCACCCTGGCCCGGGGCGTTCCGGGCGGCGGTCGTGGAGGTCCGGTTCGGACAGGTTCTGACGGCCATCTCCATGGATCGCACGGGAGAGCCCCTGGGGGTGTTGTTGGATTCCGCCGTGGCACGCGCCTTGGAACTGCGACCGGGAATCGAGGTGGACCTGTGGATCCCTCCGGCCGCGCTCGCCCTGGAAGACGGGGGAGCGTGATGGACTACTCTCCTCTCTGGCTCACCATCCGGGTCGCCTCCACGGCCACATTCCTCCTCTTGCTGCTGGGGTTGCCGGGGGCGTGGTGGATCTCGTCGGGGTCCGGTCCGTTGCGGTCGTTCCTGCGGCTTGCCGTGACCTTCCCGCTGGTGATGCCGCCCACCGTGCTGGGATTCCTCTTCCTGGTCGTCTTCGCTCCGTCCACCCTGTTGGGGAGGTTGTTGGATTCCGCCGGCCTGGGAATCCTCTTCACCACCCGCGGACTGGTGCTCGCCTCGGTGGCCGGCGGCATTCCCTTCGTGTTCAACCCGCTGATTTCGGGGTTCGAGAGCCTTCCCCCCTCCCTCTCCGAAGCCGCTCGGGTCCTCGGCAAGGGACGGCTCGAAATCCTCGCCAGGGTCCTGCTCCCCTCCATGCTGCCCTCGCTGATGTCGGCCACCGCCCTTTCCTTCGCCCACTCCTGCGGCGAATTCGGGGTGGTGCTCATGGTGGGCGGGAAGATCCCCGGCCAGACCACCACCGCGTCGCTCGCGCTCTTCGACGCCGTGGACACCATGGACATGCACGCGAGCAGGATCTGGGCAGTCCTCCTCCTGGGACTCTCCGCCGCGGTCCTCTTCCCCGCCCTGACCGTGGGCAGGCGTCTCGCGGCGAGGAACCGATGATCCGGTTCTCCGTCAGGAAACGTCTGGTGGGTCCGAACGGCCCGTTCGACCTGGATCTGGACGAGTCGGTGGCGCCCGGCGAATGCCTGGCCCTGTTCGGACCCTCCGGCTCCGGCAAGACCACGCTCCTGCGCATCCTGTGCGGCCTGGAAACCCCCGACCAGGGGCGGGTGGAGGTGAACGGGGAGGTCTGGTACGACGCCCATGCCAAGACCTCGGTTCCGGCGCGGAGGCGCCGCGTGGGAATGGTCTTCCAGGACTACGCGCTTTTCCCCAACATGACCATACGCCAGAATCTGGTCTTCGCCGCCAGGGCGAGGGAGGACCGCGCCCGAGTGGACGGACTCCTGTCGTTCACCGGACTGGAGAGCCTGGCCGACCGGCGCCCGCGCACCCTTTCGGGGGGCCAGCGCCAGCGCGTCGCCCTGGCCCGCGCCTTGGTGAGCCGTCCCGACCTGCTGCTTTTGGACGAGCCCCTCTCTGCGCTGGATCCGGCCATGCGCCGCGACCTGCAGGACCTCCTGGTACGGGTGCGAACGGAATTCGGCATGCCCACCATCCTGGTCTCCCACGACATCCAGGAAGTCCTGCGCACCTGCGACACCGTGCTGCGGATGGCGCACGGGCGAAGGACGGCGCGAGGAAGTCCTTTGGAGGTCTTCGGCAGCGGCGGCGTCTCCACCAAGTTCCGCCTGGTCTGCGAAGTACTGGACATCGCTCCCGCAGGACCGGCGGCGGTGGCGACCCTGCTGCACGGGCAGGATCTCCTGCGGGTGGTACTGTCCACAGAGGAAGCGTCCGGGCTCGCCGTGGGGGATCGCGTCGCGGCGGGAGCCAAGGCTTTCTCCCCGATGGTCTGGAAGCTTGAACAGGACGGAAGGACCGTCTGACGGAGACCGGTTCTATGCTTTCGGCGATGGCCACTCCCGACAAGACCCGCGCCAAGACGGGTGCGAAGCCCTCCAAGAAACAGCCGATGCGATCCGGTCCGCTGCTCGTTCCCTCCTGGCAGCTCTCGGGAACGGGGGGCATCCGCCTGGGCGAGGAGTACGTCGATCTGCTGAAGGCCATCCAGTTGAACGGCTCCTTGCGGGAAGCGGCGACGGTCTGCGGGATCTCCTACCGCACGGCCTGGGCCCGCGCCTGCGAACTCAACAACCTCGCCCGCGATCCCCTGGTGATTTCCGCCACCGGCGGGGCACGGGGAGGAGAAAGCGTTCTTTCCCTCGCCGGGCAGAGGTTGCTGACCGTGCAGGAACGCGCGAGCGCGCTCTTCGAACAAGCCATGAAGAAGGCGGGGATCGACCCGGAGGATCTGGATTCCCTCTTCGATTTCCTGAAGCGCATCTCGATGCGTACCACGGCCCGAAACCAGTTCCACGCGGCCGTGACCGCCATTCGAAAGGGACCGGTGGAGGCCGAGGTGGAAGCCCGCCTGCGCGGAGGCGCGACAGTGACCTCCCGAGTGACTCTGGGGGGACTCGAAGGGATCGGAACCCGCGAGGGTGGGGAGGTCGTGGTGATCGTGAAGGCGAACTGGATCCGTCTGGAAGGCGGGTCCGAGATGCCGCGAACGGACGGAAACCGTCTGCACGGGCGGATCGTGGGGATACACCCCGCACCCGAAAGTACCGAAGTCGAGCTGGAACTGGACGGCGGAGAGCACCTGGTGTCGACCATTCCCTCGATCACCGTGAAGTCCATGCGTCTTTCGCGAGGCGGTCAGGCCTGGGCGGTGTTCCAACCCTCTTCGGTGATCCTGGGCACCTTGGGCTGAAGCCGCCTAGGCCACGCCCAAGATCACGGAGCCCGCCTTGAACAGGGCCCAGGCGGTGGTCCCTTGCGCCAATCCCAGCGAGGCGACCGAGCCGTTGGTGATGGTGGCCACTACCTTGTTCCCGCCGGCGATCTCCAGTTCGATTTCGGTGTTGACGGCCCCGGCCGACAGCTTTGAGACCTTTCCCTTCAGGCGATTGCGGGCCGATACTTTCGGTTCGGTCTCGCCGGCGCCAAGGATGATCCATGACGACTTGACCAAGGCGAACACGTCGGAGCCGGTCCTCAGTCCCAGATGCTCCAGACTCGGCAGTGTGATCTGGGACACGATGGAACCGCCTCCCGAAATCGAAATCTCGACCTCCGCGTTGACGGCACCCTTGTGGATGGCGGTCACCTTGCCGGACAATTGGTTGCGTGCGCTGGTCTTCATGGTTCCTCCTGTTTGATCTCCCGACGGATCGAAACTACTCGCACGCGGGCGGAATCGACAAGCTGGGGGCGGGACGAAAGCCACGGCTGGACGAAGAGCATCGGGCGGCATGCGACCTGTCGGTCCGTCCGTCTCACCCCCCCAGGATGGAAGACCAATCGCCCCTTCTGCGCACGAGATCGGTGGCCATGCCGCCTTCGAAGGGAAGATCCCTCTCCGTGTTGGCCAGGACGATCCCCGGCGCCAATATCTGTCCAGAGGTGGCGGTCCAGGCCTTTCGGAACGACCGCAGCCCCTTCGCGAAATCCGGATGGAACGTGGCCGCCGACTTGATTTCGATGGGGTGGACCACGCGGCCCTCGGTCGCCAGCAGATCCACCTCCACGCCGTTGGAATCGCGGTAGAAATGGAGCTGGGGGGTGCGCCCCTGGTTCGTCCCGTGCTTGAGCAGATCCACGACCACCATGTTCTCGAACAGACCTCCCCGCAGAGGATCCCTCCAAAGGCTTTCCGGATCGCGGATCCCCAGCAGATGGCATGCGAACCCGGTGTCGGTGAAATAGATCTTCGGCGACTTCACCAGACGCTTTCTCTGGTTGGAATGCCAGGGCGGGAGTTCGTACACCAGGTAGGAAGCTTCCAGCACCCCGATCCAGTCCTTGATGGTGGGTGCCGAGACGCCCACGTCGTTCGAGAGGGATTGGTACTCCACGACCTGCCCCACCCGCCCTGCCAGGAGGCGAAGGAAGGTGTCGAATCGCCGGGAGTCCTTGATCTGGAGGAGGGCCCGGACATCCCGTTCCACATAGGTGGCGTGGTAGGACTTGTGGAAGAGTTCGGTGCCGAGTTTTTCGGCGTGCAGGCGTGGGTAGAATCCTTTCTGGCACAGGTTCCAGACTGTTTCCGTCCCGATTCGGCCGGGAACCACCTCCGCGAGGGACAAAGGGAGCAGCTCCAGGACCGCGACCCGGCCCGCCAGGGATTGGCTTATGCCCTCGCGCAGCCGCGGCTGATGGCTTCCCGTCAAGATGAATCGCCCGCGCTCCGAGGAATCGTCGAGCATGGTCTGCAGGTAGGAGAGGATCTCCGGGGCGTTCTGGACCTCGTCGAGGATCGCTCCTCTTTCCACCCGCTTCAGAAACGTCCGCGGATCGTCCAGCGCAGCCCTTCGAACGTCCGGATCTTCCAGGGAAATCCACGGCAAGTGGGGAAAGGTGGACCTCGCCAGGGTCGTCTTGCCGGATTGCCGCGGCCCCAGCAGGGCCACCGCCGGATACCCCTTGGTCGCGAGGATCAGCTCACCGGAAAGCCTGCGATCGTACATATATTTTATGTAAATACAAAGTTGTTGTTTGGAAATACATATTTCTGAATGCAGAGTAAATGGCCGCGGAGGTCGAGGAAACCCCCGCGGCAGCAAGACCCGGGGAAATCCCCGAGCTTGCCTTCTGCATCTGTCGCCGACGCCCCGGCAGGGGTTCATCGGCGAAGGGCCAGCTCCTACCTCACCAGGAACTTCGAGGTGCCGTCCGGTGTGCGCACCAGGAAGAGCCCCGAACGCGATCCGTGCCACCACGTGGTCCGCCCGGGTTCCAGTCGGATTCTGTCCACGACCCGCCCGTCGATGCCCTGGATGGTGGCGATCGCTGGAGCGCTCCCGTTCCAAAGGAAGCCGGTTCCCATCGGCCCCTCGGAGATCTTCAGTTGGCCAACGAGCGAATGCCGCTGTTCGAT
>DATNIW010000117.1:0-7761 GCA_035604215.1 Fibrobacteria bacterium
GTACGCCAGCGCCATCGCCGTGAGCACCTCGGATACCATCAAGGCCATCGCCGTGGCCACTGGATACTCCAACAGCGCCATCGCGACAGCGGCCTATTCGATCCAACCGCCCGCCGCGACTCCGACCTTCACCCCTGCCGCCGGAACGTACACCTCGACCCAAAGCGTGGCCATCGCCAGCACCACCAGCGGCGCCAAGATCTACTACACCACCAACGGAAGCGATCCGACCACGGCCTCGAACTTGTATGCCAGCGCCATCGCCGTGAGCACCTCGGATACCATCAAGGCCATCGCCGTGGCCACCGGATACTCCAACAGCACGGTGGCGAACGCGGCCTACATCATCACCGGCACCGTGGCGACGCCCACCTTCAGCGTGGCCGGCGGGACCTACACGGGAACCAAGTCCGTGAGCCTCTCCACGACCACCTCGGGGGCCTCCATCTACTACACCGTGGACGGCAATCCCCCGACGGCGTCCTCGACCTTGTACACCGGTGCGATTTCCGTGACGACCTCGCAGCTCGTCCAGGCCATCGCGGTGAAGGCCGGATGGGCCAACAGCGCCACGGCCTCGGCCCAATACACCATCAACCTCGACGCGACATTGGCCTCCCTCACGGTGGGTGGGGTCTCGCAAACGATCGGCCCGACCATCAACGCCACCACGGCCTTGTTCGCCACTTCGGCCAGCGTCACGGCCACGGCCAACGACCCGAACGCGACGGTGTCCATCGGAACCGGGACGGCCACTTCCGGATGGAACACCCAGGTCGTCACCTTGACGAATGACGCGGCGAGCGTCACGGTCACGGTGCGGAACGGAGCCACCAGCAAGGCGTACACCTTGAACCTGCAAGCTCCGCTCACCGGAACCTTCCAGGACGCGCGGAACTTGGTTTCCTATCCCATCAAGAAATTCGGCACCACCTGGTGGATGATGAGCAATCTGGATGTTAACGGACCGCTGCATGGCGGCTCATGGGCCTGTCCGGACGGCACCACCGACTATACGTTCACATCCTGTACAACCTATGGGATGTTGTACGACTGGAATGTCGCAATGAACAACGCCTCCGGAGGGGCTGGTGTGACAGGGATCTGCCCGGACGGATGGCACATGCCCCTTTCCACGGATTTCAATGCCATCACGAATCCACCGACGGCTTTGTCCATCCAGTTGCCGGATGGCACGAACGGGGTCGTCTGGACAGCCGACGTCACGAGCGATCTGAGCACGGCCGACGAATTCTCCGTGTCCGGGAGCAAATGGGGCATCGGATCGACGGGCACAACAGACATGGCGAGCGTCCGCTGCATCCGGTAGGCTCCAGGTCCGACATGGGCCGGTGACGACGTCTCCCCTCGCCTGAGACCTCGGGAGCGGCGAGCCGTCCCCGAGGACCTATTTTTGAGGGCGACCCGCGTCCTCCATGATCCAGGTTTCGAAAGGCGCTCCATGTCCATCGACCCTTCGGCGGGAAAGCTTGCCCCCAGGGACTCCCTCGTCTACATCCCGAGCCTCGTCTCCGCCTACTACACGGGCAGGCCCGATCCCAACGTGGTGGAGCAACAGGTGAGCTTCGGAACGTCCGGTCACCGGGGAGACGCCTTCAAGACGGCCTTCAACGAAGACCACATCCTGGCCGTCACCCAGGCGCTGGCCGAATACCGCCGGGAACAGGGCATCACCGGCCCGGTGTTCGTGGGGATCGACACCCATGCCTTGTCCGTTCCGGCCCGGGACACGGCCCTGGAGGTCCTTGCCGCCCACGGGGTCCATGCCCTGGTGCAGCCCGGAGGGGGTTTCACGCCCACCCCCGCTGTGAGCCACGCCATCCTCGGCTACAACAAGGGGCGCACGTCCGGGCTGTCCGACGGCATCGTGATCACCCCCAGCCACAATCCCCCCTCGGATGGCGGCTTCAAGTACAATCCCACCAACGGCGGGCCCGCCGACACCAATGTCACCAGGAAGATCCAGGACCGCGCCAACGAGATCCTGCGCACCGGGCTGAAGGACGTGCTGCGCGTGCCGCTGGCCCGGGCGCGATCGTCGGGAAGCGTCTCGGAGTTCGACTTCCTGAAGTCCTACGTGGAGGACCTCGGATCCATCATCGACTTCGAACCCATCGCGAAGTCCGGGCTCAAGATCGGCGTGGATCCCATGGGGGGCGCGGCGGTGAAGTACTGGGAGCCCATCGCGAACCGGTACGGCCTGTCCATCGAAGTGGTCAATCCCTGGGTGGATCCGGCCTTCGGATTCATGACCCTGGACTGGGACGGCAAGATCCGGATGGACTGCAGTTCCCCCTACGCCATGGCCGGACTGGTGGCGCTCAAGGACCATTTCGGCATCGCCTTCGGGAACGACGCGGATTCGGACCGCCACGGAATCGTCGCGCCCTCCGTGGGACTCCTGAACCCGAACCACTACCTGGCGGTGGCGATCCGGTACCTGTTCGGCGGCGCGCGTCCCGGCTGGAACTCCGAAGCGGCCGTGGGGAAGACGCTGGTCAGCTCCTCGATGATCGACCGGGTGACCGCCTCGCTGGGACGGAAACTGTCGGAGGTGCCGGTGGGTTTCAAGTGGTTCGTCGAAGGCCTTGTGGACGGCACCTTGGGATTCGGTGGCGAGGAGAGCGCGGGCGCCTCCTTCCTGCGCAAGGACGGAACGGTGTGGACCACGGACAAGGACGGCCTGATCCTGAACCTCCTGGCCGCGGAAATCACCGCGAAGACCGGGAAGGATCCCGGCGTCCACTACAAGGAGCTGGAAGCGGAGTTCGGATCGCCGGTCTACGAGCGCGTCGACGCACCCGCCACGCGGGAACAGAAGGCCAAGCTGGGGAAGCTCGGCGCCGAGGACGTGAAGGCGACCACCTTGGCGGGAGAGAAGATCCAGGCGAAGCTGACCAGCGCCCCGGGGAACGGAGCCGCGATCGGCGGCCTCAAGGTGGCGACGGAAAACGGCTGGTTCGCCGCGCGCCCCTCCGGCACCGAGGACGTGTACAAGATCTACGCCGAATCCTTCCTGGGATCGGACCATCTCCGGAAGATCCAGGCCGAGGCCCGCGAGATCGTATCCGCGGCGCTGGCTTGAGACTTCCCGGCCCCGCGGAACCGCTGCGGCGGTTGATTTCGCGGTTGGGACTCGAGATCTCGGGGCGGGAGACCTCCGCGCGACGGCGCGCCTTCCTGGAGACGCTGGAGGAGTGGGCGATCGCCGATTTCGACCCGCCTCCAGGGGAGCCCCTCTCCGCCACCGGGATCGTCTTCTCCCGGGACCGGGCCCTGCAGCTCCACGCGCTCCTGGAAGGTTGGGACGCGTGCGTGCGCGGAACGGCGGATCTCGTGGTGCTCTGGACCGCCTCCGACCCCGCCCACGAAGCCTCCTACCGGGAGCTGTCCGCCCTCTGGGAGGGGAGGGTCCGGTTCCACCGCGAGACCGCGTTCCGCGACGAGGTCCTGCGCGAAATCGAAGCCTCCGGGGCCACGCACCTGTTCTTCCTGACCGACGACGGCATGGTGCTCCATCCCTTCGACCTTTCCGCCTGCCTGCTTCCCGATCCCCGAGGCTCGATCTTCTCGCTGACCCACGGGCGCGGCCTGGATTGGTGCTACGCGGCCCGAAGGGCCCAGGAAATCCCGACCCTGTCGGAGGCCGGGGGTGGACGCCTTTCCTGGGTCTGGAAAGATGGCGATCCGGGCACGGACTGGTCCTGCCCCCTCTCCGTGGACGGAAAGTTCTTTTCCCGGCGGGAAGCCCTGCTGCTCCTGTCGCGGTTGCCTTTCCGCAACCCCAACACGCTGGAGATGGCCCTCCAGGTCTTTTCGCCCCTCTTCGTGCGCCGCGACGGCGTCTGCTTCGAGGAACCGGCGCTGGTGAACGTGCCCTGCAACACCGTGCAGACGGAATGTGTCAATCCGGACACGGGGCTCCACGGAGTCGGGGAGCTGCTGCTCCGATGGCGGGCCGGGGAACGGATCCGGTCCGAGGAATTCCGGGGGCTGGGTCCGCGCGAAGCGGAGACGAAGAGTTTCAATTTCATGACAAGAAGTTGACACTTCCCACTTGCCGTCCCGGGAACGAACCACGATATTATTCGCCCACTCCCCAAATGGTCCAAACCTCTCCAAGGAGAAGACGATGTCCACGGCACAGCTGCAAGAGGTCGCGCGGAAGATCCACGAAGCGTCCTCCTTCCTCCCCCAGTTGCAGACCGAGCTTTCCCGCTCCGTGCTCGGGCAGGAACGGCTGACCCACGACCTCCTCCTGGCCGTGCTGGCCGACGGGCACGTTCTGCTGGAGGGGGCTCCGGGCCTGGCCAAGACCACCGCGGTCCGCGCTCTCGCGGGCTCCATCCAAGCGAGCTTTTCCCGCATCCAATTCACTCCCGACCTCCTGCCCGCGGACCTCCTGGGCACCCAGATCTACCGACCCCAGACCGGCACCTTCGAGATCCGCAAGGGCCCCCTCTTCGCCCATCTGGTGTTGGCCGACGAGATCAACCGCGCCCCGGCGAAGGTGCAGTCGGCGCTGCTGGAAGCGATGCAGGAGCACCAGATCACCTTGGCCGGACAGACATTTCCTCTCCCCAAGCCCTTCTTCGTCCTGGCCACCCAGAATCCCATCGAGCAGGAGGGCACCTACCCCCTCCCGGAAGCGCAAGTCGATCGGTTCCTGCTCAAGCTGGACGTGAGCTACCCCGGTCGCGACGCCGAACTCCAGATCCTGCAGCTGGTTTCCGGACCGGGACTTCCCCAGCCCAGGCCCGTCGCCACTCCGGACCAGATCCTGGCCGCCCAGGCCCTGGTCCGGGAAGTCTTCGTGGACCCCAGGGTGCAGGCGTACATCGTGGATCTGGTGCGCGCCTCCCGGGCGCCGTCCGAAGGCGGACTGGCTGCTTTGGAGGGTCTGGTGCGCTGGGGAGCCTCCCCGCGCGCCTCCATCGCCCTCGCCTTGTGCTGCAAGGCCCAGGCCTTCCTGGACGGGCGCGCCTTCGCCACTCCAGACGACGTGAAGTCGGTGGCCCGCGGAGTCCTGCGACATCGCCTGGGACTCTCCTACGAAGCCCAGGCGGAGAACGTGCGGGCCGAGGATGTGGTGGAGAAGATCCTGTCCGGAGTCGATGTGCCGTGAACGCCGTCGACAGCCTGGCCCGCCGGATCGTCCGTCGGGTGAGGAAGATCGAATTCCGCGCCCGTGGACGGGTTTCGGACCCGCTCTCGGGTGGACATCTGTCCACCTTCCGCGGCACCGGCATGCGCTTTCGGGAGGTCCGTTCCTACGTGGACGGCGACGATCCCCGCAGCATCGACTGGAACGTCACCGCCCGTCTCGGCGAGCCGTTCGTGAAGGTCTTCGAGGAGGAACGGGAACTCACCGCCGCCTTCGTCGTGGACCTCTCCGGCAGCATGGACGCCGGAAGCCGCGGGACCGTCATGCGCGAGGCGGCGGCCGAATTCTGCGCCGTCCTGGCCCTGTCCTGCCTGGGAACCCAGGAGAGCCTCGCCCTGCTGACCCACACCGACCGCGTGGAGTCCTGGCTTCCGCCCTTCCGGGGTCCACAGGTCCTGTCGCGGGTCCTGCGCGAAATCCTGGAGCGCCAGGTCGCGGGCCGGGGAACGGACCTCTCGCTGGCCTGCGACCAGTTGGGGCAGCGGCTCACCCGCCGATCGGTGGTGTTCGTGGTCTCCGATTTCCGCGACGATCCGGCCCGCTTCGCACCGGCGCTGCGCCGACTGGGCGTGCGTCACGACCTGAACCTGGTGCGCGTGGAGCCGGCGGGGTTCGATCCCCTTCCCGGCGCCGGCCTGTTGACCTTCCTCGATCCCGAATCCGGCCGGGAATTCGAGCTGGACACCTCGGACCCCGCGCTGCGGCGGGAATTGTCCAGAGCCATGGGCGCCGAGCTGGACGCCCTGCTGCGCGAGGCCAAGCGGTCGCGCGCGGTCGTGACCCGCCTGCGCACCGGGGCGGATCCCCTGGAAACAGTGCGGAAACTGGTGAGGTCGCGCTCGCTGGCCCACGGGGAGGCGCGGGGATGATCTTCGTCCATCCCGATTCCATGGCCACCGGCGACACCGCCCGGATCCGGTGGGAGCTTCCCGCCGGCGCGCGTGTCCTGCGCGGACCGGCCTCCTCGGACAGCCTGTCGGTGCGCGCGGACACGCTCCATCCGGGGCAGTGGACCATCCAGCCCTTCGCTCCGGGCCGCTTCGGAGGCGACACGCTCCAGGCCGTCGGTCCGCAAGGAGATACCCTGACGGAATCCGTCTCCACCTGGAACGTCGCCTCCCGGATCCACGGCTCCGACAGCGCGGCGGCTTCCCTCCTGCCGCCCCAGCAGGTTCCCGTCCCCTTCCCCTGGGACGTCGTCGGCTGGGTTTCCCTGGGGCTGGTCCTGGCCTTGCTAGCGGTCTGGGCCTGGTCGAAGCGGAAGAAGAAGGCGCCGAAGGTTCCCGAAGCGCCGCCCCGGGACCCCGTGGACGAATGCCGCGAACGGCTCGACAAGATCGCCTCGAGCTCGGAGGCCGGAACCCCGGCGCGGGAAACCGCCTTCGCCTGCGGGGAAATCCTGCGCGAGCTGCACGGAGCCCTCCACGGCTGGAAAGCCCCGGTGGAATCCACGAGCCTGGAATGGCGGAACTGGACGCGGACCAACCGGCCAGAACCGGAAAGGATCGCCCTCGAGGATTTCCTGGCCGAGGCCGACGCCCTGCGCTACGCGGACGCCTCGACCGAGGCCCGCCCCCTGCTGGCGCAGGCCAGGCTCCTGCTGGAGGCCATCGCCCGCCGCCGCGCGGAGGCGCCATGAACTCGGTTCGAGGTCTGGTCTGGCTCCATCCCCACGTCCTCTGGCTCCTCCCTCTTCTCCTTCCCCTGGGCTGGCTGGGCTGGAAGGCCCGCCGCAGGGTCCCCCGGATGCTCCACCCGGGATTGCCCGCCGGTTTCCGTCCGCACCGGAGCGCGCGTCGGCACCTCTCCTCCCTGCCGCTCTGGCTTCGCGTGGCCGCGGTCGGTCTGATCCTCGCCGCCCTGTCGAGGCCCGTCACGAGACTGCCCTGGAGCGAGGACACGGTGAACGGCGTCGACATCGTCCTGATGATCGACGTCTCCACCTCCATGCAGATCCACGACGTCAAGCCCAGCCGGATCGAAGCGGCCCGACAGATCCTTTCCGAATTCGCCATGTCGCGCGACCGGGACAGGATGGGCCTGATCGCCTTCGCCGCGCAGCCCGTCACCCGGTGTCCGCTCACCACCGACCGCGAGGTGTTGCGCGATCTCATCGATTCCACCTCCAACCAGGGGATGGAGGACGGCACCGCCATCGGGGACGCCCTGCTCATGGCCGGAAACCGGCTGCGAAGCTCGCCGGCCAAGTCGAAGGTCGTGGTGCTCCTCACCGACGGCGAGAGCAACATGGGCGCGGTGGATCCCATCTCGGCGGCCCGCGCCCTGGCCGCCCTGGGGATCCGGATCTACACCATCGGACTGGGCACCGAGGGCACATTCGTGCAGGACTTCAAGCTGCCGGATGGGTCAGTCCAGCACGGACAGGTGCAGTCCGACATGAACGCGAAGGACCTCTCGGAAATCGCCAGGATCTCCGGAGGACATTTCTGGCGGGCGCTGGATCGCGACGCCCTGGAGAACGCCTACAAGTCCATCGACAGGCTGGAGCGCACCAAGATCTCCACCAAGGTCCACTGGGAGACCAGGGAACAATTCCGCCTGCTGGCCGAACTCGC
>DATNIW010000118.1:0-17309 GCA_035604215.1 Fibrobacteria bacterium
CGGAAACCGGTACGGAAGTACAAGCCCTCACGGCAGGTGCAAAAACAACGACGGGCCCGGCGCAGCCGATCATTCAAACCTGCGGAGCTCCGCCAGCACCCGCGCCAACGCCTTGTCGGGGAACACGTCCAGTTTCAAGGCACCGGTTGGAGACCGCCGCAGAAAGTCTTGCGCTGTCAGCGGACACCTCAAAGTGATCCACCTTCGGACACTTGAAAGTGATTCACTTGGTGCGAACCCGTTCTGTGGTGTGGAGCACGAGCATGGAGGCAAGGTAGATGGAAGGAAGCCTTGTTCCTGATGTCGAGGAGCAAGTCCTCCACGGCGTTCATGGAGTCGACGTCGAGATCGTCTGCCACAGAGGCGGTCTTCAGCTGGGTCGCGGGATTCCTGGGGTGATGCGCTCGGCTGGAGGCAGACGATCCAGGACACAGGTGCGGAACCATCGGGGTATCCGGGAAACCTTGGTCTCCAGTCGCCCGTTGGAGACCTCGGCGATCCAGACGGATTCCCTGCCGGAGTTGTCGAAGATGTAGGCCCGATCCACGACCTTCATCGCAGGTAGCAGCAAGTCCAGGGAACGAATGTAGCGACTTGCGATCTTGTCTTCGGGAACACCATGTCCGCCTGCCGCTTGGCGGGACCGTACTCGCGCCACGTTGATCGATGGAGCATTGGTCGCCACGAAGTACAGGTAGGTCCTGAAGCCTGCGGCTTTCGCTTCCTGCATGAACAGGACCTTGTCCTTCGACGACATGACGGACTCGAAGGAGAAATCTCTTCCGGACGCCAGAAGCCGGCTGCGGAGATACTCGACCAGGGCCGATGCCAGATAGGAATCGACGACCATCTCTCCGGAAAGCAGAACGCTCCCGCGCAACCCCAGAGTTTCCAACGAAGTGCTGCGTCCTTCCCGGTTCACCAACGGGTGTCGAGACAAGTGCAGACGCAGTTCTGCCAAGTCTGGTTTGATCCCTATGGCATCGAGATCGATCCCCCCGTCTCGTTTCCAGCGCTCTTCGATCTCGTCGGGATTGAGGTAGACTCCGAGCAGACGGCTCGGAAGTCCGCCATCATCGGAGAACAGCGCCCTCAGCGTGCTCTTTCCCGAGCCATTTGGACCCGCGAAGAGACGGACGCGCGGGGTCGGGGATTTCACAACGAGTAAATCTGCCCCCGCCGAACCTTGGTCGGTCGCGGTGCGGGTCCGATTTTCCGAACGACCTCGCCGTTGCGGATCTCGCAGATCCAGCCGTCCTGGACCACCGTCGCTCCCAGAGTCGAAGCCGCGGCGATGGAGAACGCCCGACCCGTCACCTTCCTGGCAAGTTGCGGAACCAACTTTTCCAATTCATTGGGGGTGGTCTCGCCGTGGATTCTGGAAGCCCTGGACATTGGAAGGAAGATACCTCCAACTTGCCGGGGCTGGCGAATGCCCGAACCTCTCGGAACGCACGGGGCGATCTCGCCTCTATTCCTTCCGCGCCTTCGCTTTCTTCGCCTTCGGCGCCGGCAGCTCCCTCGCGGTGACGCGAAACAGCTCGTCCAGCTTGCGGGCGCGCACCGTGAAACGCTCGGGCACGATCGCGCAGGGTTTTGCACCGGGATAGGGCGGCCCCTCCTCGTGCTCGCCCAAGAGGGCGAGGCCCGAGGCCGTGGGCTTCAGGTAGAGGATGTCGTCGCACACCAGGGCCACCATCTTTCCGTCCCGGAACAGTCCGTATTCCCCGAACATCTTCCGGGCGGTCACGGCCCCGTCGTCCGAGAGATGCGACAGGATCTGTTCGATGGTGGATGGACTGGTGCTCATGCCGGGAGTTCCTTCCTGCCCGCAGGCATCGGTTTTCGCCGGAATTGCCGCCCTATCCGACCAGCACTTCCGAAGGGATGTGCAGGGTCCGATGCAGGTTCCGGATCATCGTGATCGTCAGGGAGCGCTTGCGATGCAGGACTTCCGATACGCGGTTGGTGCCTCCCAGGAGGGGAGCGAGGTCGGCGGGCGTCAGGCCTTGTTGCTCCATCCGGAAGCGGATCGCCTCGATCGGGTCGGGAGGCAGGATGGGTTGGTGCCGCCTTTCCCAGTCCTCCACGAGCGTGGAAAGGATCTCCAGACGGTCGCCCTCCGGGGTCCCCTTCCGGGCCGTCATGAGGGCTTCGATCGCCTTCAGGGCGAGCTTGTGGTCCCGGATGTTGCGGACAGGCTTGATGTCCATGTCAGATCTCCTGGGCGTTGATGCGGTCGTACTCCGCATGGGTGCCGACGAACCGGATGTAGAGGACCCCGTGGGGGTAGTTGATCCAGGCGACCAACCTGTACTTGTTGCCTGCGATGTTGAAGACGGATCTTCCGTCTCGGAGGATGCTCGCGTTCAGGAACTGAGCCTTGAGATCCGAAGGCCTCGCCCAGTGCGCCGCCTCGACCTCGGAGAACCAAGCCCGCAACGGCTGCTCGGAATCTTCCCGACCTGCACGGCTCCAATGGTCGAGCAAGGTCTTTCTCGCGATGATCCTCACCGCCGATGAATATACCATCGTTTTCCCAAATTGGGAAATGAAGCGCCGACTTTCCCCCAGCCCCCGACCCCGCCAGGAGTTCTGGACGCCGTCTCGAATTCCCGTGTACTTTCCCGGGACACCCCTTTCGCCCAGGAGCCTCCACGATGGGAAACACCGTACGATTGCACCGCGTCTTCAAGTCCAGTCCCGAGAAGGTGTACCGCGCCTTCCTGGAACCTGCCGCCTTCGCCCAGTGGCTTCCGCCCTACGGCTTCACCGCGACCGTGCACGAAATGGACGCGAAAGTGGGCGGATCCTACAAGATGTCCTTCACCAGCTTCGGGAATGGCTTGGGCCACAGCTTCGGGGGCACCTACCTGGAGCTGG
This sequence comes from Fibrobacteria bacterium, assembly GCA_035604215.1. Lineage (GTDB taxonomy): Bacteria > Fibrobacterota > Fibrobacteria > UBA5070 > UBA5070 > UBA5070. The sequence continues at coordinate 2,884 of DATNIW010000118.1, forward strand.
TCCCGAACCAGCGGATCCGCTACGACCACCGGTTCGACGATCCCAACCTCCCCGGTGTGGTCGAGGTGACCGTCGATCTGCGACCGGTGCTGTGCGGGACCGAATTGAAGGTGGTGCAGGAGAACCTGCCCGACGCCATCCCCGTGGAATTCTGCTACCTCGGCTGGCAGGAATCCCTGGTACAGCTCGCGCACCTGGTGGAACCGGAGATCCCGGCCGGGCCCTGATCGAAAGCCGATGGGGTGTTGCGCAAAGCCGGGACCCCGATCCCGATCCGACGGATCAGGCGTGAGCACCGCACCGCGCCCCAATAAACATCGTTCATAACTGAAATAAACACCAAAAGACTTAATTAATTCGATTATATTCTATCTAATGATTCGCCGACCCCAATACGAAGCCTTGGTTCAACCTTTCGTGGGCAAGCCGTTGGCGAAGGTGTTCACGGGACTTCGCCGGGTGGGCAAGAGCGGGCTCCTGACCTTGCTGCGGGAACGGTTCGAGGCGCAGGGGGAATGGCGTGGCAGGATCGTGGGCATCGACATGGAGAGCCTGGAATTCCCGTTCCTGGACTCCGACCAGGCATTGTTCCGGCATTGCCTGGAGCGCGTCGAGGGGGAACCCGGTGTGCTGTTCCTGGACGAGGCGCAGGAAATCCCGGCTTGGCAGAAGGCGGTGGCGGCCCTCCTGAAGAAAGGGTGGGACGTCTACGCGACCGGCTCGAATGCGCACATGCTGAGTTCCGACCACGCGACCAACCTGGCGGGGCGGTACATCGAGATCGCGGTGCAAGGCCTGTCCTTCCCGGAATATCTGGCCTTCGCGGAGCATTACGGCACGCCGCTTCCGGAGGGAAACGAGGATCGCTTCTGGCACTATCTGCGCTGGGGCTCCTTTCCTGGAATCCATCAGATCTCGTGGTCGGAGCAGCCGTGGCGACAGTATCTGGATGCGATCCAGAACACAGTGGTGCTGCGCGACGTCGTGGCGAGATTCCAGATCCGGAACATCCGGCTGCTGGAGGACGTGTACACGTTCCTGTTGGACAACCTCGGCCAGTTCTCCACCGCGAAGAGCATCAGCGACTTCATGAAGAACCAACGGAGCTCGGCTTCCCAGGAAACGGTGCAGGAGTACATGAGGGCCTTGGAATCCGCCTTCGCGCTCATCCGGGTCCAGCGCTACGACCTCAAGGGGAAGCGGCTCCTGGAGCGCAACGAGAAGTACTTCGCAGGCGACCTGGGTCTCCGCACGGCCCGCCGGGGATTCCAGACCACGGCCATTTCGGGAATGCTGGAGAATGCGGTGTGCCTGGAGCTTCGCCGTCGCGGCTTCCAGGTGCATGTGGGCAAGATCGGCGAGCTGGAAGTGGATTTCGTCGCGGAAAGGCGAGGCGAGACGGCCTACTACCAGGTGGCGTACCAACTGGGCGATCCAGCCACCTTGGAACGCGAATACGCCTCCCTGGAACGGATCCAGGACAACTACCCCAAGACCGTCCTGAGCATGGACAGGATCGCTCCCAAGCGCAAGGGTATCCTGCATGCCTACCTGCCCCGTTGGCTGATGAACGAAGGCGAATAGCATGCCACGCATCCGATTTCTCGTGTCCGGCGACGTGCAGGGGGTGGGATTCCGCTACTTCACCCTGGAGCGCGCCCGGAGCTTGGGCGTTTCCGGATGGGTCCGCAACCGCTGGGACGGCAAGGTGGAAGGGGAGGCGGAAGGGTCCGAAGCCGCCTTGGCCGAGTTCGGGAGGGAACTGCGCCGGGGGCCGGTTTCCGCGCAGGTCGATGCGGTCCAGATCCACGAGATTCCGGCAATGGGAGAGCGTCCGGTCTTCCGGATCGAGCCATGAGCAAGAATCGGCCTTTTCTGGACGAAATGTCGCTGAATCGCACCGATATGGCCTGTTGACCCTACAAGCTTCTACTTTGGCCCCCGCAATGATCGAATCCAGCAAAATCAGAAATGTCGCCATCATAGCCCACGTCGACCACGGGAAAACCACCCTGGTCGACCAGCTTCTTCGCCAGGGAGGCGCCTTCCGGGAAAACCAGGAAGTGGCCGAGCGGGTGATGGACAACAACGACTTGGAGCGCGAGCGCGGCATCACGATCCTCTCCAAGAACACGTCCATCCTCTGGAAGGGCAACTTCGTCAACATCGTTGACACGCCCGGACACGCCGACTTCGGCGGCCAGGTGGAACGCGTGCTCTCCACCGTGGACGGCGTCCTGCTGGTGGTGGACGCCTTCGACGGCCCCATGGCCCAGACGCGGTTCGTGCTGCAGAAGGCCTTGGAACTGAAGCTGCAGCCCATCGTGGTCATCAACAAGATCGACCGTCCCGGTTGCGATCCGCATGGAACGCTCGACAAGGTCTTCCAGCTGTTCATCGAACTGCACGCCAACGACCAGCAGCTCGACTTCCCCCACATCTACGCCGCGGCCCGCAATGGCACCTGCCGCCGCGAGATGGAGCAGGAGGACACCGACCTCACGCCGCTGTTCGACATGATCATCGAAAAGATCCCCGCCCCCACCGGCGACTTCAAGGCCCCGTTGTCCATGCTCATCTCCAGCCTGGACTACTCGGAGTTCCTGGGCCGGCTGGCCATCGGGCGCATCAAGGAAGGCACCATCAAGGTCAACCAGACCGTGGCGCTCTCCCAGCCCGACGGGACGCTCAAGAAGACCCGCATCACCAAGATCTACGCCTACATGGGCCTGAAGCTGACCGAGTTCCCGGACGCGGGGCCGGGGCAGATCATCGAACTGGCCGGTGTCCAGGACTTCCAGCTCGGCGACACCATCACCGATCCGGAACGTCCCAACATCCAGCCGCGCATCACGGTGGACCCTCCCACCATCAGCATGATCTTCCAGGTCAACGACTCGCCCTTCTGCGGCAAGGAAGGTCGTTTCGTGACCTCCACCCAGATCGGCGACCGCCTGCGCCGCGAGCAGTTGGGCGACGTGGCCCTGCACGTGCAGCAGCAGATCGACCCGGCCAAGTTCCTGGTCTCGGGTCGCGGCGTGCTGCACCTGTCCATCCTCATCGAGAAGATGCGGCGCGAAGGCTACGAGTTCGCGGTGGGCCGCCCCCAGGTGATCCTGAAGGAGATCGACGGCGTGGTCTGCGAGCCCGTCGAGATCTTCACGGTGGACGTTCCCGCAGAGCACCAGGGACCCGTCATCGAGGAGCTGGGCAAGCGCCGCGGCGACATGGTCCACATGGAGACCCACGGCAACGCCACCAACGTCGTCTACCACATCCCCTCGCGCGGCCTGATCGGCCTGCGCTCCAAGCTGCTTTCGCTCACGCGCGGCTACGCGGTGATGCAGACCCTGTTCAAGGGGTACGAGCCGCTCAAGGGCGAGATCTCCGAGCGCAAGGAAGGCGCGCTGATCTCCAAGGAGGACGGCGACGCCACCGGGTTCGCCTTGTTCAACCTGCAGGACCGGGGCATCATGTTCCTGCAGCCCGGCACCGCCACCTACGCGGGGATGATCCTGGGCGAGCATTGCCGCGAAGACGATCTCATCGTGAACATCGTCAAGGGCAAGAAGCTCACCAACATGCGGACCACGGCCACCGACGACAACATCGTGCTGACCCCGCCCAAGATGCTGACCCTGGAAGAGGCGATCACCTGGATCAACACCGACGAGATCGTCGAGATGACCCCGGAATCCATCCGCATCCGCAAGCTCTACCTCGACGAGAACGAACGCAAGCGGCAGTCGCGCAGGGTGGTCACGGAGGAGTGATCGAGCAATTCGAGGCGTGGTTTCCAGCTCACTCGGACTGGAATCCTCGCTGCCCAACCTCGCCGTTCGGCTCGTGACCGATTTCGACACCGGAACGCCCGCAGGGCGTTGACGAGCGAGGGCTTCAGCCCGAGATGTGCGGCGTGGTCCGCACAAGTCGGAGGTTTCGATCCGGTTGAATTCCATATGTTCTGGAGTTCCGGGTCCTATATTTATCCCATGGCGGATCTGGAACTCCTGATCCGCGGGAGGTGATCGAGGATGTCGCTCTTGATCTGGAAGGATGAGTACCTCACCCAGGTGGAGGAAATCGACAGCCAGCATCTGCGACTGATCGAGCTGATCAACGGGATCTACGACCTGCTGCGTTCGGGACGCGGGAACGAGTCGATCGCCGAGGCCCTGGACGAGGTCGTCGATTACACGCAATTCCACTTCTCCACCGAGGAGAAGTTCATGGCGGCCACCGAATATCCCGGCGTGATGGCCCATTCCGGCGAACACGAACGGCTCCTCGACCAGATCAGGGAGCTGCGCCGATCGGTGCAGGACGGGCGCACCGTGGTCTCCATGAACGAGATCTATTTCCTGAAGGACTGGCTCCTGAGCCATTTCCAGGGTCCCGACAAGGGGCTTGCCCGCCACCTGCTGAACCGAGCCCTTCCCCTGATCGAGGACGCGGCGATCTGACCCGAACCCGGGTGCGCTCCAGGGAGACCCGCTGCGGGCTCGGCCCCCCCTGTGGCCTTCGTTCGAGGATTTTCGCCGTGCCGTGCGGAAACTAGGTTGAATTGCCATTTTTCGGCATTCTGCACATGATCTGGACCAGGACGGGCGCGATGAAGTCTGTATCGTTCGCATGGCTTTCCTTCGCCATGGTCGTTTTCGTCGCCTCCGCGCATGGAGGCCCCGCCGCGAAAGGCACGCTCCAGGGCGCGTTGGATCTGGCGCGAAGCGGCAGGAAGACCGAGGCGCTGGACATCCTGCGAGGGTTGACGGCGGAGGATTCCTCGAACCTCGAGGCCTGGAACGACCAGGCATCGCTCCAAGCGGACCTCGGCGATCTGGACGGAGCGAGGATCTCCCTGGAGCACGCCTTGGTCGTCCGTCCCGACGTGGCGGTCCTTTCGCGCAACCTGGAGAAGATCTGCTCCCGGCAGGCGCGGATGGCCTACGACAGCGCCTTTGGAACTCCGTCCCGACTCGAGCCGCTGGTCCTGGAGCAACGCACGGGTCCTCCCACCTCGGGAACCACCGATCGCTCCGGGGAAACGGACAGCCTGCGACTGGCGCTGGCGTCGGCGAGCCTGGATGCCAGGGAGGTTCGGGCGCTGCGCGATTCCCTCGCCGACAGGGACAGGGAGATCGCCCGTCTGGAGTCCGCACGCCCGGTGACGGCCGCGGCGGTCGTGGCCTCCGCCACGCCCGCGGCGAGATCGTCGGCTCCCGCGGTCCGGTCTCCGATCCCTCCTAGGCGCGGGGGTGCTGTCGAAGGCTCCCGATCCGACCCGGTCCAGGCGGTGAAGGCCTGGGCGAAGGCCTGGTCCGATCGCGACGTGGAGGCCTACCTCGCCTCGTACGGGAAGAACTACCACCCGGCCGGATTGTCGCGGCAGGAGTGGGAGGAGCAGAGACGGGACAGGATCCAGACACCGGCCTGGATCAAGGTGGAGGTGGTGGCGCCCCTCGTCCACCGCTCCGGCCCCGATCGGGCCGAGGTGGTCTACCGCCAGGTGTACCAGACGCAGGGCGTCCGATTGACATCCAAAAAGCGGATCGGGTTGACAATTTCCCAAGGGGAGTGGAAGATCGAAGAGGAAAAGGAAGCTCGGTAATGCGAAGACCCTTCAAGCGCGCCATGTTCTTCACGGGCCTATGCTGCGTGAGTTGGGTGCTGGCCTCGGACCACCACACGGGAGCCACCGCGCCGGATTCGGCCGAGTCGCTCCTGGTCCGGACCTTGGACGCGATCCGCGCCGAACGACTCGACCTCGCCTTGGCCCGCTCGGACACTCTGGTACGCCGCCAGCCCGACTTCCGGCTCGCCCAGCTGGTGCGCGGGGACATCCTCCTGGCCCAGACCGGCAAGCTCGACCGGTTCGCCGGCCCCCGGTCCACGGACCCCCGTGCGGGAGGCTTGCGCGACGAGGCCCGAGCCCGTCTTCGGCGCTACGCCCAGGGCCCGCCCCAGGACCTGATCCCTCGCAACCTGCTCCTTCCCCCGTCGGACGCGGAAGCGGTCCTCGTGGTGGATTCCCGCGCCAGCCGGCTCTATGTGTTCCGGCAGGAGGCAGGGGAATGGAAGCTGGACGGAGACCACTACGTCTCCATCGGGCGCAACGGCACCGACAAGCAGACAGAAGGCGACCAGCGCACGCCCCTGGGGGTCTACACCCTGGCCGGACGCATCGACCATGTGGATCCCTACTACGGAAAAGTGGCGTTCCCCCTCAACTATCCGAACGAATGGGACGTCCGCGAGGGTCGGCACGGCCACGGCATCTGGATCCACGGAACGCCCCTGAGCACCTATTCGAGGCCTCCTCGGACCTCCAACGGCTGCGTCGTGCTGCCCAACGAAGACCTGCAATCCATCCAGCCGCTGTTCCAGACCGGAAAGACCGAAGTCGTGGTGTCGGATTCCGTGGCATGGGTGGGCAGGGACGAGATCGACTCCGTGCGCCAGTCCCTGGAACATGCCGTGGACTCCTGGAAAAGCGATTGGGCATCCAACGAGGTGGACCGATACCTCTCCCATTATTCCGAGGAATTCCGCAGCGGAGACCAGGATCTGCAGAGCTGGGAGAAGGAAAAGCGCCGTGTCGCCCAGGGCAAGACCTGGATCAAGGTCGGATGCACCCACCTTTCCATCATGATGGTGCCGGGCGAGCTGAATCTCGCTGTGGTGGACTTCGACCAGGACTACCAGTCCAACAACCTTTCCAACCAGATGCGCAAACGGCAGTACTGGAAGCTGGAAGACGGGACCTGGAAGATCGTGTTCGAAGGAACCCCCAAGTTGTCCTGACCTTTCCCGCGCAGTCGCTCCTCCGGCGCGGCGAAAAGAATTTCGCGACGCTCGGGAATTGACTCCTCTTTCGCCCCGTCCTATCCACCGAGGCGCTCTCGGGGGATTTGGAACGGGGCCCCCCGGGGGTCCAGCGGGGCGGGAGTATCCCGCCCCGCTTCATTTCTTGGCTTGCTCCCCCGGTGCGAGGTCCGGGTCGCCGAAGTGCTCCATTCTATACTCGGCGGTCGGGTTTATATTTCCGGCTCCCGGGTCGTTGCGACCCGTGGGTTCGCAAGCGCGATCGACGCCGTTTCTACGACACCAGATGCGAGGGAATCATGCGAGTATCCAAGATGTCCGTGCTCGGTCTCCCCGTGGCACTCTCCGCACTTCTTCTCACGGGATGCAAGGGCCATAGGCACTCGAGCGGGACCGACGAGTTCCCCCGCGACCAGACCCTCTACCTCGCCGGATCCCAGTGGGGCGATCCCACCTCGTTCAACCCCCTCGCCGAGAGCTGGCAGGCGGCGTGGCCCGTCGGCGACCGATTCAACCTGATGTACGAGCCTCTGCTCTCCTACAACTCGCTGACCGGCCAGGTGGAGCCCGATCTGGGCAACCTGGTGTCCAAGGACAACGACAGCATCGTCGTCGACATCAACCCGGCCGCGAAATGGAGCGACGGCAAGCCCGTCACCTCCGACGACGTGAAGTTCGTCTTCGACCTGGGTCGCCGGTACAAGGATGCCGCCACGGCCTTCGCGGTGGAGTTCATCTCCAGGATCGACGTGAAGACGGTGGACGTGAAGGGCGCCAAGACCGAGCGCCTGTCGTTCCTCGTCGACAAGAAGGGACGCGACAACCCGCTGGTGATCCTCGACCTCCTCCAGGCCATCCGCATCGTTCCGGCCCACGTCTTCGAACCTCTCATCGCCGCAAACAACAACGATCTGGGCGCCGTCAAGAAGCTGAAGCTGGACAGCGCGCCCGTGGTGTCCGGGCCCTACACCCTGGCGCACTACTCCAACGAGAAGATCGTGCTCCAACGCCGCGACGACTACTGGGGGAACGCCGCCCTGCACGATGGCAAGCTCCCGGCGCCCAAGTACATCATCCACCCCATCTTCAAGAGCAACGACGCGTTCGCGATCGCCCTCCAGAAGGGCGACCTGGACGCCTCGCAGACGTTCATCCCGCGCATCTGGCAGAAGTTCAAGGACGGCGTGGGAACCTGGTACGACGCCGCGCCCTACTACGTGCCCGGCGCCATTCCGCTCCTGGTGGTCAACACCACCAAGGCCCCTCTCAACGACAGGAACTTCCGGCGCGCCATGGCGGCCGCCATCAACTACGCCGACATCAAGGAGCTCGCGGTCTCCGGCTATGCCAACGACATCAAGCCGGGGCTGATCCTGCCGTTCGGCCAGGAGGGCAAGTACTTCGACGAGGCCGAGGCGGCGAAGCACGCCGTGAAGCCGGGCCTCGAGTCCGCCAAGAAGATCCTGGCCGATGCGGGCTACAAGGCCGTGTTCAAGGCCGACGGGTCGCTGGACTACACCACCGACAAGGCCGGAAACAAGCTGCCCACCCTGTCCATCAAATCGCCGGCCGGGTGGTCGGACTGGGAAGCCATGGTGAACATCGCCGTCAAGGCGATGCGGGATGCGGGCATCGACGTGCGCGAGGGATTCGTCGACGCCGGGCTCTACTGGCCGGCCAAGCCTTCGGGCGACTTCGACATCCTCATGGACAAGCCCGCCGCGGCCGTCACCCCGTCGCTCCCCTGGTCGCGCTTCGAGGCCACGATGAGCTCGCGCAACTGGGTTCCCGTGGGTGGCGACAACAAGATGAACGAGAACCAGGGGCGCTACAACAGCCCGAAGTCCAAGGACTACAACCCCAAGGTCGACAGCCTGCTGAAGGTGATCCCGATCACGACGGATTCCATCGCCCTCAAGAAGGCCTACACGGAGCTGAACGACATCTTCCTCGACGACCAGCCCGTGATCCCGCTGGTGTACCTGCCCGAGCAGTTCTACGAGTTCAGCACGTCGGCCTGGACCAACTGGCCCACCTCCAAGGATCCCTACGCGCCGCCGCTCCTGCCCTGGGTGGGCGCCAGCACGAAGATCCTCTGGCAGCTCAAGCCGGTCGAATAAGCGTCCGGGCCGTTTTCCGAAGGGTTTCCATGCTCAGACAGCATCCGACAGCTCGATTCATCCTGCAGAGGGCCGGATGGTACCTGCTCACCTTCCTGGTGGCGGTGACCATCAACTTCTTCCTTCCCCGCCTGGGAACGTCCAATCCCGTGGACATCATCCTCGCGAAGTCGACCGGCGGGCTCAGCGCCCAGGCCGCCAGGGAGAAGGAAGAGTCCTACCTGAAGGAATTCGGGCTGGTGAAGCTGGACGGGCATGGGAACATCCGTCGCGACACCACCATCCGCATGGTGAAGGTCTGGGACGCCTCCAAGCAGGCTTCGGTGTCCAAGCCCGACACCCTGATCAAGCCGATCAAGGCGTCGTCCCTGGACCAGTTCTTCACCTACGTGAAGATGAGCCTCTCGGGAGACCTGGGGACCTCCTTCCAGAAGTACCCGAAGAAGGTGCTGGACGTGATCGTGCAGGCGGTGCCCTGGACCATCGCCCTGCAGCTTCCCACCATCGTGTTCGGATGGATCGTGGGGAACGTGCTCGGGGCGCTCGCCGCCTACCGGAGAGGGATGTTCGACCGGGTCTTCTTTCCCGTCGCCCTGCTGATCAGTTCCATTCCCTTCTTCGTCTTCGGCATGCTCCTGGTGTACTACTTCGCCGTGGTCCTCGGGTGGTTCCCCGCCATGGGGGGCTACGCCGACGAGATCATCCCGAGCTTCTCCTTCGAGTTCTTCGGGTCGGTGGCCTACCACTACGTGCTGCCCTTCTTCTCCATCTTCCTGATCCTCGCGGGCGGCCAGGCCATCGGGATGCGCTCCATGGGCATCTACGAACTGGGCACCGACTACATCAAGTACGCGAAGTGGCTGGGGATCAAGGAAAGCCGGGTGCTGATCTACCTGTTCCGCAACGCGATGCTTCCGCAGCTCACCGGCCTCGCCCTCTCCCTGGGCACCATGATCGGCGGGGCCCTGATCACCGAAATGATCTTCTCGTATCCGGGACTGGGAATGGCGATGCTCTCGGCCATCCAGAACAACGACTACCCCATGATCCAAGGCGTCACGCTGATCATCACCACCTGCGTCCTGATCGCCAACTTCACGGTGGACATCATGATCGGGTTCCTCGATCCGCGCGTCAAGGCGGGACTCCAGATGGGAGGCAACTGAGATGAAGCTCCTCAAGAACCTCCTGAAGTCCCCGATGTTCGTGATCGGCGCCGGCCTCTTCTTCGGAACCATCCTGGTGGCCTTGCTCGCGCCGCTCTTCTACTCGGTCACCCTGGACCGCGTGGGCGAGCAGTACGCGGCGCCGGGCATGGGACACTGGCTGGGCACCGACAACCTGGGCAGGGACTACATCTCGCTCCTGATCATGGGCCTGCGTTCGTCGCTGTACGTGGGATTCCTCGCGGGCATCATCGCCACCGCGGTGGGGACCCTGCTGGGCATCTACGGCGGGTTCAAGGGGGGATGGATCGACGACCTCCTGAACATGCTGACCAACCTGTTCATCGTGATCCCGTCCTTCGTGGTGCTGATCCTCATCAGCGCCTCCTTCAAGGACGGGCGCTCGCTCACGCTCATCGGACTCATCATCGGGGCCACCACCTGGACCTGGTCGGCGCGCGCCGTCCGGGCGCAGTCTTCGGCCCTCAAGAGCAGGGACCACATCTGGCTGGCGCGCATCAACGGCGACGGGACGTTGGCCATCCTGGTGAAGCACATCCTGCCCTACCTCCTGTCCTACGTGTTCATGGTGTTCATCCTGCAGATCGCCTCCGGCATCCTCTCGGAAGCGGCCATCTCCATGATCGGTCTGGGACCCCTGGACACCCAGTCCCTGGGCGTCATCCTCAACGACGCGAAGTCGAACGGCGCCCTGGGCGACGGCGTCTGGTGGGCCTTCATCCCCTCCACCGTCCTCATCACCATGATCGTCTTCGCGCTGTACCTCATCAATACCTCGATGGAGGGGGTCTTCAACCCCCGCCTCCGCAAGTAGGAGCGCTCCGATGTCCAATCCGACATTCGAGGTCGAACACCTCAGCCTGCACTACTTGACGCGCTTCGGGGAGAAGATCCACGCGGTGACCGACGTCTCCTTCGAGATGAAGCAGGGAGAGATCCTGGGGATCGCCGGCGAATCGGGCTGCGGGAAGTCCACGCTCGTCAACGGCCTCATGGGTCTGTTCATCCCGCCCCTCCATCCCACCTCGGGCGAGGTGAAGGTGGGCGGCGAGTCGCTGATGAACCGCACGCCGCAGGACATCCGGGAACACGTCCTCTCGCGCAGGGTCTCCATGATCCCGCAGGGGGCGTTCAACGCCCTGAACCCCACCCGCAAGGTCAAGGACATCGCCGCGGACGTGATCGTGGCCCACGAGAAGGCCGACCGCAAGAAGGCCTACGACAGGCTCGGCGAACGGTTCGAACTGTTCTTCGGCGCCGAAGCGAAGCGGATCCTGAACGCCTACCCCGTGCAGCTCACCGCGGGGGAGCGGCAGCGTTCCGTGATCGGGATCTCCACCCTCCTGAACCCGGAGATGGTGATCGCCGACGAGCCCACCTCGGCCTTGGACGTGTCCACCCAGAAGATCGTGATCAAGATGATCTTCGACCTCCTGGACGCGGGCATCTTCAAGAGCATGATCTTCATCACCCACGAGCTGCCGCTGTTGCGCCACGTGGCCGACAACATCGCCATCATGTACGCGGGCGAGTTCGTGGAGAAGGGGACGGCCGAGCAGATCGTGTTCTCCCCGAAGCATCCCTACACCCAGGCGCTCATGGGGGCGATGCTCTCCGCGGAACCCGGACAGAAGAGCCGCAAGCCCGTGGCCATCGAGGGTGCTCCCCCGTCCCTGGCCGAAGCGATCGTCGGATGCCGGTTCGCCGCCCGCTGCCCGGTGGCGCGGCCCGAATGCCGTCAGAACAAGCAGGAACTCCGGATGTTTGCCGACCGTCTGGTGAGGTGCGACTATGCCGAGTGAAACCCCCATCTTCTCCGCCCGCGACGTCGTGCGCGTCTTCGGAAGCGGGAAGAAGCTCGTTCGCGCGGTGGACGGCGTCGGCTTCGACATCGCCGACGGCGAGATCGTCTCCATCGTGGGAGGGTCCGGCTGCGGCAAGAGCGTGCTCGCCAAGATCATGCTCGGACTGTACAAGCCGACTTCCGGACAATTCCTGTACGAAGGGCACGAGATCACGGACCAGCGCAGCCACTGGAACGAGGTCCAGGCCGTGTTCCAGGATCCCTTCAGCTGCTTCAACCAGTTCTTCACCATCCGCGCCCAGCTCAAGGCGGCCTTCCACATCCTGAAGGACAAGCCGTCCAAGTCGGAGATCGACGACCGCGTGGACGCGGGCCTGCTGGCCGTGAACGTCGCGCCCAAGGACATCGAGGGCAAGTACCCGTTCGAGCTTTCCGGGGGCCAGATGCAGCGCATGCTGCTGGCCCGCATCTTCGCCCTGCGGCCCAAGGTGCTGATCGCCGACGAGCCCACCTCCATGGTGGACGCCTGCGTACGGGCCAACATCCTGGACTACCTCATGAAGCTCAAGGTCGAGCTCTCCATGACCATCGTGTTCGTGACCCACGACATCGGCCTGGCCTACTACGTGTCCGACCGCCTGTTCATCATGCACGAGGGGAAGATCGTGGACGCCGGCACCCCCGACGACGTGATCCTCAAGCCCACCAGTCCCGTGACCGTTCGACTCCTGGACGACATCCCGGAAATCCACAAGGAGTGGATCAAGAGGTGAGGTTCGCTCCGCCGGCGATGGAGGTCCGAGGACCTACATTTCCCGCCCTATGAACCGCACGCACAACGACGGGGAGCTGCGCGCTTCCCATGTGGGATCCACCGTCACGCTGACGGGTTGGGTCCAGAACTACCGCGACCACGGCGAGCACCTGATCTTCATCGACCTTCGCGACCGCTGGGGCGTGACCCAGGTGACCTTCGATCCGGACATCTGCGGCGAAACCGTCCACGCTCTCGCCGACAAGCTCCGCCACGAATGGGTGGTGGAGGTGACGGGAGAGGTGCGCTCGCGCGGCGGCCAGATCAACGCCAAGCTGCCCACCGGGGAAATCGAGGTCTTCGCCACCGCCCTGGTGGTCCTGAACAAGGCCGAGACCCCTCCCTTCGAGATCTCGGAGCACGTGAAGGTCAACGAGGAACTGCGGCTCCAGTACCGCTACCTGGACCTGCGCCGCCCCGCGGTCCAGAAGCAGATCATCGCCCGCCACCGGGTTTCGAAGTCGGTCCGCGACTACTTCGACGAGCAGGGATTCCTGGACATCGAGACGCCCATCCTGGGCAAATCGACTCCCGAAGGTGCCCGCGACTACCTGGTGCCCAGCCGCATCTACCCCGGCTCCTTCTATGCGCTGCCGCAGTCGCCCCAGCTCTTCAAGCAACTCCTGATGGTGGCGGGGTACGACCGCTACATGCAGATCGCCAAGTGCTTCCGCGACGAGGACCTGCGCGCCGACCGCCAGCCCGAATTCACCCAGATCGACGTGGAGATGTCCTTCATCGAGATGAAGGACATCATGGACATGGCCGAGGGCTGCGTGCGCAAGGTCTGGAAGGACCTGCTGGAGCTGGAGATTGTCGCCGAGATCCCGCACATGGACTTCGCCACGGCGATGACCCGGTACGGATCCGACAAGCCCGACCTGCGTTACGGCCTGGAAATCCAGGACGTCACCGAATGGGCCAAGACCTGCGGCTTCGTCGTCTTCCAGGGACCCGCCACCTCCGGCGGCGTGGTGCGGCTCATCAACGCCAAGGGCGCCGCCGACAAGATCACCAGGAACGATCTGGACAAGCTGACGGATTATGTCCGCAAGCTCGGCGCCAAGGGACTGGCCTGGATCAAGATCCAGAACGGCGAATGGAACGGACCCGCGGCCAAGAACATCTCCCCGGAAGTTCGCGCGGTGCTCGCGGAGCAGGTGGACGCCCGGGACGGCGACCTGCTGTTCTTCGGGGCCGACAAGAAGAAGGGCGTGGAGAACGTGTTGGGCGCCCTGCGGGTGAAGCTGGGCACCGAGATCCTGAAGCTCGCGCAGAAGGGCCAGTGGGAGTTCCTGTGGGTGCATTCGGCCCCCATGTTCGAATGGGACGACGAGACCAACCGGTTCTATAGCGTCCACCATCCGTTCACCGCGCCCTATGCGGAGGAATTGGACAAGATCGAGTCCGATCCGGGAAACGTCCGCAGCCAGAGCTACGACCTGGTCCTGAACGGCGTGGAGATGGGCGGTGGTTCCATCCGCATCCATTCCCCCGAGGTCCAGGAGCGGGTCTTCCGCGCCTTGGGGATCGGGGAAGAGGAAGCCAAGGCCAAGTTCGGTTTCCTGCTCGACGCCCTCAAGTTCGGCGCCCCGCCGCACGGGGGCCTGGCCTTCGGGCTGGACCGCATGGTGATGCTGCTGTTGGAGATCGACTCCATCCGCGACATCATCGCTTTC
>DATNIW010000119.1:0-5225 GCA_035604215.1 Fibrobacteria bacterium
CCGAGCAAACAGATTTCCTATTGGTTTGATATGAATGATAGGGTTATATTGTCAGGGCGATGAAGGTCACCACCAAGACGATCTACGCTCTCCAGCTCCTGCTGGCCCTGGCCGATCGAGGCAGGGTCTCGCGTGCTCCCATCCAGTTGCGAGAGATCGCGGAAACCTACAACCTTCCGTTCAAGTTCCTGGAACAGATCGCCATCGCCCTCAAGGGTGCGGGCTGGATCCACGGCCAGAGGGGGAAGGAAGGTGGCTACGTCCTGTCGGTCCCTCCGCGCCAATTGACCCTCGGCGACGTGCTCCGATTGCTGGAGGGGGATTCCTCCTCCAAGTCCAACTCCCACCACTCGCCCCAGGAGGATGCCATCGACGCCTTCCTGGAGCGCTGCAAGGCGGCCATGGACGACGTCTCCGAGCACACCACCCTCGCCGACCTGCTCGACGACGCGGCGCGCCGACGCCCCGCGGACCTGGAGTACCAGATCTGATGCCCGCCGCCAACCCACCGGTCCCCTCCGGGGAGATCCCCGACAAGGCCTGGCTCGCCGCCCGGTCCGCCGAACTGGAGGTCCTGGATCCGCGCCAAATCCTGTCCTGGTGCGTCGGGAACCTTCCCGGCGTGGTGGTCACGACCTCCTTCCAACCCGGAGGGATCGTCCTGTTGGACATGCTCCACGAATTGGGTCTCCGTCCGCCCGTGATCTTCGTGGACACGCTGTGGCACTTTCCCGAAACCCTGGAACTCGCGGCGAAGGCGCGGACGCTCTTCGACCTGGACCTGCGCGTCTACCGGCCCGAAGGCCTGGATTCGGAAATGGGATTCGTGGATCGCCACGGCCCCGCCCTCTGGGACCGCGACCTGGACCTCTACCAGGCGGTGACCAAGGTGGAACCCATGCGCCGGGCCCTTGCGGAGACGGGAGCCCGATCCTGGATCTCGGCGCGCAGGCGAGACCAGGGCGGCGATCGCGGGGAACTGCCCCTCCTGGAGCTTTCCGGGGGCCGCGTCAAGGCGAACCCCTTGGCGAAGTGGACCCGCAAGGAGGTGTGGGGACATCTCCTGTCCAGGAATCTCCCCTACAATCCGCTGCACGACCAGGGATACCCGAGCATCGGGGACCGCCCGCTCACGGAACGGGCCGACGCCGACGAGGGCGAGCGCTCCGGCCGCTGGAAGGGCCGGGGCAAGTCCGAATGCGGGATCCACACGGAGATCTGATGGCCACCACAACCCCCAACAAGAGCGCCGCTCCAAGGACCCAACACGGGACGCGACGCGAGGATGCCATGAGCACCACCCCCGGAAACCGTTCCATCGAAGACCACCTGGAGCACTTGGACGCCCTGGAGTCGGAGAGCATGCACATCTTCCGCGAGGTCGCGGGCTCCTTCGAGCGGCCCGCCTTCCTGTTCTCCGGCGGCAAGGACAGCATCGTGATGCTGCGCCTGGCGGAAAAGGCCTTCCGTCCCGGGCGCTTTCCGTTCCCGCTGGTCCATGTGGACACCGGGCACAACTTCCCCGAGGTGATCTCGTTTCGCGACAAGCGCGCGGCCCAGTTGGGCGAGACCCTGATCGTCCGCTCGGTGGAGGAATCCCTGCGGACGGGGCGCATCGTGGAGAAGGCGGGTCAGGACAATTCCCGCAACCGGATGCAGATCACCACGCTCCTGGACACCATCGCGGAATTCAAGTTCGACGCGCTCTTCGGCGGAGCCCGCCGCGACGAGGAGAAGGCGCGGGCCAAGGAGCGCATCTTCAGCTTCCGCGACTCCCACGGCCAGTGGGACCCCAAGAACCAGCGCCCGGAACTGTGGAACCTGTACAACGCCCGCATCCATCCGGGCGAGCACATCCGCGTGTTCCCCATCTCCAACTGGACCGAGCTCGACATCTGGATGTACATCGCCAAGGAAAAGCTGGAGATCCCCTCCATCTACTACGCCCACGAGCGCGACGTGGTGTGGCGGGACCAGTGGATCCCCATCTCCGAACTCCTCAACCCGAGACCGGGCGAAACGGTGGAACGCCGTGTCGTGCGCTTTCGCACCGTGGGCGACATGACCTGCACGGGCTGCGTGGAAAGCCCCTGCGCGGACGCCTGGGACATCATCGAGGAGACGGCCGCGAGCCGCGTCACCGAACGCGGATCGCGCGTGGACGACAAGGCCTCGGAAGCCGCGATGGAAGACCGCAAGAAGGAAGGGTATTTCTGATGGACCTGCTCCGATTCTCCACCGCCGGGTCCGTGGATGACGGCAAATCCACGCTCATCGGAAGGCTCCTGTACGATTCCAAGGGGATCTTCGAGGACCAGTTGGAGGCCGTGACCCGCGCCTCCAAGCAGAGGCTGGCCACGGGCATCGACCTGTCGCTCCTGACCGACGGCCTGCGCGCCGAGAGGGAACAGGGCATCACCATCGACGTGGCGTACCGGTACTTCGCGACCCCGCGGCGCAAGTTCATCATCGCGGACACGCCGGGACACGAGCAGTACACCAGGAACATGGCCACCGGAGCGAGCACCGCGGACCTCGCCATCATCCTGATCGACGCCCGCAAGGGCGTCCTGGACCAGAGCCGCCGCCACAGCGCGATCTCGGCCCTGCTGGGCATCCCCCACGTCTGCGTGGCCATCAACAAGATGGACCTGGTGGAGTGGTCCCGTGAGGTGTTCGACAAAATCCGTCAAGACTACCTGGACCTGGCGCAGAAGCTCGGGATCGCGGATCCCGTGTTCATCCCCCTGTCCGCCCTCCTGGGCGGGAACGTGGTGGATCGCGCCGAAGAGACGCCCTGGTACCAGGGTCCCACGCTGCTGGAGCACCTGGAGACGGTGCCCGTGCCCCGGGACCACGAGGCCTCGCGTTTCCGTTTTCCCGTCCAGTACGTGATCCGGCCCGACCTCACCTTCCGCGGCTTCGCGGGGCGGATCGCCTCGGGGTCCATCGCGGTGGGTGACGAGGTGGAGGTGGTGGCATCGGGCCGTCGCTCCCGCGTGCGGCAACTGCACACCTTCGACGGCGACCTGCAAAGCGCCGGGTTCCCCAAGTCCCTGGCCATCACCCTCCAGGACGAGGTGGACATCTCGCGCGGCGACATCCTGGTCCGCGCCGGGGACGCTCCGACCCGTTCCCGCGACTTCGAGGCGAACGTTGTGTGGATGAGCGAGCAGCCCCTGGCCCTGACACGCCCCTACCTGATCCAGCAGGGCAGCCGCACCGTGCGTGGCCGCCTGACCCGGGTGGTCTACCGCACCGACATCAAGACGCTGGAAGACATCCCGGCCGCCAACCTGGGCCTCAACGACATCGGTCGCGTGCGCATCCAGGCCCAGCAGCCCATCCTCCTGGACCCGTATCCGGCCTACCGCGACACCGGCTGCTTCATCCTGATCGACCCGGAAACCAACGCCACGGTGGCCGCGGGCATGATCGCCCCAAACCAACCCCGCACCAGTTCCGACGTGGTCTGGTCCGAATCGGAAGTCACGCGGGCCACGCGCGAGCACCGCCAGGGACACCGCGGAGCGGTCCTCTGGTTCACGGGGCTCTCCGGCAGCGGGAAGAGCACCATCGCCAAGGCCCTGGAGAAGATCCTGTTCCTGGAAGGGCGCACCGTCTTCCTCCAGGACGGAGACAATCTCCGCCATGGACTCAACAGCGACCTGGGCTTCGATCCCACGGCACGCTCCGAGAACCTGCGCCGCGCCGCGGAGGTGGCAAAACTGTTCGTGGACACCGGCCACCTGGTGCTGGCAACGTTCATCTCCCCCACCCTGGCCGACCGCGCCCGGGTGCGCGGCATCGTGGGCGAGAAGGATTTCCTGGAGGTCCACGTCTCCACTCCGCTGGAGATCTGCGAGAAGCGCGACCCCAAGGGGCTGTACGCCCGGGCGCGGTCCGGGGAGATCGATCAGTTCACCGGAGTGTCGGCGCCCTGGGAGCCGCCTTCCGCTCCCGACCTGGAACTGCCCGCGCATCAATTGTCCGTGGACGAATCCATCGCGAGGATCCAATCCCTTCTGACCGCGAACGGCATCTTCCTGGAAGCCCAGTTGCCGGGCGGAGAGGGCATCTGATGCGCCTGGAAACGAAGAACGTCCACGGAGGACGGACCTTGGATCCGGAGACTGGCGCCACCCAGTTTCCCGTCCACCTGTCCTCGGCCTTCGCCTACCCGGACTCCAAACGACTCGCCGAGGTGTTCGCCGGTACGGAATTCGGCCACGTCTACAGCCGCATCACCAATCCCACCCTGACCGCCTTCGAGTTGCGCCTGAGCAGCCTGGAAGGCGGGATCGGGACGGTGGCGTTCTCCACCGGCATGGCAGCGGTTTCCGGGGCCCTCCTGGGTCTTCTGTCCCACGGCGACACCCTGGTGGCCTCCTCCAGCCTGTTTGGCGGGACCTGGTCGCTGTTCCAGGAATTCTTCCCCCGGATGGGCATCCGCGTGAAGCTGGTGGACGGCATGGACCTGTCCGCCGTGCGCGCGGCGGTGGACGATCGCACCCGGGCGCTCTACGTGGAGTCCGTCTCCAATCCCGCCATCGGGGTGGCCGACCTGGAAGGCTGGGCCGCCCTCGCCAAGGAGATCAACGCGCCCCTGGTGGTGGACAACACTTGCATGCCCGCCCACCTGGAAGGGAAAAAACTCGGGATCGCCCTCCTGGTGTATTCGACCACCAAATGGATCGACGGGCACGGTCGCGCCGTGGGCGGCGCCGTCACCGACACCGGGGCCTACAAGTGGCGCAACGCCCCCCACGCCCACCTCGCGCCGTGGATCGCCAAGGCCGGACCCATGGCCTTCCTGGCCTACCTGCGAAACCGGATCCTCCGCGATCTGGGAGGGACCCTCTCGCCGCATACGGCCTGGATCCATTCTTCCGGGATCGACACCCTCCAGCTGCGCTTCGACCGCCACTGCGACAACGCCATGGCGCTGGCGAAATTCCTTTCCACCCATCCCGCGGTACGATCCGTGCTCTACCCGGGATTGGAGTCCAGCCCCTTCCACGAGCGATCCAAGGCGCTGTTCGGGGGCCGCAACCACGGCGCCGTGCTTTCGTTCACGGTCGCCAACCAGGAATCCGCCTGGACGGTCCTGGATTCGCTGAAGGTCGCGAGCCGCATGACCAACCTGGGCGACACCCGGACCCTGGCGCTGCACGTGTGGAGCACCATCAACGCGTCCTTCACGCCGGAGGAAAACGCCGCCATGG
>DATNIW010000120.1:0-9907 GCA_035604215.1 Fibrobacteria bacterium
GCCCACGGCGTTCCCTACCTCGCCTCCGACATCCCCTTCTTCCGGGATTTCCAGGAGAGCTTGGGCTGCGGCCACCTGTTCCGCTCCGACGACGTCGAATCCCTGGCCGTGGAGTTGCAGCGGGTCCTGTCCGCACCCGACCGCTGGAAGCAAGACGATTTCCGTCACCTCCACGCGGCGTTGGACATGGACGCCTGCACGGCGCGCCTCCTGCGGCATCTGGACGGCCTGCCGCCGGTTCGGACGGACGGCGGTTAGGTTTCCGGACATGTCCGACGATCTGGTCTGGTCCACCGATCCTTCCTTCCGGGGAAAGCTTCCCCAGAAGGGTGCGATGGGTTCCTCGCGCTCGCGGACCCCGGGACAATCCCCCTCCGCTCCCGTCCGGAAGCATCTGCCCAAGGGGCCCTGCGTGTCCCTGGAGACTTCGGGCAGGAACGGCAAGGGCGTGACCCTGGTCACCGGTCTGCCCCTTTCGGAGAAGGACCTGGAGGATCTCGGAAAGGTCCTTCGCCAAGCCTGCGGCAGCGGGGGAACCGTGAAGGAGGGATCGGTGGAGATCCAAGGGGACCACCGCGACAAGGTCCAGGCGGCCCTTTTCCGTCAGGGGATCCAGGCGCGCAGGATTTGACCGACGGGATCGGGGTCGTCGGAGGTAGAATTCCGGGATGATGCCCATCGTCTGGTCCGATCAGGTGCGATTTCTGCTGGCGCTCGCGTTGTCCGCCCTGGTGGGACTGGAACGCGAGAGAACCAAGGCCTCGGGAAACCCCCACGCCGTGGGGGTCCGGACGCATGTCCTGACCTCCCTCTTCGGGTTCCTTCTGGCGGAACTCCACAAATCCGGCCTGATGGCCCCGATCGCGGTCGGCCTGGGGTTGGTCGGAGCGGTCCAGATCGTCTCCTACTGGAAGCGGACCTCCGACGGGCCGAAGGGATGGACCAGCGAGCTTTCCGTATTGATTTCATTCGCCATCGGTGCTCTTTGCGTGGTTTCCGAGGTGTGGATCCCCGCCGCCGCCGCGGTCCTGGGCACCCTGGTCCTCACCGAGAAGGCGGAGATCGAGCGGAACGTGGTCAGGCTGGACAGGGCCGAATTCCTGGCCGTGGTCAAGTTCCTGCTGGTGACCTGCATCGTGCTCCCCATGCTGCCGGACCGGGAGTTCACGGCTTGGCAGATCAATCCCGCCCGCACCTGGAAGATCGTGGTGATGGTGTCTTCGATCGGATTCGTGGGCTACTTCCTGATCCGCAAGCTGGGTGGACGCATGGGGCTTTGGGTATCCGGTCTGGTGGGGGGGATCGTCTCCAGCACGGCGGTATCCGTGGCCATGGGCCGTCTCGCCGCGGGCGAACCGGAAAAGTCCGGTGCCGCGCTGCAAGCGGCGATTCTCGCCAGTTCCGTCATGTATGTCCGGATCCTGGTCCTGGTCTGGCTCGTCCATCCCGATTTCGGGTTGGTGCTTTCGTGGCGGTTGGGGGCGATGTGCGCGATCGGGATCTTCCTCGCGGCGACGGTCCCCAGCGCCTCCTCTCCCCAGGGGGAAGGGGGAGCCAACATCCAGAATCCATTCGAGATCCTGCCGGCGCTCGGATTCGCCGCATTGTTCACCTTGTTTTCCGTCGCGACATCCATGGTACGCACCTTCCTGGGTGGTTCCGGGCTGGTGCTCCTCGCGCTGGTGGTGGGGGTCGTGGACATCGATCCATTCATCCTCTCCGCGGTACGGAACTCCAACGTGGAGCGGATCCTGATCGTCGCCATCCTGATGGCCATGTTGTCCAACACCGTGGCCAAGGGATTCTACTTCGGGATGCAGGCCAGATCGGTCCGCCGCCAGGCGTTTCTCCGCTACTTCGGCTGGGCATTGCTGCATCTGCCAGTGGCGTTTCTGTGAAGCGATGATCCTCTCCAGCCTGGAAATCGTGCTGGTCCGTCCCGAAACACCGCGAAACGTGGGTTCGGTGGCCAGGGCCGGACGCAACTTCGGAGTCGAAAGGATCTGCATCGTGGGAAGTCCCGCGCTTCTTCAGGACGGAGCCGCGCGGGCCACGGCCCATGGGGCGGAAGAGATCCTGGATCGGATCCGGTTCTGTGCCGATCTCGAGGAGGCCCTCTCCACCCATGTCTTCGCGGTGGGAACCGCGAATCGCGTCCGCAAAGGGAAGCTCCCCCCTCTGGAGATGCCCCATGCGCTGGTGCCGGAGTTGGCCGAGGCTTCCCGGAGCGGAGGTTGCGCCCTGGTGTTCGGTCCGGAGTCGCGCGGCCTCACGGACGTCGAGCTGGGTCGATGCACGCGCCTTTTGCGACTCCCCACGGAAGTCGACCAGCCTTCCCTCAATCTTTCCCAAGCGGTGCTTTTGACCTTGCAGGAATGCTGGCGCGCCGCCAAGGGCTGGAGCCAGGCCCTCCCTCCAGGTGTCCCCGAAACAGCTTCCGCATTCATGGAGCCGGGCGGTTCCCTCCCCACCTTCTCCGAGTTCGATCTCCTCCTGGGAAAGCTGGAAGGCTTGATGGAGCGTACGGGATTCCGTCCCTACGCGGGGGATCCCGAAAGCTTCCGGATGGCCGCTCGCAGGTCCCTTTCCCGCGGTCGCTTCGAGAGGCGCGACCTGCGCACTCTGCTCACCATCGCCAAGACCCTGGAGCGCCTGCCGAAGCCGAGGTCCGAAGGATGAACGTCGGGCGATCTCCAACATTCCATTCCACGCGTCGGGCGGGGGCGGGAAGGTGAACAAAGGCCGGATGGAAGCCTTCAGCGACGGGGTGATCGCGATCTTGATCACCATCATGGTGCTGGATTTCCGGATGCCGGACAGGCCCACCGCGGCGGCCCTTTGCCTGATGGCGCCCCAGTTCCTGGGCTATTTGCTGAGCTTCGTGTTCATCGGGATCTACTGGAACAACCACCACCACATGCTCCAAGCGGTGAGCCAGGTCACCGGCGGGATCCTGTGGGCCAACCAGCACCTCCTGTTCTGGCTCTCCCTGGTCCCGTTCGTCACCGCTTGGATGGGACACTCCGGCTGGGCGCCCTTTCCAGTGGCCTGCTACGGGATCGTGCTGTTGGGGGCGGGCTCGGCCTACGCGATCCTCTCCTTGATGCTCATCCGGCACCACGGCAAGGATTCCGTCCTCGCCAGGGCGGTTGGTCGTTCCGGCAAGGAGATCTTCTCGGTGGTGGCCTACTCCAGCGCCATCGCCATCGCCTTCCTGGACACTAGGCTGTCCGGTGCCCTCTACGTCGCTGTCGCCTTCGTGTGGCTGGTTCCGGACAGGCGCATCGAACGGGCCCTCTCGGCACACCCGAGCAGAACGGGTCGAGATTAACCCCACCCGACCGACCCGAGCGCGTTCGGGGAATTAACTTGGGCTGTTCCGGTAGCGGCGAGAATGGCGGAATTGGCAGACGCACCAGACTTAGGATCTGGCACCGCAAGGTGTGGGGGTTCGACTCCCCCTTCTCGCACCTAGACTTCGTCCAAAAGACCCTCAAGGAGCAACAAGAGTGAACATCGTCGTGGCCGAACGAAGCGTCACCGAGCGCGAACTGGACCTGGAGATCCCCGGATCCGATCTCTCCACCCTGGTGGAAGACAAGATCGAAACCTACCGCAAGAAGATCAACCTCCAGGGCTTCCGACCGGGCAAGCTGCCCAAGGACGTCGTGCGCAAGCGATTCGGCGCCAGCATCCGCGCCGAGGCCATCGAGGAACTGGTGGACGCGTCGGTGCGCAAGGCGCTGAGCGAGCGCAAGCTCCTGCCCGCAGGTCCGGGAAGCGTTTCCGATCTGCAGGCCCCCGAGGGCGGAGATGTCAAGCTCAAGTTCCACTTCGAAGTGGATCCCGTATTGGAGCTCAGGGACTACAAGGGGTTGGGGGTCAAGGTTCCCGCGGTCTCCGTGGCCCAATCCGACGTCGACCAGCGCGTCGAGCAGATCCGGCTCCAGACCGCCCGCATCCAGAAGCCGGAGCGCCCTTCGCGGACAGGAGACCTGGTCACCGCGCGATACCTCAGGGTGTTGGTGGACGGAGTGGAGAAGCCCGCATCCTCGCCGGTGTTCCAGGCCGAGCTGGGCAAGGGGATTCCCGCCGTCGACAAGGCCCTGACCGGGGTCGAGATCGGACAGAATCTTTCCATAGACTTCGAGTTCCCCCCAGACCACGCGGAAGCCGAACAGGCGGGAAAGAAGGCCCGTTACGAAGTCGTGGTGGAAGGCGTCTACGAACGCATCCTCCCCGAGCCCACGGACGAATGGGCGAGCCTGCTCGGCCCGTTCAAGTCCTTCGCGGAGTTCCAGGACCGCGTTCGCTCGGACCTCGTCGAAGCCGCGGACCGCGAAGCTCGCCAGAAGGCCCGGGACGAGGCCGTCGACATCGTGTTGACGCGCAACCCCTTCGCGGTGCCCCGCGCCAGGGTCGAGGCCTTCGTCGAATGGCAGCGCGACCGTCTGGTCCGCCAGGGTGCCCAGGTTCCGGAGTTGCCGGAACTGGTGCGTTCCCTGGGCGCCGAGGCGGAACGCCAGATCCGGCGTCAGCGGGCGGTGGAGTGGATCGCCGAGAAGGAAGCCGTCAAGGCGACCACGGAAGAGGTGGACGCCCGCATCAAGGAGATGGCCGACCAGGCCGGCATCTCCCCGGAGGATGCCCGAGAGGAGCTCCGCAAGTCCGGCCGCTTGATGGAGATCCGCGAAGGAATCCGGTTCGAGAAGACCCTGGACCTGCTGCTGGAGGCTTGAGGCCGATCGTTCCCGAACGGGAGCGGGATCGGATGGTATGTTGGTCTGACAAGGGGCCGCGTAGGCCCGACACCGCATCGGGAGCGTTCCAAATGTATCTGCCTACGATCATCGAGACCACGGGCCGCGGAGAGCGGGTCTACGACATCTATTCGCGCCTCCTGAAGGAGCGGATCGTGTTCATCGGGACCGAGATCAACGACGCGGTGGCCAACGCCGTGATCGCCCAGATGATCTTCCTGGAGTACGAAGACCCCGAGAAGGACATCGTCTTCTACCTCAATTCACCGGGCGGCCTGGTATCCGCGGGACTCGCGATCTACGACACCATGCAGCACGTCAAGTGCGACGTCTCCACGATCTGCGTGGGGTCCGCGGCGAGCATGGCGGCGATCCTCCTGGCCGCCGGCGCCAAGGGCAAGAGGTTCATCCTGCCCCACAGCCGCGTCATGATCCACCAGCCCATGGGCGGAGCCACCGGTCAGGCGACGGACATTTCCATCACCGCGAAGGAAATCATCAAGATCAAGGGCCAGCTGAACGAGATCCTTTCCCACCACACCGGACGGGAGAAGTCCGTGGTGGAGAAGGACACCGACCGCAACAACTACATGAACGCGACGGAGGCGATCGATTACGGACTGGTGGACAGCATCCTCCGCCGGGACGACGGGAAGGTCGCCGGAAAATGACCGTGAAGGACCGGCGGGGTCCGACTCTCGGCCGGGTGAAGTGCTCCTTCTGCGGAAAGCCGTCGGAGGAGGTGGGCCGGATGGTCACCGGACCGGGGGTCAACATCTGCGACGAATGCATCGCGATGTGCAACGAGATCCTCCACGAAGACAAGTCCAAGCTTCCGGCCTCCGCGACACCGGACAAATCCAGGCTCCCCACCCCTTCGCAGATCAAGGCCCACCTCGACGAATACGTCATCGGCCAGGAACACGCGAAGAAATCCCTTTCCGTCGCCGTCTACAACCACTACAAGCGCATCGGGAAGGTGGGAGCCCTCCCCCCCGACGTCCAGGTGGACAAGAGCAACATCCTGCTCCTGGGTCCGACAGGATCGGGCAAGACGCTTCTGGCCCAGACCATCGCCCGGCACCTCAACGTTCCCTTCACCATCGCGGACGCCACCATCCTCACCGAGGCCGGCTACGTGGGCGAAGACGTGGAAAACATCCTGGTGCGTCTCCTGCAGGCGGCAGACTACGACGTGGAAGCGGCCCAGCGTGGCATCGTCTACCTGGACGAGATCGACAAGATCTCGCGCAAGGGAGCCAACGCCTCCATCACCCGGGACGTGTCCGGCGAGGGGGTCCAGCAGGCCTTGCTCAAGATCCTGGAGGGGACCATCGCGGCGATTCCGCCCAAAGGAGGAAGGAAACACCCCGAGCAGAATCTGATCCACATGGACACGCGCAACATCCTGTTCGTGTGCGGAGGCGCCTTCGAAGGCCTGGAAAAGACCATCTCCTCCAGGGTGAACACCACCCAACTCGGACTGTCTGCGGATCCCCTGTCGAAGCGGTCCAGGGAAACCTCCGACCTGCTGCGCCAGTGCGAGCCGGAGGACCTGGTGACCTACGGGATCATTCCGGAACTCGTCGGGCGGTTGCCTGTGCTGGTGGCGCTCCAGGAACTGGACGACGAGGCCCTGCTCCGCATCCTCACGGAACCCAAGAACGCCCTGGTCCGCCAATACCAGCACCTGTTCGCCCTGGACGGGTTGCAGTTGGAGTTCGAGGATGCCGCCCTGCGCGAGACAGTGCGGATCGCGCGCACACGCAAGACCGGCGCCCGGGGCCTTCGAGCCGTCCTGGAAAACGCCCTGACCGACACCATGTTCGAGGCTCCCAACTGGAAGGACGTGGAGAAGGTGGTCGTGACCCGCGAAACCATCTTGCGACAGGCTCCCCCATTGTTGATCCAATCCCAACGCGTTCGCCGGTCCACCGCCGCGTGAACGTCCGGGCATGATTCCCCGGCTTGCGGAAATCCTGGGGGACTTGCATCCCTTCCACGCGATAGCCCGTTCGGATCTGGCGGATCTGGTGGCTTCCCGGGCCGCGGTGTCCGGTCTCCGCGAAGGCAGGGAATCCCCGGCTTCCTCCGGTCCGTTCCTTTCCGCCGCTTCGGCTCCCGAGGAGGAATTGGACCTGGGGCCGGTGTTGCACATCCTGTTGCAAGGACCGGCGGGGTCGGGCAAGCGCAATCTTGCCGCCGCGTTGAGCCAAGCCCTCCTCGGCAGGATGGAGGTTCGGGTCGCCGATGGCGACGAAGAACTCGCCTCCGGCAAGGGGATCGTGGTCTGGATCAGTCGCGACGGGAAAATCCCCAGGTCGATGCCCCAGCGCACGACCCGGATCCGTGTCCGCAGTCTGTCCTCGTCGGAGAAAGCCAGGTTGCTCCTCCAGGAAACGGCTCGGGTGGCCCGGTCCTACGGTCTGGATCCGGCCGAATTCACTTCCCCCGAAATCCAGCATGCGTTGTTGCGCGGTGGGTTTTCCGAGGCTGGGGTGCTGGGTGCCACGCAGCGGCTGCAACGACTTTGCCGACGTCGTTCCCGGGAATACGCGGAAGGCGCGCAAATTCGAGCCGGGCTGGAGTGGGTGACTTCGGTGCTGGGACCGGAGGCGCGACCGATGGATCCGCTCCCGCCCCGGCTGGCACCCGGATGCGTCCATTCACCGGTGGTTTCCCCACTCGGCGGGGCCATCGCCAGGATCGAAGCATTCGCGAGTCCTGGAAAAGGGCGGCTCACCCTCACCGGAGCCGGTCCCCAAGCCGAAATCGCCGCCCAAGTGGCGCGCAGCCGCTGCCTGGCCCTGGCCCAGCAGCTGCGCTACCAGGTGGACCCGCTGCGCGAACTGGACTGGCACATCCACGTTTCCGGCCCCGAGGGGCCCAAGGACGGCGTGTCCATCGGGTGGCCCGTCCTGGTGGCGATGGCTTCCCACTTGTCGGGCGTCGCCGTCGACGCGCGCTACGGGTTCACGGGCGAGATGGGCCTTTCCGGCGAGGTGCACGCGGTGGGCCACATCGAGGAAAAATTCCTGGCCTGCGAAAGGGAGGGGTTCCAGCGCCTCTGGATCCCCACCGGCAACCTCGCCGATCTTTCGCTCCTGGAGCCCGAGGCGCTGGGATCCTGCGAACCCACGGTGGTATCCCAGGATCTCGCCGCCCTGCGGACCTTGGGACTGGTCTCCTCGAGGACCTGAATGGACACTCTCGCGGAACGCCTGCATATGGTGGAACGACGCATCGAGGATGCATGCCGAATCGCGGGGAGGAACCGTGCCGAGGTTACGCTGGTGGCGGTCTCCAAGCGGCATTCCGCCGCGGAGATCGGCGAAGCCGTCGCGCTGGGTCTTTCCGAGTTCGGCGAGAACTACGTGCAGGAGGCGCTGGAGAAGTTTCCTGTGCCCTCGGCAAACCTCCATTTCATCGGGAGCCTGCAGAAGAACAAGGTGCGCAAGATCCTGCCCATCACCGCTCTCGTGCACGGCGTCTCGAGCCTCCCGGTCCTGGAAGCCGTGGAGCGGGTGGCCGGGGAGGAAGGCATCGGTGCGGAGTTCCTCCTGCAACTGCACCTGACGGAAGAACCGACCAAGCACGGGTTCGCCCCGGAGGATATTCCCGAAGCCGTCGCCATGGCGGACGGATTTCGTCATGCCCGCCTCCGTGGATTCATGGTCATGGCGCCTCTGGACGGCGGTCGCGAAGCCGCGCGCCCCGTGTTCGCCAGGGCCCGGACCCTGCTGGAGGGGTTCCGCGAGGGCAGACCGGGGATGGGGCTGCTTTCGATGGGCATGTCCCAGGACCTGGAGGAGGCGATTCTCGAGGGTGCGACGCACCTGCGCGTGGGGACGGCCGTCTTCGGGGAAAGGTCTTCTCCTTGAGCGGGGGGTCCGGATTCCTGGCGGAGCTCGCGACCGCGATCGGTTCGGCCGGCGTCTTCGCCCTGCTGGCAAGACAAATACTGTCGTTTCGGCGCTGGAGTTCGGAGACGACCCTTTTCCGCGCCTTGGAAACCCTGACCGAGCCCTGGCTCTCCCAGGTGCGCCGGCACCTGCCGCGCGGATGGGGAATAGATTTTTCCCCTTGGGTGGCCGTGGCCATGGGGGCCGCGCTCACCTTCGTCCTTCGTCTTCTCCTTTCGCGAGGTTCCTCTTGAACATCACCCCTTTGGACATCCGCAAGCAGGAATTCCGCACCAGGTTCCGCGGTTGCGACCCCGACGAAGTGCAGAGCTTCCTCGACCAGGTCGCCGGTGCGTTGGAGGAGGCGAACGCCGCCGTCGCCGCGCTCGAGGAACGCAACCAGGAGGCGGAGAGCCGCCTGGGGCACTACCGCTTGATCGAGCAGAACCTCCAGGATGCTGCCGTCACGGTGCAGAAATCGTTGGACGAGACCAAGAGGCTCGCGGAGAAGGAAGCGGAGCTGATCGTCCGCGAGGCCCATACGCGGGCAGAGAAGGAGGGCGAAGTCCTCAAGGAGCGCGTCACGCGCCTCCAGCAGGACATCGCCACGCTGGAGATGCAACGCGCCAATTTCCTCGTGCGCCTCAAGGCCGTGGTGCGCTCGCAATCCGACCTGATCGAAGCCATGGAACTGGAAGCCCACCTGGGTCGGCAGCTTCCGGAGAAGGAAATCTGACCGGTTTGCGGATCGTTTCCGCGGCGGAATTCCTCGCCGAACCGGTCCAGAACCGCTGGGATTTTTCCGATCTGGGACGGCTCCACTCGGCGGTCGCCGAAAAGTGCGAACGGCAAGAGGCGCTGGGCGGAATCCGATGCCGCAAGGGGTGCCACCACTGCTGCCGGCGCATCGAATCCCTGTTTCCGGTGGAATATGCGTTTCTGTCCAGCATTCCTGCGGATCCAACCGTCCGCCCTTCGAGATCCTCAGGACGAACGGACGAGATTTCTTCCGCTCGTGCTGAGGAGCCGAAGGCGTCTCGAAGCGCAGGCGGAGTCAAGTCCGGCCTGGAGTCCCTCTTGCATCCCGGCGAATCCCTCTGTGGACATCTCGCGTCGGACGGTTCCTGCGGGATCTACGATCGGCGACCCCTGATCTGCCGGACCCATGGCTTTCTGCATCTTTCTGAAGCTGGATTGGACCGCTGTCCCTGGAATTTCGAGGACCTGGAGGAGGTCGACGAGGAC
>DATNIW010000121.1:0-20777 GCA_035604215.1 Fibrobacteria bacterium
TCCGGCGGGCAGGGCGGTGAAGCCGTACCGATCGGTACCGGTGTTGGCGTTCCAGTGGCTGCTGGAAGCCAAGTCGGAGCCGGCATCGTTGTTGATCGCGCTGTCGTTGGAGATGTCGACCCAGGTTTCCAGCGTGTCCCACTCCGTGGACGTGGGCACGTGCCACCCCGCAGGGCAGACCCCCTGGCGGTGGATGGCGGTGTCTCCGTTCCACTGGTTGTTGTTGTTCATGGAGGAGGCCAAGGCCATCGCACCCGCCCAGTCGTAGAGCCGACCGTAGGTGGCGCAATAGGAAGCGGAGTCGTTGTAGCACCAACTGTTGCCGGTGGAATTTCCGGCGAAGTTCACATTCTGGGCCATCCAGGTCTGGCTGCCCAGGATGACGTATCGATACCGTTGCCCGTCCCGGTGGTCGCAGAAGTACTGGGTGGAATCGAATTTCTCCTTGCAGGTCACGAAGGACACGTTCACGAGGACGGCGACGGTGTCCTTGAGCAGGCCGTCGGTGACCTGGATCCGGAGCGGATAGCTCTGCCGCACGGCGTAGTCCAGCGAGCCCGACACCCGGAGGATGCCCTTGGCATCGATGCCGAAGGCCGCTCCCGAGTCTCCGGAGACGATGGACCAGTCGAGGGCGTCCCCGTCGGGATCGACGGCCTGGAGGGTGTCCAAAGCGGTCCCGACCGCGGCATTCTCCGCCACGCCCAAGGTCTCCGGTGGAGTCAGGATCGCGGGAGGGCGGTTCACGGCCACCACCGCGATGCTCACGTGGGCGGTGTCGCAAAGGTCCCAGGCGTTGCGCAACTGGACGGCGAGCACGTACTTGGACTGGGTGCGGAAATTCAGCGCTCCATCGACGACGATCCTCGGACCGTCCGTGGTGAACACTCCCAGGGAGTCGCCACCCACCACCGTCCACCGCATGCCCGTGGTGTCGCCGGAGGCGCGCAAGGTTCCCACCGCGGCTCCCGGTTGGCTGTTCTCGGCGACGGCGAAGGCGGTGTCGTGGCCCGTCGGCGCGTGGCGATGCACCACCGCCAGCGAGTAGGACCGGACCGTCCCCGTGTTCGGACTGGAGACGGTCAAGGTGTACGAAGTGTCCCGAGGTACCGCGAGCGTGTCCGTCGCTCCCGAGCGGACCACCACGCCTTCGACCTTGATCGTGTCCAGCGTGGAAGCGGCCTTCGGGACGATCGCGATCCGGCCCAAGGAGGCCGAGATGGTGTCCTGGTAGGCGATCCGGCTCGGGTCGAACGGAGGACTCAGCATCCCGGAATCCACCGAGAGTCCCGCCAGCGCGGTGGCCGTGTCGAGGAGGATTCCCGGAACCGCGAGGACCACGCGTGCGGCGGCGCCCGTGTCGGACAGCAGGCTGTCGGGACCCCAGGCGGCCCGGACCCCGAAGGTGTAGCGGACCGATCGAGCCAGCCCCGGAAAGGTCGCGGAACCGGAGGTCGTGGAACCGTAGGGGTGGCGGAAGAGGAGGCTGTCGGGGACGGAATCCGTCGTCGCGTAGAGGAGGTAGCGGGCTCCGGCGGCGGCGACCCAGTCCAAGGTGGCGTTCCTCGCGGCGGAATCGACGGCGGAGGCGAGCAGCACGGCGCCCGGAGGGGTCACGTGGACGGAAAGCGTCTCGGCGGTGCCGGATCCCACCCAGATCCCCGCGATGGAGCGGAAGGTCCGAACCACCACGCGGCAGGTGCGGGACACCGGGATCCGTCCGTCGGCGGGCACTTGCGCGGCCAGGTCCCAAGTCGGCGGGGCGTCCAGGGCCCAACGCAGGACCGTGGTGGACGAAGTCCCCGTGGTGGGGATGGTCACGGTGTCTTGGGTTCCCCGGAAACGCTCGACGACGCTGTCCAGACCGAACTTCAGGGGCGCGGCGGTGTCGACCACGACGACAGGCGCGTCGGCGGCCACCTCGGCGCTGTCGACGATCGCCTTCGCGGTCCCCGAATCGGAGCCGGTCCAAAGGTTCAGCCGGGCCTGCACGGCGGTCTGGGTCGGGGTCGCATCCACGCTGTTGAAGCCCGTCACGGACACGGCGTACGTGGCACCCACCGGCACGTGCCCGATGGCCCCGCGGTGCAGGCCGTAGGGGTAGGTCGTGTCTCGGACCACGTTGTCGACCACCACGGTGATCAGGACCGAATCCACTTCCCCGGCGTTCGCTCCGGTTCGCGTCAGGATGCGCGGTGCCACGGACGTGAAGCGGGGTTCGCCACCGCCCGCGATCTCCGAACGGTCGCAGGCGCACAGGGAGAAGGCTCCCAGCGCCAGCAGGAAAGCCGGTACGAACGCTCGCATCGCCCCCCCTCTCACCAGCCCACCCAGACCTGGGTCTCGGAGGGGCCGCCCGAACTCCGGGACGAACCGCGCTCCAGCAGGATGGCCGCGGTGGCGCCACCACCCGCCAGCAGAGCACCACCCGCCACCCATGGCCAGATGGAAGTCCTGTGCTCCGCCACCAGCACCGACCGATCCTTGTCCGGAACCTTCGCTCCGCTCTGGATCAGGGCCATCTCGCGGCAGCCCAGCCGCAGGACATCTTCGGTGGAGCCGCGGATGTCCAGGGAATGCCCGAACTCGTCGCGCCCCGAGGCCACGTCCACGCGCCGGACGTCCAGGGTCGTGGTCCCACCCACTCTGGAAACTTCGCCGATGAACACCTTCTGCACGCCCAGGAGCTGACCCACCTCGACTTCGCAATCCGATCCGGCGCAGGCGCCGCTCTGCTGGAAGCCCTGCTCCTTGAGGATCAGGTCCATGCGCCTTCGCTCCAGGATCAGGAAGCTGTCCTGCCCGATCATTTCACTCTCGAACCGGTTGGACAGGGCGGCCAGTTCGGAAGGTGGAAGACTCCCCGTGAACGGGAGCACCGCGGCGGTCCATATCCTCGGAGTCGGCTTCTGGCGAACCGGAAGGAGGGAATCCGCCGCGACGGGCGGCTTGGCTGGAGCGACCGCCACGACGGGGGACACCTTGGATGAATCGGGGGAAACCCGCGTGTCGGCGACGGGAAGCTGGCCCATGGCACGACCGGCGAGCAGCGAAAGGAATACGGCTCCCATGGCGCCGAACTGGCGTGGCGATGAAGTGGGTCGCGAGCAGATCCGCTTCTTCCGCATTGCTTCCAATATTAGAACACCCGGGAACCGGCGTCTCACGGCGTGGTTTCGATCCGAACCGAGTACAGGCCGCGAGGAAGACCGGGAACCATCGCGCTGCGGGCACCTTTGGCGAAGGTGGAGGTGGCGGCAACCCGACCCGTGACGTCAAGAACCGTCATCGTCCCTTCTGATTCCGCTTCCGACCCCAGGTGAACCACACCCCCCTCGTCGACGAACTGGAACGACGGTGCAGCCGCCGCGCTCCTGGGGGATTCGTTTCGGATCGCGCTGGAACCCGCTGGAACCTGGACGAACTTGCGGATCACGACCTCGACCCGATTCCCGTCTCCGGGGGCTCCGCCGCACCCGTCGCAAAGCCAGAGATTCATCCCCAGGGGCATCGCGCGCTGGGGCAGGTTCGTCGCCGGGTCGGTCGGAGCGTACACCCACTGGCCCAGGATGCCGCCGCTGTCGCCCAAGGCGCGGAGTCCGGACTGCGTCCATTCCTTCACGCTGGACTGGCTCCAGGACAACGTCGCCGTCGCCAGGGTGGAACCGCCGAGCCCGAATTCGAAGGTGGTGTCGCGGACCTGGGTGCCGGAATTCGGGTAGACCGTGTAGTTGCCGTCGGGCCACGAGGCGTTCCCCCAACGGGAGTACTCGATGTCGATCTCGTTGGTTCCGTCGACTCCGATCCCCGCTTGGGGGCCGTAGGGGAACAGGCCCAGGACGATGTTCCTGTCCATCCGGTCGATGGCACCG
Source organism: Fibrobacteria bacterium (assembly GCA_035604215.1). Lineage (GTDB taxonomy): Bacteria > Fibrobacterota > Fibrobacteria > UBA5070 > UBA5070 > UBA5070. The sequence goes on from DATNIW010000121.1 coordinate 3,873, forward strand.
TCGATCTGCCACTGGTAGGTTCCGAAGCCCATCGGGTCGTCGGAGAAGAGCTCGGCGCAGTACCACTTTCCGGCGGTCTGGGAAATCCGCAGGTGCAGGTATCCCGAGCTGTCGACCGCGACATCGGATGCGCTGCCGGTGTTGTTTCCCGCCATGTCTCCGGTGGTCACGGTCCATGTGTGTCCCATCCAGTCCAGGGATGCACCCGAGACGAGGCAGGGGTTCATGCACATGGCGAGACTCCCGAGCCACCTGTGGATCTTCAAGGCTCGTTCCTCCATCGCGGACACCAGGATCCCATTCGTGGAAGGTAACGCCAAAAGGCGCGTTCCGGCCCGGGACCTCTCGCAAGGCTCCCTTCCGCACCTTGCGCACCACTCCAGGGCAGTGGTATTTGCTACCCTGCAAGGCGCAGGGGGAACTCGTGAAGCTGGAAGACATCCTGAAGAATCCGGAAGACCACGATCTTGGATGCAAGGTGCTGGGAAAGTGCACGGTCGACAACCCCCTGGTGGGCCAGCGCTTCGTGGAGGACTGGCAGAAGGTGTGCCTCACCTCCGACGCGGAGATCCTCCGCGACCTCGCCTCCCGCGGCGTGCCCGCTCCAGCTCTGGAAAAGGCCGGACCCAGGAAGAAGATCTTCCACGATCCCGCCTGGACGCGGGCGGCCATCGTGACCTGCGGCGGGCTCGCGCCGGGCCTCAACGCCGTCATCAAGGGTCTTGTCCAGGTGTTGTGGTTCGACTACGGCGTCCGCCACGTGTTCGGCATCCCCTACGGCTACCGCGGACTCAATCCCAAATACCGCCACTCCCCCGTGCCGCTGACCCCCGAGGCCGTGGACACCATCCACGAAGAGGGCGGCACGGTTCTGGGTTCCAGCCGCGGGAACCAGGACCCCACCACCATGGTCGACACCCTCCAGCGCCTGAACATCAACGTGCTGTTCTGCGTGGGTGGAGACGGCACCCTTCGCGGAGCCCACGCCATCGCGGAGGAGGTGGCCAAGCGCCGCCTGCCCATCTCCGTCGTGGGGATCCCCAAGACCATCGACAACGACCTGAACCTGGTGGACCGCACCTTCGGGTTCGAGACCGCCGTGTACAAGGCCGCGGAGATCATCTCCAGCGCCCACGTGGAGGCGCGCGGCGCCTCCAACGGACTCTCCATCGTGAAGCTGATGGGGCGCGACTCCGGCTTCATCGCGGCCTACGCGACATTGGCCAACACCGTGGTCAACATCTGCCTGATCCCCGAGGTGGAATTCCACCTGGAGGGGCCGGACGGACTGTTCGAAGCCCTGCGCCGGCGCTACGAGCGCGGCAAGACCCATGCCGTGCTCGTGATCGCGGAAGGGGCGGGCCAGGATCTCTTCAAGGGACTCCCCGAGGTGAAGGACGCCTCAGGCAACGTGCTCAAGCACGACATCGGAGACTTCCTGGTGGACAAGATCCGTCACCATTTCGAGCAGCTGGGCATGGACATCGCCCTGCGGTACTTCGATCCCAGCTATTCCATCCGCTCCGTCCCCGCCCGCGGCACCGACGCCATCTTCTGCTACCAGCTCGCCGAGAACGCCGCGCACGCCGCCATGGCGGGAAGGACCGACATCGTGGTGGGATCCACCGCCGGGGTGTTCACCCACGTGCCCATCTCCTACGCGACCTCGGAGCGCAAGAAGCTCGATGTCGACGGGGCTCTCTGGCACGCCGTCCTCTCCTCCACCCGCCAGAACGAATACTTCCGGGCCGGCCGCCTTTCGTGAGGGCCACCCGGAATCCCCCGTGTCCCTGCCACGAACGGGCCTCCATGGCGAGCCGCACCACCTTCCAGTTGGGAGGGAACGTCCGGTACCTGCTGGAACCCACCAACGAACAGGAACTCGCGGATGCTCTCCGCTGGGTCCGCGCCAAGGGTCTGGAGCTGTTCGCGATGGGACGCGGATCGAATCTCGTGGTTTCCGACAAGGGATGGGCCGGCGCGGTGGTGGCCATCTCCAACGGATTCTCGGGAGTCGATTGGATCGAGGAGCGGGCCACGGTCTTCGCGGGCACGCGCCTCACGGATCTCGTGGCGCAGGCCGTGGGCAAGGGACTGGCGGGGATCGAGCGCCTCGCGGGAATCCCGGGCACGGTGGGCGGCGCGGTGTCCATCAACGCCGGGGCCTACGGGCAGGAATTCGGCGACCGGACGGTTTCGGTGCGATCCATGGATCTCGAGGGCGCCATCCACGAGAGGACCCGCGAGGAATGCGGATTCGGCTACCGGACCTCGGCGTTCCGGGGATGCAGCGAGATCGTGCTGTCCGCGGAATTGGCGCTGGAGCACGGCGACGCGGAAGACTTGAAGCGGATCGTGCGCGAGACCCAGAAGGCCCGGCTCGACAAGCAGCCCCTGAACCTGCCCAACGCGGGATCGCTGTTCAAGCGTCCCCCGGGCGGATACGCTTCCAAGATGGTGGAAGAGGCGGGACTGAAGGGCTTCCGCGTCGGGAATGCCGCCATCTCCGAGAAGCACGCCGGGTTCGCCGTCAACCTGGGCGGAGCCACCGCGCAGGACGTCTGGAACCTCTCCTGCGAGGTCATCCGCAGGGTCCGCGAGCACAACGGCGTCGAGTTGGAGCGCGAAGTGGTCTTCCTGGGGGATTTCGGCTCTTGGAAGCCTGATTCTTGAGGCCTTGCTCTCGTTTCGTTTGGTTCGTCCTCGGGGCCTGGGTCGCGGCCACGTCCGGACAGATCCGGCCCATCGCCGCAGACGGCCTTCGCGTCTCCCTGGGGGAGATCGATTCCAGCGGGGTCCGGCTCCTGCGCCTGCGCACGTTCACGGACACCGTGGGCCTTCCGTGGCTTCTCGCCATCGACCCGACGATCCTCGAACCTTCGCTCCATCGAGCCTCCGGATGGATCGAGACGGGTCGGCCCTTGAGCGTGCTGGATTCCACCCCGTGGGGAAAGCTGCGTCGCGCGGAGCTCGACTCCGGTTGGCGGACCGCGGGAATGTCGCGCATCCTGGGCCGCGAGAGGGGCATCGTGCTGTCCGTCGATCTCTGCCCTTCGCACAAACCGTTGGACCGCAGGATCGTTCGGAGAGTCTGGGAAAGTTTCCGTCACGACGACAAGCCGGTGCCCGTGTCCTTTTCCCTGTCGGGCACGTGGATCCGAAACCACGCGGAAGATCTCGCCTGGCTGGAAACCCAAGTCGATTCGGGGCGGATCGATCCCACCTGGATCAACCACACCGACCACCACAGGTACATCAGGGGAATTCCCGACCACAAGAATTTCCTCTTCCTGCCGGGGACCGACGTTCGCGCCGAGATCCTGGGGGCGGAACGCGAAATGCTCCGGCACGGCGCCATCCCTTCCGTCTTCTTCCGTTTTCCGGGACTCATGGACGATTCGACCATCTTCGGCCAGGTCGTGGCCACCGGCCTTCTGCCGGTCGGCTCCGACGCGTGGCTCGCCAAGCGCCAAGCGGCCCGTCCGGGGAGCATCGTCCTGATCCACGGAAACGGCAACGAGCCCGTGGGCGTGGACGATTTCCTGCGCCTGCTGGATTCCGAGCGCATGAACATCCGCCAGGGGAGCTGGCATCTGGAAGACCTGTCGGAAGATCTGGAGGAGGAGGAATCCCCGGCCAAGGTGGGGACGGATTCGGCCCGCTGACTCGATCCACGGCGAACAGCGACGCCGTTTCCACGGAACCGGACCCTACTTTTTCCCGGGAGAAGCCCTGTCGGGCACCACGAGGAACGACTTGGCGGACTCCCTCACGCTCTCGTCCGGGTCCTGCGCGAGCCGACCCAGGATCCGGTAGGACGGTCCGGTGCCGATGTGGCCCAGATCCACGGCGGACTCCAGCCGAAGGGCCGGAGCCGGATCCCTGGAAAGCGCTTCCAGAGCGGTGGTGTCCGAGATCGATATGCCGTCGGAAAGGGTGACCAGGGCCTGAACCCGTTCGTCCAAGGGTGCCGTCTGATCCCTGGAGATGCGCCAGAGGAGGGCTCGGGCGGTCGGACCTTCGGACAGGATCCGTCGACGCAGGATGGACATGGCCATCGGGTCCGAGCCGGCGTCGGAACGGGAGCGCGCGGCGAGTTCCGCCACGTCCTCCCGCAGGGAGCGGGCCTGGAACAGCTCGGCGACGGCCCGGACCGCCTGGGAATCCACCACGGGCGCCGGACAGGACACCGAGATGGGAGGGGGAGGTTGGGGCTTCTCCTTCGAGAAGTTGGGGATGTCGAGGGTGACCGAGACCCACCAGCCCGGGTTGTCGATCCCCGTGGTCGCGTCCACCGGCGGGGTCGGGAACCAGCCGGGTTTCAGCCCGCGCAGGATCCATGCCTGGAACTCGGTGAGCCCCCCCGCGACGTGGAAGGAGCGCCAGGCCACGCTCGCCCCGATGTCCTGTCGCCAGATGGTGGACTCCCAACGCGACTCCCATCCGATGGAAACGGGAAGGTCGAAGGCCGTCTCGAAGGCCAGGTAGGGAACCACGTGCAAGCTGGCGGACGAAGGTTCGGCGCTCACCGCGGCGCGCGCCCTCACGAAATCCCAGGTCTGCGCGGCCGCGAGCCAGGCGCGCCCGGTGGTGGCCGTGCCCGTGTTGCGCGCGTCGCCGAAGAGGTCGCGGTCCGTGGGGTACAGGAGTTCGTCGAATCCCAGCGACAGGTCGAAATGGCCGTCGGCCTCGCGGACCAGCGCCGCCTTGGTCCCCAATCCGATGCCGTCGGAAAGGGCCGCGTCCACGGACAGGCGCGATGCGACCGACGTCTCCAGGTCGAGCGCCCAGGGGTGCCGGATCTGGGGTTCGGATTGGGCCGGATCGGTCTGGAAGGTGTTGTCGATGATGGAGGCGCGCAGGCTCCCGGCATCCTCCACCCGGGGATCGGGAACGAAGGGTGTGGCGAAGTCGGCGAACGCCGATCCGATCAGTCCGAGCGCGAGGGCAAGGACAGTTTTCGCCGCATGGGGTCGATTTCCGCGTCGGACAATTCTCTCCAAAGGCCTTCCTCCAGTCCTTCGAGAGTCCATTCTCCCACTGCGGTGCGGCACAAGTCCAGGACATCCCGTCCCAACGCCTCCATCATGCGGCGGATCTGGCGGTACCGACCCTCGCGGAGCACCAGGGTCAGGAAGCGTCCCCTCGCCTCGATCTCCACGGGTCGCAGGGGATCCTGCTCGTCGGGAAGCACCATGCCGCCTGCGCGCAGGAGATCCAGGTCCTTCTCGGCCAGGGGCCCGTCCAGCTCCACTTCGTAGCGCTTGGGGTGTTCCCAGCGCGGGTGGGTGAGCCGGTGGAGGAGCTCGCCGTCGTCGGTCATCACCAGCAGGCCGCGGGAAGGGTAGTCCAGCCGACCGGCGTAGGCCAGCCGGCGGAAGGAGTCCGGCATGAGGTGGTAGACGGTCTTGCGACCCTGCGGATCGATGCGCGTGGTCATGACGTTCGGCGGTTTGTTGAGCAGCACCACGCTCGCCTGGTGCGGAGGGAAGACAGGTTCGTCGTCCACCTCCACCACCGTCTCCTCCCTGACCTGGACGCCCAGGTTCCTGATGGGTTCGCCGTCCACCTTCACCCGGCCATCCCGGATCAGGTCTTCCACGGCTCGGCGCGAACCCAAGCCGCAAGCCGCGAGGTACCGGTTGATCCTCATGCGAGTTCTCCCACGGCTTCCAGCAGAAGCCCCCACCGCAGACCCAGGTCGGAGACCACGGCGGTTTCGGGTTTCAGATGCTCCAGGGCGAACCGGAGCACGGCGAGTCCGGAGGGGAGGATCTCGGCGCGACCGGCCGAGAGTCCCGGCAGCCGCGTCCGCAGGTTCACGGGCAGCTTGTCGAGTTCCGCCAGCCACTTGTCCACGAGTTCCACCGTCAAGGCGTGCCCTTCCACCCGGGTGCCGTCGTATTCGGACATCGCGAGCTCCAAGGCCACCAGGGTGGTCGCCGTCCCGCCCACGGCCACGAGATCGCATCCGGCGTAGGCGGGCTTCCTCACCTGGGCCTCGCGGAACGCCAGCTTGACGTGCTTGAGCAGGGCCTCGCGGGTGGTCTCGCGGAAGGCCTCGAAGAGGCGCACGGCCCCGATGGGCATGCTCGCCACCCGCTTCCCGTTGTCGATCTCCAGGCTCCCGCCGCCCAGATCCAGGACCACGAGCTTCTTCGCGTCCGGATGGCGGGAGGACACGGCGCGGCGCACCAGACGTCCTTCCTCCTCGCCGGAAAGGACGCGGGGAACGATCCCCAGGACGCGTCGGACGATCTCCGTCGCGGCTTCGGGATTCGCGGCCTTCCGCACCGCCTCGGTCATTCCCACCGCGCGGAGGCGCCCTCCCACCAGGGCCAGATCCCTGCGGAATCCGAGCAGGCTCGCTTCCAGCCGTTCGAGCGCGTCCTTGGACAGATCCTGCCCCGGCTCCCAACCCTTGCCGATGCGGCAGATCGATTCCCTCTGGAGCTTGGCCTTCCACCTCCCGTCTTCGCGGGAAGCCGCGAGGAGCAGGGCGGAATTGGTGCCCACGTCCACGACGGCCTCAAGCATCGGGCGGTTCCGGAGACCTCTCGTCCATGCGCCGCTGGAACTCGGTGGCCATGCGCGCGGGGTCGGCCAGGAGGACTCGTGCTTGGACGACCGCCTCGTCCACGGCCGCCGGTCCGAAGCGCTCGGCCCATCCGCTCACGATCGCCCCCGTTTCGCTCCCGGGGACCACGCCCTTGCGGATTTCCAGGGCGAGCCCCAGGGCCAACCGGATGCCCAGGCCACGGATCCCGTCGTCCCTCTCCCGGATCAACCGATCCAGTCGGTCGATGCGTTCCTGCAGTTCCAAGATTGCGGCTTCCATCAGGTCCATGAGGGACGGGCAAAGGTAGCCCCTCGGAGCCACGGGTCGTTCACCTACATTGGAGCAGATGATCGAATTCGTCCGGGGCAAGGTCCACGCGCGCGAAAACGGGCGACTGGTGGTGGACATCGGAGCGCTGGGCCTGGCCGTGGATGTCCCCGTGTCCGTGAGCATGGAGGCTCCCGCTCCCGGGCAGGAGATCCATCTCCACACCCATCTCCTGGTGCGGGAGGACGCGCTCCAACTGGTCGGATTCTCTTCGGACACGCAGAAGCGGATGTTCCAGGCGCTGACCAGCGTTTCCGGCATCGGCCCCAAGGTGGCCCTGAAGGTCCTGGGGGAGATCGATCCCGGAGAACTCGCCGCGGCGATCGTCCGCGGGGATGTGACCCGCCTCACCCGGCTCCCCGGAGTGGGGAAAAAAACGGCCGAAGTCCTGGTGGCCCATCTGCGCGACGCCATGGGGAAATCCGCCGGAGCCCACAAAGGGTCGCCGGCCCGGCTGGCCGTGCTTCCAGCCGGGCCTCCCAGCGCCTCGAACGACGCGATCCTCGCCCTCCAGGCACTGGGTGTGGATCCCCTGCGGGCTCGGACGGCCGTGACCGCGGCGGCGGAGTCGATGGAAGGGGCCGACACGTCCCTTCTGGTCGGCGAAGCCTTGCGGAGGCTCTGACATGCCGGATTGGTCCCACCAGTCCGGGTCCCGCCGGAACCGACCTCGCCTCGCCGAGGACGCGATGGATCCAGGTTTAGGCTAATCTTTCCTTGAAGCGGAGGGACCCGGGTCCGCTCCGAACGACCCACCGGAGGAATCGTGACGCGCTGGCATCTTGTGGATGAGAGGGACGGACAGTCCCATCGGATCGAATTGCCCACCGAGCCCGGGGAGCTCCGATGGGCCATCGAGCAGGGCGTCAGGGACGGGCGCCGCCTCCAGGACGCCTGCCTGGAAAGGGCACCGCTGCATGGTGCGAACCTGCGCAAGGCGGACCTCGAATGCGCGAATCTCAGGCAAGCCGACCTCTCGGACGCCAACCTGAGGGGGGCCAACCTCGAAGACGTCGACCTGGACCAGGCCATTCTCGCGGGAGCCAACCTCAAGCACGCGGACCTCTCCGGAGCCAACCTGCACAAGGCGGACCTTCGCGGAGCGAACCTGCAGAAGGCGAACCTGGAAGGCGCGGACCTCTCCGACGCGGACCTGACAGGAGCGACCCTTTCCGGGGCGGTGCTGGACGACGCCACGTTGGTGCGCGCGAACTTCTCCAACGCGGACCTTTCCGAAGCCCGACTCAACCGGACCGATTGCCTGGAAACCAATTTCCGCGACGCCCGCATGATCGACGTGGATCTCGTGAAGGCGCGGATGATCTCCACGGATTTCCGGGGCGCCAACCTGATGCTCGCCGAATTCCAGGGCGCCCTCCTGAGGCACGTCCGCTTCGAGGGCGCGGTGCTGGGAGGTTCCGACTTCACCGGCGTGGAGGTGGAGGAGACCGACCTGTCTCCAGCGGAACTCGACCACGCCACCGGTGTTCCGGCCCGCCACTCCCGCCACTGGAAAACGGTGGTCCATGGATTCGATTCCGGACGGATCCTCCTCCAGTCCCATGAAGACCTGGTTCCGGCGCTGGAGGTGGCCGCTCGCGAGGGCAAGTCGCTGCAGTCCGCCGACCTGGCCGGAGAGGACATGAGCCGCGCGATGCTCCAGGACGTGGATCTCCGCCGCGCCGACCTGGAAGGAGCCCGTTTCGAGGGCTCGCTGCTTTCGGCGGCCCGTCTGCGCGAAGCGCGGTTGACGGAAGCCGTCCTCTGCGGCGCCGACCTCGAGGACGCCCACCTGCAGGACGCCACGCTCGTGCGCGCCGATCTCACCGGAGCCAACTTGCAGGGAGCCTGCCTCGAAGGGGCCGACCTCACCGGTGCCGTGCTGTGCGGAGCGGATCTCCGCCGGGCGAATTTGCGCGGCGCGAGGCTGTCCGATGCCGATCTCTCCCAGGCCAACCTGGAGGGAGCGGTCCTGGAATCGCCATCGCCCGCGGAGGTGTCGGTCCGATGATCGGCCTCACCGCGATCGCGGCCTTGCTGCTGCTTTCCGGAGACGGAGACCGCTTGCAGCTCGCGCGCAAGCTGGAGTCCGACGGTCAGCACCTCGCCGCCATCCGCGAATTCCAGGCAGCGCTGGAGGATTCTCCCGACCAGGCGGAGGTTTGGACGGAAATGGCCGAGGCCAGGATGGGTGCCGGCCAGACCCGGGAGGCGATCGGCGATCTCTCCCGCGCCGTCAGGCTGGATCCCACCGGGGTTCGACAGCAGAAGGACCTGGCCGGTGCGGTGGAGAAGTCCGACAACCCGCAACGGGCATTGCTGGAATGGCGGCGCGTTTCGCAGATCGCGACCGGCCCGGACCAGGTCGAGGCCGAATCGCACGTGCAACGGATCCTGTCCGCGCTCGGCCAGGCGCCCGAGTCCGGATCGGCACCCGCCGCCCAAGCCGTCGCCGCCCCTGCACCCAAGCCCGTGCAGGCCTCGCCACCCCAATCCGTGCACGTCGCGGGATCGGATCCGGCGGATGTGAAGAAGGCGGTGGAACTTTGGAAGGGGGGAAAGCGGGACCAGGCCCTGGAGATCCTCCGCAATCTCATCCACAGGAAGCCGACGCCCGAGGCCTACTACTACGCCGGGGTCATGCGGTTGGAGGAGAAGAAGTTCGACATGGCGGAGTTCAATCTCCGCAAGGCCACCCCGGACAAGCAGGTGGGGGCGTCCGCCTGGTACTGGCTGGGAAGGTGCCTGGATTCCCGGGGCAAGCCCAAGGACGCCCTGGAGGCCTACCGCAAATCCCTCTCCGCCTCGCCGAAAGGCGAGTTCGCCCTCGAGGCGCGAGCACGGTTGGAAGGTCCGAAATCCGACAAGTCCCGTCCGGAGCCCGCCGCGAAGCCCAGGGAGGTCGCGCCCGAATCGGCGCCGCAGGTCCTGCCCGACTCCCTCAGAGGCGCCTACTCCTGGTATCCGCCGGACCTCCGGTTCCCGCCCGGGGACGGATCGACGGCCGGGAAGATGCTGGACGACGCGGCCGTCCAGTCCGCGAAGAAGCAGCACGATCTGGCGCTGTCCACCCTGGAACAGCTCCGTCTCAAGGAAAGCGCGTCGCCCGCCGCCGAACTGGCTCCGCTGGCGGGTGCCCTGGTGTACGACGCCATGGGTCTCCCCACGAACGCCCTCTCGCAGGTGCAGTCCTTCCTGAAGGACCATCCCGCCAACCCGCTGGCCGACTACGCCCGGCTGGTGGAAGGCGTCACCTTCCTCCGCGCCGGTCGGGCCGATTCCGCGGCGTCCGTTCTGGGGCCTCTTCCCCTCGCCTCCAAGACGTCCCTCTGGACGGAATCCGTCCGCCAGTCCGCCCTGGCCGAAGCCCTCCGGCTTTCCGGCAAGCATGCGGAATCGGTTTCCGCCCTCCTGCTCGCCTTCCAGGCCGAGACCGACGCCCGGCAACGGCGTTCGCTGGCGCTGCGGATCGGACGCGAGTCCTCGAAGGCGGGAACCCCGCAGCAGGCCTTGGATCCGCTGACCGAGGCGCGCAAGGGTTGCGATCGTTCCGGAGCCTGCCTGGAGGTCTCCATCTCGGAGGCCGATCTGCTCTGGGCCGCAGGCAAGGCCGCGCAGGCCCAGGCGATCTACGAGGAAGTCGTGAAGACCTGGCCCCAGTCGACGGAAGCCCCGTGGGCGATCTACCAGATCGGGAGCGCGCTCGACGGGCAAGGAAGGCACGGAGAGGCCATGTCCACCTGGAAGGACCTGGCCGCGAAGTACCCCGGCAACTACTGGTCCGCCCAAGCCAGGCTCCGATTGGAGGACGCCGTCTGGCAGGGCCGGTACCCGGAGGGCAGATGAGCTACAGCACATCCCAGGAAGTGTTCCTGAAGCATTTCTTCACGAGCGTGGAGAGCGACGTATACTGCGCCACCGACGCGATGCCCATGGCGCTGTGGGCGTTCCTCGAGGGGGGGTACAGCCGATCCCAACTGTCCATGCGGGATCGGTTCCTGAAGATCTTCGAGGAGATCCGCGAGAAGGACGAGGACGAGCCCACCATGGAGGAACTCGCGGATGCGGTGGCGAAGGCCCGGCTTCCGGTGTTGGAAGGGGCCCTCAGGAAGGCGTCGGGATTCATGTCCAAGTGGGCCGTCGAGTACGGACACAACAGCCTGAAGGACAGCTCCGTCGACCGCTTCGCGATCGAGAACGTCAGCCAACGCGCCGCCAAGCTCCTGGAACACAGCCAGCTCGGCGCCTTCCAGGAAAAGAGCACCCGCTACCTGGACTTCTCCGAGGACGCCCTGGTCTATCCCGCCGACCTCCTGGCCGGCCCCTACGGCGAGGAGACGCGTTGGCAGGGTCGCCAGATGATGGTCGCCTACCGGTCGCTGCTGGATCGGCTGAAGCTCCACTTCGAGACCCATCTCCTGCGGCGCGAATTCAAGTCCGAGGCCGCGTGGCGTCGGACCGCCCATGCGCGTGCCTTCGACGTGGCCCGGTACCTTCTGCCGTGCGCGGTCAAGACGTCGGTGGGGGCCACCCTCCCGTCGAGGGAAACGGAAAGGCACATCTCGGCCCTCCTCGCGTCTCCCCACGGGGAGATCCGCGCCTTGGCGGCGAAGATGCGCGACGAATCCATCAAGATCAATCCCGGCCTCCTGAGGCACGTGCAACCGGATCCCTTCCTGGAACGGACCCTGGGCGACCTCGCCAACCTGGCCCACCAGCTGGGCTGGTCCGACCCGGCCAACGCCCTGGAGCCCTCCACCACCCTCTCCTGGATCAGTCCCGACATCGAACTCTTGGCGCTTTCCTCAGCGCTCGCCGCCACGGAAAGGTTCGCCCTCCCGTCCGCGGATCTCCGCGAGAGGATCCGTTCGGCCGGACCCGAGCTGGCGCGCAGGATCGCGGATGCGGCCTTGTCCCCGCGCGGTCCCCACGACGACTGGCCCAAGGAATTCGCGGTGGGACAGATCGGGTTCGACCTGGTCCTGGACTTCGGGGCCTGGCGCGACCTGCAAAGGCATCGCGTGGGGCTGCAGCTCCGGACGCGCCCGGTCGTGGAGCTGGGGTATTCGGTGCCCGACGAACTCCTCCACCCGGAACTTTCGGAAGTCCACGATCTCTACCGCCGATCCATGGATCGCGCCGGGGAGTTCCACGCCCGCGTGGCGCGCGAACGCCCCTTCGACGCGGAGTACCTCGCGAGCCTGGGACACCACTGCGCCTGGACCTGCGCCATGGACCTGCGCCAATGGGCCTACCTCGTGGAGCTGCGCTCGGGAGCCTCGGGACACGTCAGCTACCGCCGCATCGCGCAGCGCATGGCCCGTGAAGTGCTCCCGCACGTGCCCCTGCTGGCTCCCTACCTGCGCGTCGACTGGTCCGGGGAGTCCGATCGGAGGCGGGCCGAGGAGCGGACGCAGGAAAAGCTCGCCAAGGCGGCGGGAGTGGGATCTTGACCGGACTCCTCCAGGAGCTTTTCGCGCTCCAGGCGTCGTTGAACGACCGGATCTTCGAAAGGCGCGGCCTGCGCGGATCCGATGGCCGGATATTGTCAACGGAAGGGCTGGCGAGGGCGGCCGTCGGCGGCGGCGTCGCGCCCGGTTCCGACGTCTCCGTCTGGATGTCCAACTACCTCCGCGCCCTCCAGGAGGAAGGCCGGGAGCTGTCCGAGGAGATCCCCTGGAAATGGTGGTCCAAGGAGAGCCTGGACATGGACGCCATCCGGGTGGAGATCGTGGACATGCTCCACTTCTGGCTTTCGATCGCCCTGGCCGCGGGCCTGGACGCGGAGGAAACGCACCGCCTGTACCTGCTCAAGAACCAGGTGAACCTGGATCGCCAGGAATCGGGATACGACGCTTCGGCCAAGACCGGCCGCGACGACGTGCACGTCCGGTGACCCTCTTCGTCGCCGCGGTCTGCGCGCTGGTGCGCCGGGATGAACGGATCCTGTCCATGCGCAGGGCGGCGACCAGGGACGCGGCGCCGGGCATCTGGGAGGCGCTCTCGGGCAGGATCGAACCCGGCGAATCTCCGCTGGAGGCCGTGCATCGGGAGATCGCCGAGGAATCGGGTCTTTCGGTGCGCGTCCATCCGAGACCGCTCGTGGCCCACGTTTCGGACCGCGCGGGAATCCCCATGCTCATCGTCTACTACCTCGCGGACTGGCTGGAGGGCGAGGTCCGGCTCTCCGACGAGCACGACGCCTTCGCCTGGTTGGATCCCGACGGATTCGCCCGGCGGACGCCCATCGGGCCGCTTGCGGATGCGGTCCGTCATGTCCTGACCGGCGGCCCCCTGTAGGGCAAGGACGTGCCGACTCCTCAGAGGGGTCTTGGTGGCACGAGGCGGACCCTGGACCGCTGCAGCCTTTCCTTCCCCAGGCGGAAGGTCCAAGCCCCGCCGAACAGGAGCACGAGCGCGGACAGGTAGGCCCAGAGCATGAAGGCGATGGCCGCCGCCAGCGGCCCCTGCACCATCGTGAGGTTCTTGTTCGACCCCACGGCGACCAGGAACCATCCCTTGAGCTGGTCCAAGGCGAGGGTCACCCCCAGCGCAGGCACCAGGGCGTGGCGCAGCGCGGGCTTGCGTCGGGGAAGGTGGTGCAGAAGCAGGAAGATGCCCACCCAGGTGATGACCGCGGAAAGCGCCAGGGTGCCTGCCTGTATGGCGATGCCCGCAGGTCGCAACAGGAGCTTGGGGAGGTCGTCGGCCATCGGATCCAACTGCGAAATCCCCAGGGAAAGGATCTGGAAGGAGAGACGCGCCAGGAACGAGAGAAGGGTCGCCACCGCGAGACCCAGGAGCAGTCCCAAGGAGCTGAACAGGACGGCGAGGAAGCTGACCCATCTCTGGAGGATGGGCGATGGTGGCGAATTGTCTCCGCCCACGTTGTCCAAAGCGGTGCGAAGCGCCGCGAAAAGCCCCATGGACGACCAGGCGAGACCGGCCACGGACACCACCCCCAGGGTTCCGGAGATCCGTTGCAGGGCGGGCAGGGTATCGGACAGGAATTCCCGTCCATTGGGCATGTAGGATCCCAGCAACCGGACGGCCTGGACCGACAGCGCGGGGTTCTCCAGCAGGCGCGTGGACACCACGACCAGGAGCATCAGGAAGGGGAAGATCGAGAGGATCGCGTAGTAGCTGATGGCCGCCGCCTGGGAAAAGGCACCGCTTTCTCCCAGGTCGCCGAACGCCAACAGGAAGGATCGGCCAAGCGAACTCCATTCCCCTCCGAATTCCCTCAGACTCCAGGATTTCTCGAAGCCGTCGCCCATGCTTCTTCCAAGCTAGAACAAGGGGCCCCCCCGGTCAGGGAGCCCATCGATCTCAGGTCCGAGGCGAGAGGAACGTGCGGCTCGCCTGCGCGAGGATCCCGATCCCCCAACCCATGATGGGCCACTGCGCCCAGGTCAACGCGTGGTTGTGGAGAAGGTCCATTGCGAGGAAGAATACGCACATGCCCAGGTAGATCGAGAGGTGCGAGTAGAACTTCCCGCGTCGCAACCGGAATCCATCTTCCGAAGGGAGTTGTGGTCGTGGAGATCCGTGAAACGCCGGTTCCGGCGTCTCCGAAAGAGCGCCCACATCCACGCCGAAGGCCCCGGCCAGCGACAGACGCGTCTCGGCCGAAGCGTTCCCTTCCCGCTCCACCCGTTGGACCGTGCGCAGGCTCAATCCCGCGGCATCGGCCAGGCGTTCCTGGGACCAGGATCGCTCCTCGCGCAGGCGACGCATCCTGTCGGGGTCCACCCTCATTTCCAGTTCGACCATCGGTCCATCTCCTTCCACGCTAGATCGCGTATGGAACCAATGTCAAGCATTCCACGCTCTTTGGCACCGACAGTTGCCCGCCAATCGTGCGACAGCGACGCGACGACGGTCTCAGGAGCCGAATTCGCCCATCGACTCCGCCAGTCCGCGGGAGAGGTCTTCCAGTTGGCCCGATGTCCGGCGAAGCTGGTCGGCGGCCTCGGAACTCTCCTTGGACACATGGTCCAGCTTGCCGAAGGAATCGGCGACCGATTGGCTTTCCCTGGCCGACATCCCCACGCTGCGGGCGATCTCGGCGGTTGTCGCGTTCTGTTCCTCGACCGCGGACGCCACGGAACTCTGGAGGTCCTTGATCTGCAGCACCACCTTGGAGACGGCCTCGATCGCCTCCACCGAAGCCAGGACATCCCTTTGGATGGCCTGGATCATCGCACCGGTCTCTTCGGTGGCCTTGCTGGTCTGCTTCGCCAAGGATTTGACTTCGCCGGCAACGACGGCGAATCCCTTGCCCGCCTCCCCGGCACGGGCAGCCTCGATCGTGGCGTTCAAAGCCAGGAGTTTGGTCTGCTCGGCGATGCCGGAAATGACCCCAATGACCTTGTCGACGCCTTGGCTGGAGGCGCCCAATTCGCCCACCCTGCGGTTCACGGTTTCCACGAGTGCTCCAGCCTGGGTGGCGACCGCGCTTACCTCCGCCACGTTCCGAGCGATCTCGGAAACCGTCGCGCTCATCTCCTCCGCCCCCGAGGCGACCTGCTGCATGCCTCCGTTCACCCTGTCCCAGGCCCCCGACGAGACCCCTACCTGTTCCGCGATGGCCACCGCCCCCTGGTCGATCCGACCCGAGGTCGTGTTCATCTCGGCGACCGCCGTGGAGAGTTCCACGACCTTCTCGGCGACGTTCCGCTGGAGTCGGTCGGTCTTCTCCTTCGATTGGATGGCCTCGGTCACGAAGGACCAGGTCAGCATGGATCCGATGTGCCGACCCCGTTCGTCCCGAACCGCGGTGATCAACTGCTCCATCCAGTGCTCTCCGATCCGGATGGTGGCCTTGTGGGGGAGGTTCTTGGGGTCCTTGAGGATCGATCGCGCGTGCTCCGGCAGCTTGTGGAAGATGTCGATGCTCTTGCCCAAGATCTGGTCGGCCTTGCAGGGCATGACCGACTCGACCTGCTTGAGGGTCTCGATGGAGCGGAGATTGGCGTAGGTGATCCGCATTTCCCGGTCGCACATCAGGATGTTGACGGGAGCGTTCTCCACCAGCCGTTCGTTGACGACAGCGGAAGTGAGTTTGGAACGCACATAGAGGATTCCGACCACCATCAGGAGCAATGCTCCCACCAGCAAACCCAGCACGAGCCGCACGCGCGTGTTCGATTTCGCGAGCGCATCGGTGGTCAGGCTGCGGTTCAGATGGTCCAAATCCGCGATCAGGACGATGTTCAGGCTGTCGTGGAGTCGGTAGGCGGGGGCGAAGGTCGATTCCAGGAACCGTTCCATGCCCGGTCGATCACCCCGTAGGGCCATCGGGGCGAAGCTGTCGTCCACCTGCTTTTGCAATGCCATGACTGGCGCGGCCACCGCATGGATCTGGGCGAGCAAGGTGGTGTCGTCGGAAAAGACCGTGTCGTAGTGGCTCAACGAGGATCGGAAATCGTCCCGTCGACCCAGGTATTCCGTCCAGATTTGCTGGCGTCGCAGCGAATCGGAAGTCAGGGCCACCTGGTGCAGGTTCAATCCCGCCTCCACGTAGAACAACGGTGGCGGGGCCGCGTCCTGCAGCAGGTCGCTTCGTTTCTGGAGTCCCTGCGAAATGGGCCCGCCGATGCGGAATTCCCGGAGACTTGTCCATGCGACCACACCCAGGACCAGCGTAACGGCGGCGACTCCCAGGACCGATATGGTCACTCGATCTTTGACGGTGAGCTTCACAGGTGGTCTCCGGTGGCAGGACGTGGATCGAAATCGATCTCAACAGCGTACCACCTTGTCCAGAATTTTCGCAACGAGAACGCCACCAGATTCCGGCATTGGACGATAAAAGTGTTCGCGGAGTTCCAGCCGCACGAAAAAGACCGCGCCCCGTTTCCAGAGGGAAACCGATGGGATCGAAAAAGCCCCCCGCAGCAAGCTGCGAGGGGCTACCTGGCCAGGTACTTCGAGTTTCCCAAGCAAGGCTCGGAAGCCCGAAGGGATTGGATCACTCCTTACTGAACAACAATCATCTTCTGGATCACGCCATTGTC
>DATNIW010000122.1:0-17904 GCA_035604215.1 Fibrobacteria bacterium
TGGATCTTGGCGATCCCCTGCAGGACTTCGGGTGGAAGCTCCAGGTCCGCGGCCTCGATGTCCGCCCGCAACTGCTCCAGGGTGGTGGCACCCACGATGCAGCTGGTCAGGAACTTCTGCTCCAGCGTGAACCGGATCGCCACCTGCGCCGGGTCCAGTCCATGGGCGCGGGAGAGCTTCACGTACTCCAGGGCGGCCTCGTCCACGGCAGGGCTGGAGTAGCGGGTGAACCGGGCGAACTCGGTGAGCCGCGCCCCCACGGGCCGGGCTCCCGCGAGGTACTTTCCGGAGAGCACGCCGAAGGCCAGGGGCGAATATGCGAGCAGACCCACATGGTCCCGGTGGGAGAACTCGGAGAGCCCGATCTCGAAGGTGCGGTTCAGCAGGCTGTAGGGATTCTGGATGCTCTCGATGCGCGGGAACCCGCGATCCTCGGAAAGCCTCAGGAACCGAGCCACACCCCAGGGCGTCTCGTTGGAGACTCCGATGAACCGGATCTTGCCTTCCTTCACCAGATCGCTCAGGACGGAAAGCGTCTCCTCGATCGGCGTGCCCGAGTCGTCGTCCTTCCAGGGGTAGCTGGTGAGCCCGAAACAGTTGACGGGTCGATCGGGCCAGTGGAGCTGGTAGAGGTCCACGTGGTCGGTTCGCAGGCGCTTCAGGCTGTCGTCCAGGGCCTGGACCAGGTTGGGCCGGTCGAAGTGGACCTTGCCTCCGCGCAGGTGGCTGGGGCGCTTGGGATCGCTGGCGGGTCCGGCGGCCTTGGTGGCCAGCACGATCTTGTCGCGTTTGCCGCCCTTGGCGAGCCAGGTCCCGATGTAGGCCTCGGTTCGGCCCTGCGTCTCGGGCCTGGGAGGGACCGGGTACATCTCGGCGGTGTCCACGAGGTTGATACCGCGTTCCAGCGCGAGATCCAGTTGGGAATGGGCTTCGGCCTCGGTGTTCTGCTGGCCCCAGGTCATGGTCCCGAGGCTGATTTCGCTCACCTCGACGGCCGTGCGTCCAAGCTTCCTGTATCTCATTTCGACTCCCCTGCCAGACGTTGGGCGGCTTCCGCGATCGCTTCCGGATCGTGGAGGGCCGCGATCCACCGCGATCCCAATCCCGACGTGCCAACCCGCGCGCCCAGGGCGGCGCCGGCCACGGCGGCGTTGGTGCCGGTGTCCCCGCCTTCCAGGATCAAGGATTCCAGGAGTTCCTCCACCTTGGGCTGGGGCTGGAGCAGAGCCCACAGGCCCACCTGCATGGCCTTCAGGGTGTAGGCCTTGGCCTTCCCGTCCAGCAGGAACACGGAAAGCGGCGCGCGGGAGGCGTTCACGGCATCGCAGACGGAATCCGGCGCCCCGTGGGAACGGACTGTCTCCGCCAAGGTCTGCAGGTGGAGCGGTTCTTCGCGCAGGATGGTGGCCAATCCCAGGTTGAAGGCGGTGGCCGACCAGACGCACAGGGGATTCCAATGGGTGGCCCGGACCGCGACGCCCGTCTGCTCCACCAGCGTGGCGGGGTCGTCGGGATGGCGCAGGGCAACGGGAATGCCGCGGACCAGGGCGGCGTTGGTCGCGCTCCAGTTGCGCCCGAGACGTTCGAACGCCTCCTGGCTCGCCTCCTCCACGGGGACGTCGCCCTCCACGTCGTCCAAGACCCGGGACACCAGGGTCTTGATCCCCCGGCCGTTCTCCAGCTTCCAACGCAGGAGTCGACGGCCCACTCCCTCCACCGTCAGCGGTCCTTCCGCCAGCATCCCGGCGATCAGCACCGCCTGTGCGGTGTCGTCGTCCCAGGCCAGATCCTTCTCTGCCGGATCCCAGCCGCGCACGCGGCCTTGGGTGCGTTCGACGATCGTTTCCGCCGGCCAGAGGTTTTCGTAGGGGAGGCCCAGGGCGTTTCCGCACGCCAAGCCCAGGAGGCATCCTTCCAGACGGAGGGGGTCGATCGATTCCATGTGTGGGGGGCAAAGGTAGCCGATCAAACCGCCCGGTCCCGCCCCTCCTGCTTGGCCTGGTAAAGTCTCTTGTCGGCCCTGCCCACCCAATCCTCGACCTCGTCGCCCTCGCCGGGCATCGCGACCCCGATGGAAATGGAAATCCCGATCTCCTCCCCTTCCCAGGGGATCCGCATCTCCCGCACCAGGCCCAACAGCCTTTCGGCCAACCTCTTGCCGACGTCCTCGCCGTCTTCGGAGAGCACCACGGCGAACTCCTCGCCTCCGTAGCGCGCCACGAAATCCGACTTGCGGGGAAAGGCCCGGGAAAGCGCGTTGGACAGGCCGCGCAGGGCGGCGTCTCCGGCGGGGTGGCCCAGACGATCGTTCAAATCCTTGAAATGGTCCACGTCCACCATCAGGAGGCAGGTGGGCCGCCCGGAGATGCGGTGCACCGCCAGGATCGAACCCATGTGCTCGTCCAGGCTCGCCCGGTTGGCCAGGCGCGTCAGCCCGTCCAAGGTGGCCTCCCTGCGGACCTTGTTCAGTTCGCCCTTGAGCTTCTGGAGCTGTCCCGACACCACCAGCAGTTCCTTGTCCTGCCGCTCCTGGCGCTTCTGCAACGTCTCCGACAGGACCTGGACGGTGGAGAGGACGCCGCGGCGGATCTCCTCGATGCTCTCTCCGCGAGCCACTTCCTTGAGGCCCTCCAGCCTTTCGGTCACGATCCGTCCGGTCGATCGGTCCTCGCCCGCCGAACGACCCAGCCGCAACAGCACGCCCACCACACCATCGGCCAGGTCCCGAACGCTCTCCTCGATCCAGCGACGTTCCACCTGCCTCTGGTCCAGCACGCGATCCGGGGCTTCCACGAGGGCGCGGGAGTCCCCTTGTTCCGTCTCCCTGGCCAGCCGCCCCATCCGTTCCCGAACTCCGCCGCGGTCGTCCTCCATGGGAGTGGAATCGGCCAGCACGCGCAGGACGTTGGCCAGGGAAGTGCACGCGGCGACCTCCCCGGTCCCCTGGGGTGCCTCCGCCGAGGAATGGTCCTGGGGGTGGCGCGAATCCGGTTCGATGAGATGGGAGAGGAACATTTTCAGACCCAATGGCAGCCTCCGTCTGGGTCCCCGATGATACCATCCCGACCCCTCCGGATGCTAGTTTGGACAGGGACTCTCGGATCCCCCATACTGGAGGAGTTCCCTATGATCTCGATCTTCGCCTGCGCCCTTCTCGCATCCGTCGCCGGTCCCGCCGACAAGGGGGTTCGTCTCCTCGTCTGGAGCGATCTCGACGGGAATCCCTCCCCCCGGCTCTTCGCCTGGGTGGACTCGCTGCGTCGGGAGGCGGACTCCTCCAAGCACCCGTTGCTCGCCCTGGACGCGGGAGACGCGTTCTTCGGTTCCGACCTCTCCTTCCTCACCCGCGGCGCCTCCGAGGTGCGTGTCCTGAACCTGGTGAAACCGGACGCCATGATCCTGGGCACCGACGACTTCGCCTGGACCCGCGAGCGGTTGGACACGCTGCTCGCCGGTTTGAAGGTTCCGGTCCTCACCTCCAACCTCCGCGACGATCTCGCCGATTCCCCGTACGGCAAGAAGGATTTCTCGATCTGGGACTTCTCGGGCTTCAAGGTGGGGGTGATCGGGGTGTTGGATTCCGATCTCGCCTCCTCGGACCGGCCGAGCCAGATCGAGAATCTCCGTTCCGAAGATCCGGCCAACCGGGTGGAAACCGCCCTCACGGACTTGCGAGCGAAGGGCGCCGATGTGGTTGTGGCCCTTTCCGACGCCGGACCCGATGCCAACGAACAGCTTGCGAGCGCCGTTCCCGGTCTGGATCTCGTGGTGGGGTCGGGGTACGCGGCCGAAGACACGCTTTACCGGGTTGGGCGGACCTGGATCGCGAGGTTGGCCAGCGATTCCGATCGGGTGCGCAGCTTGGACTTGGAGATGTCCGACAGCGGGTTGACCGTGGAGGTCACCGCCCCGGGTCCGCACAGGCCCGTCCCGATTCCCACCGCCTGGAAGCCCGTCTTCGACAGCTTGGACGCGCTCTTGAAGACCGCGAGGGATTCCGTGGTGGGGACTCTCCGCGAACCCTGGCCCGCGACGCGGAAGGAAGGGTACCTGGGGAACTTCCTCGCCGACGCCATCCGCGAGGAGTCGGGGTCCGACATCGGCCTGTGGCCCGCGAGCGGGATCTACGCGGGGTTGAAGAAGGGCAAGGTGACGGTGGGCGACCTGTGGAAGGTCACCGGTCCCTTCTCCCAGGTTTCCCAGTTCTCGTTGCCCGGATCCGACGTGCGGCGCCTGATCCTGCACCAGTTCCAGCGCGCTTCGGGTTTCGTCTTCCTCTCCGGGGCCACCTGCACCGTGGACAGCTCCGCCTTCGGGGGGCCGGAGAGCCGCATCACCGTGGGCGGCAAGCCCCTCCAGGGCGGTGATTACTACAAGATCGCCATCCCCCAGAGCCTGCGCGACGACATCTACGACCTGACGGGATTCTCGCTGGCGAGCGCCTCGCCGCAATATCTGGAACGGTGGAACCGCGATCTGGTGCTGGCGCACGCCGCCAAGGCCGGGCTCGTCGCGACCACGGGTCGGGTTCCCGCCATGTACGGGTCGACCCGCTGAAACATTCCCGAAATCCCCGACCGGCTAATTTGGGGAGAGCATGACGAAGAAAAATTCGCTCCCGAACGGGGCCCTGATCCCGAAGGAGCTCTCCTGGCTCCTCTTCAACGAAAGGGTCCTGGAAGAGGCCGGTGACCGTCGCCATCCCTTGCTGGACCGGTTGCGCTTCCTGGGCATCTACTCCAACAACCTGGACGAATTCTACCGGGTGCGGGTGGCCGACCTTCGCCGACTGGAAACGGAGGAAGGCTCGGCCCACAACGTCGCAGGAATCGCCGTGCGCAAGCTCCTGCAGACCATCGCCGAGCGGGTGAGATCGCTCGCCAACCGGTTCGAGACCGCCTACGAGGAGATCTCCGCGGAGTTGGAAGCCCAGCACATCCGACTGGTCAAGGAGACTTCGCTTTCCGCCGCCCAGGAAGACGCGGTCCGCACCTGGTTCCAGGAGGTGGTGCGGCCCCGGCTGGTGCCCATCCTGGTCGCGCGCGGGGGCGATCTCCCGCTCCTCCACGACCATGTCGTGCACCTCGCGATCCAGATGGAGGGCGCCAGACCGGGAACCCCTCGTCTGGCCCTGGTCGAGGTGCCGGAAAATCTTCCCCGCTTCCTGGAACTTCCCGCCGAGCAGGGCTGCGGCTGCGTGATCCTCCTGGAGGACGTGGTGCGCTGGGGACTGCAGGAGGTGTTCTGGATGTTCCACCCGCGCTCCATCGGCGCCTGGGCCTTCAAGGTCAACCGCGACGCGGAGCTGGACCTGGACGACCAGCTCGCCGACGGCTACCTGCGCCGGGTGCACCTGGGCCTCCGCAAGCGCGCCACCGGTGCGCCGGTTCGCGTGGTCCACGACCGCGAGATGCCCGCTCCCATCCTGCGCGACATCCTGCGCAAGATCGGCCTGGAACGGCCCGACGCCCGCATTCCGGGCATGCGCGAGCACAACTTCAAGGACTTCATGGGCTTCCCGCGCCTTGGACGACGGGAATTGTCGTCTCCGTCCCTGGTGCACGTCGTCCACCCTCAGCTTTCCGGAGCCCGGCGCATCCTCCAGTCCGTGGGGCGCGGCGACCGCCTCCTGCACTTCCCGTGGCACGACTTCGGGATCTTCCTGGACTTCCTGCGCGAGGCCGCCATCGATCCCGACGTGACCCACATCCGCCTGACGGTGTACCGCGTCTCCAGCGAGTCCAGCGTGCTCAACGCCCTGGTGAACGCGGCGCGCAACGGCAAGAAGGTCACGGTCCTGATGGAGGTCATGGCCCGCTTCGACGAGGAGAACAACATCGAGTGGGCCGACCACCTCCGCGAGGAAGGGGTGGAGGTGATCCCCGGCGTGCGGGGCCTGAAGGTCCATGCCAAGATCTGCCTCGTCACCCGGAGGGAAGGGCGCAAGGCCCGCCACTACGCCGCGATCGGGACGGGCAACTTCAACGAGGAGACGGCCCGGGTCTACACCGACCACATGCTCCTCACCGCGGATCCCGAGATCGCCGTCGAGATCCTGGAACTCTTCGAGTTCTTCCGCAACAACTACAAGGTGCCGCGGTTCAGGCACCTGATCGTCTCCCCCTTCGGATCGCGGAAGACCTTCCTGGAACTCGTGCGCGCCGAGCGCGCCGGCGCCAAGGCGGGCCGCGAGGCCTGGATCCGCCTGCGCCTGAACAACCTGGCCGACGAAGACCTGATCTGCGCCCTGGTGGATGCCGCGCGCGAGGGCGTGCTGGTCCAGCTGCTGGTCCGGGGCATGAACTGCCTGATGCCCGGCGGCGAGGGCATGCCCCCGAACCTGGAAGCGCGCGGGCTGGTGGGAAAATTCCTGGAGCATTCGCGGATGCTCGCCTTCGCGGGCGACGGCAAACCCAAGGTCTGGATCACCTCCGGCGACTGGATGGCGCGCAACATGGACGGGCGCGTGGAAGTCTCCTGCCCCATCCGCGACAAGGTCCACCGGGCAAGGCTCCTGGAGGAATTCGCCATGCAGTGGCGCGACACCGCCAACGCCCGGATCTGGAACCCCCTGGAAGCCAACGTCCGCGTGCCCGGGCCGCTCTTCGATTCCCACAAGGCCATTCCCGCCTGGCTCGCCGAGGTCGGGGCCAAGTGAGCACGCGGCGGTTCGTCGCTTGCGACGTGGGTTCCAACGCGGTGCGGCTGGCGGTGGCGGGCGTCCAAGGCCAACCGCCTTTCCTGGTGCGGGAGGCATCGTTTCGCGTCCCCCTGAGGCTGGGCCAGGACGTGTTCTCCACGGGGGGCATATTGAATCGCACCTCGGACGACCTCGTGGAGGTCTTCCACGCCTTTTCGCACCTGATCGGATTCTTCCGGCCCGAGGCCGTGCGCGCCTGCGCCACATCGGCCATGAGGGAGGCGAACAACGGCGAGGAGGTGGCGGCGCGCGTGCGCAGGGAAGCCGGGATCCCGCTCGAGATCATCACCGGATCCGACGAAGCCGAACTCATCCTGTCCCTGCGCGCGGACTCCGCGGGCGACGAGGGCGATGACCTCCTCTACATCGACGTGGGTGGTGGCAGCACGGAGCTCACCTGGCTGCGCGACGGCAAGCCGACGGCCGCGGAGTCCTTCCGCATCGGGGGCGTGCGCATCCTGTCGGGACGCACCGCAGCGTCGGAATGGGAACGGATGCACGCGTGGATCGACCACCTCCCCCGCGGGATACGTCCCGTGTCCGCGGTCGGCACGGGCGGCAACATCGAGAAGCTCCACGAACTGGCCCTGGGAGAGACCTCCGAGCCCCTGACGCGGCACCGCCTGCACGAGATCCTGGACAGCCTGGAGCCCCTGGGCGTGGAGGAGCGCATGCGCGAATTCCGGCTCAAGCCGGACCGCGCCGACGTCATCGTGCCCGCGGGCCGCGTCTACCACCAGGTCCTGAAATGGGCGGGCATCCGTTCCATCTCCGTCCCGAAGGCCGGGCTCGTGGACGGGATCCTGCAGCGCTTGTTCCGGGCCTCGACCTCGTCCTAGGAACGCTCCGCCCGACCTATTCCCGCTGGTAGACCAGGACCGACTGGCCAGCGTCGATCGTCAGGGTGTTGCCGACCAAATCGTAGCCGCTCGTGCTGGTCGCGCCGTCGAGGATGGTGGTGAGCTGGGTCGCGGTGGACCTCCATGTTCCCGACGAATTCTGGCTGCTGTTGGTGATCTCTCCGGTGGTCGGATCGGTTTCGCTGGAACGGTCCGACCAGTTGGCGCTCCCTCCCGACGACAACACCAACGTGACGGTGTCCTGGTAGGAGTAGTCGGGGTAGGAATCGGAGACGATCCTCTGCCATGTCCCCACCAGGGCTCCGGTGGTGACCGGGCCTCCGTCCTGGATGGTGTATTGGGCGGAGGAGACCGCGCTCGTGGCGCCCTGGGAGACGGCGACGGCGCTCAAGGTGGTGGTGGTCCCCACCTGGACGGGTCCGATGTAGCGCCAAGATGCCGTCGTGGGAGCGGTCCCGTCGGTGGTGTAGTAGATCTGGGCGCCCAAGGTGGCGCTGGTGATGGAGACCAGAAGCGAAGACGTGTAGGTCCCCGCGGGAACGTCGAAATCCGGTGCCCAGACCGAACTCGCGGGCGTCGTGCCGGATCCCCCCGCCGTCGACCGCGAATAGGTGGTGGCGCCGTTCCCGGTGCCGAGCGTCAGCGTGTTCGCCTGGACGGAAAATGGGAACGTTCCTCCCGGATCCGGGGCGCCGGGAACCGGGTACCAGTTGGTTCCGTCCAGGCTCGAATCGGTCGCGGGCAGGACGATGGACACTGTGTCGCCCGATACCGACCATGTTCCGGAGAACCGATAGTCCAGGATCGCGGAACCACCCTGCCCCGCCGCGTACGACTCCGTGGCGGTGGAGTCGGCCTTCAAGGTGAGCACGTAGGGCCCGGAGATCCAGACTCCGATCACCGAACCCGTATTCCCACCATCGATGCCGGTGCCGTTCGGGCCCGAGAGGGCGGAATCGCAACCGGCCAGCAGCGAAAAGGCGACGAACAGGCCGATGCGAAGTACGGAAGACGGCTTCATGGGTGAAAGATCCAATTCGCCGGTCATCGGCGACCGGCGGGCTCCCGAGTCGGCCTGGGCGGCTGTGGCAACGGAATGGAGTCCCCTTCGGTTCCCCAGAAAGCGAGATTCTCGATCTCGACCGTCCCGCTGCCCTGGCCATCGGCTCGGAATTGCAGCGCCCGGATCGTCCCTGGATCGAACGGGCCGAGATCCTTTCCCCACCCCGCTTGGCGGAGTTCGTCCCAACGCACCCAAACACGCTCCCAGGACCCCCGGGTGTCGTCCAGCCGGATCTGGTAGTCGTCGTAGTCCTTCACCACGGTGGTGAGCGCCTGCAGAAGGAAGTTCGGGTTGGCTCCGTCGTGTCGCGTGCGCAGGTCGAAGACCAGGCCCCGGAAGCTCTTCCAGGCGGGGAAATCCCGGACGGACAGATTCAGTCCCGCCAGCGCGAAGTTCGGGTAGGAGAGCAGCAGAGGCTGGATGATCCGGAAGGATCCGACGAGATGGGACCCCGAACCATCCTGCTCGCGGGACAGGTCCATGCGGGTGCCGTTGTCCGAGTGGCCGTAGGTCCACCAGCTCTGGCCGTTCTTCGCGACCATGCCGGAAAAGTCGTCCAGGAGCGCCACCGGGCGCGGGACATCCTCGTTGTCGATCGCCACCGGAACCACGAGGCTGTCGCCGTCGTCCACCGAGAACACCAGGCGGAGGACCTGCCCGATCCCGCGAAGCAGCTTTGCGGCGGGAATGCGGCATTCCACGGCCTCGAAGGATCCATCCCAGGCCCCGTCGAAGGAGGGAAGGCGATTCCCGGCCGCCTTGCCCAGGTTCCAGGAGGCTCCGGTGAAACGGTGGCCGTCCGCCTCGGCGCTCGCGAACAGCACCAGCGTGTCCGAAGGCCGCAGCCGACCCGGCGTCCAGGCCGCGTGCAGGACATGCGGCGCGGACGGGGCGGGATGGCCGCGGCGCACGATGGCCAGGGTGCGGGGTGGCACCACGAAGGTGCTCTCGGAAGGGGCGAGGGCTCGCGAGGTGGGACCCAGGTTTGGGATGGCGCGTGCCTGAGACGTCGGATCCGACCAGCGATAGTTGGCCGGACCCCAGGAAAGGACCTCCCCCGAGATCGGGACTTTGGCAGGGAAGTGGACCGAAAGCGTTTCCGGTTGGGCTGTGGGGTTGATGGCCAGCACCGACCACGTCCTCCCGTCGGTCGCGGCGGTGACATGCGGCGTCCCACCCGAGGTCCGGAGCGGAACCACGCGGCTTCCTTTCGCGCCCATCCAGGTGCGCACCAGGAATTGTCCCCACCAGGCGCCCGTGGGAGGGTCCACCAGATCCGAGACCAATCCCAGGCGCGGGGGAGTGAACAGCCGGAGCGATCCATAGCTTTCCGCGGGACCGCCGTCTGGGTTCATGGGTTCGCCGCCCATGGGCTCCCAGAGGACCGAAACCGCCTTGTCCGGATGGCGGGACCAGAGATCCTGGAGCATCATGGCCACCGCCAGTCCGTCGGTTTCCGCGAGGGTCAGGGCGGTGATCTTCACCGTGGAGTTGAACTCGGACAGCGAGATTTCCCGCGAACCGGGATCGTCCAGGAATCCATCCATCCGGCTCTCCAGGAGATCCAGGGAGGGGCCGAATCTCCCCACGGCCGCCAGGAGCGAATCCTCCGACGAGGGTCCCTCCTCGAACCAGTAGGGGTAGGCGTGGAAATCCACCCCGTCCAGGAGTCTGGTCTTCGATTCCTTCTCCATCCGACCGATGCGCCACAGGAAGGATCCCATCCAGGAGAGGCCGTCGTTGCGACCACTGCGGCGTCGATCGAATTCCATGGAGCTGGTCACCGGCCCGTACACCTCGATGGTCGGGTCCACCGCCTTCATCGCCCGGGAGAAGGCGGCGAAGCGCACGGCGTACTGGGCGGGATCCACGGGTCCGCCTTCTTCCCAGATTCCGTCCATCTCGTTCCCGACGTTCCAACGACGGATGCCGTATTTCTTCACCACGTTGGCGTAGCGCACCCAGGACGCGGCTTCCTCCGGGGTTCCCGTGCCGAAGTTCACGCTGACCATGGCCTCGCTCCCGGGAACCTTCTCCAGCCACTCCACGAAGCGGTCGAAGGTCCATTCCGGCACCCATGGCGGATTCCCGGGAGCGGATCCGGGATGGGTGGAGAGGGCTGCCACCTTGGTCTGCCTCAGGGGATCCGGGACGTTCACCGTGACCTGGACGCCCTTGCGGAACAGTCGCACCTCCCGAACCTGCACGCCGAGCGGCGCTGCGACCGGCCGGATCGCCACGAAGCGACCCTCCACGGGCTTCCAGGCGGCAACGGTGTGCCCCGCTCGGACGCGGGCACCACCCGCGGGACGCCAAAACCTGGGATCCGCCTGCTGGACCGGCAGGTCGTCGGGACCCGTCCAGACCTCCACCCGGACCGAATCGGGGCGCAAGGTCCCCCAAAGCACCTCGGCCGAATCGAACTCGCGGGACATTCCCAGATCGAGGACGGCCCAAGGGAGGATGGTGTCCTGGAAGGTCGTTCCCCACCAGAGAGTGTTGGTGTCTCCATCGGTGATGTGGGAGGGGAACCGGTCGCCGTAGTTGTCCATCGTGGTGCCTCGCCACAGGCAGTGGACGGCGAACCCCGGACCCACCTCGGAATCGGAGGGATGCCAGATGCCGGTGGAGTCGAATTCCCCTTTCCCGTTCCAGTGGTAGGCGTTGGACAGCGATCCGTTGGGGAAGCGGAACAGCCGCTCGCCGCCGCGCCGGAAGCCCTCGGCCCAGGTTTCGTAGCGGCTCGGACTGTTCCACACCGGTGCCGCGGTGCCCAAGGTGGCCGGCTCGAACGCCGCGCCGGGAGGACCTGTGAACCGCACCTGGACCACCGCGGAGGCGGGCAGTGCCAGGAAAACGGCGAGGATGAACGCGGCGAGGGCCCTGCGGGATATTTCCTTCATGGCAGGAAAGAATGCTTTCCCGCGCGAATTCCGACTTCCCGAGCCCTCCCATTCCACGGGCACGCGGAATGGGAACCCTAGTCCTCGCCCCCGGCCGCCACTCCGTACTCGCGCAGCTTGCGCCAAAGCGTGCTGCGCCCGATGCCCAGGACGTGCGCGGCCTCGGTCTGGTTCCCCTCCAGGGCGTCCAGGACCCGCAGGATGTGCTCCCGCTCCACCTCCGCCAGGCCCTTCAGGGCCGAACGGGGATCGGTGATGTCCTGCCCCGTCGGCAGTTGGAGCAACGGGCGCGGATTCTTCAAGACGGATTCCGGCATGTCGGACAGCCGGATCCGGTCTCCGTCCGCCAGGATCAGGGCGTGCTCCACGGCGTTTTCCAGCTCGCGGATGTTCCCCGGCCACGGATAGGCGAGGATGGCCTCCTCCACGTCGCGTTCGAAGCCCAGGACGTTGCGGCCGTGGATCTGGTTGTAGCGGTGCACGAAGAACCGGCACAGACCCGGGATGGCGGCCTGGCGCTCGCGCAGCGGAGGCAGGTGCAGGTGGAAGACGTTGAGGCGGAACCACAGGTCCTCGCGGAAGCGTCCCGCGGCCACCTCGTTCTGCAGGTCGCGGTTGGTGGCGGCCAGCACGCGCACGTCCACGATCCGGCTCTCGGTGTCGCCCACCCTGCGGACCTCGTGGGTCTGGAGGAAGCGCAGAAGCTTGACCTGGGCGGAGAGGGGAAGCTCCCCCACCTCGTCCAGGAACAAGGTCCCGAACTCGGCCTCCTCGAACAGGCCTTTGCGGTCGGCCACGGACCCGGTGTAGCTCCCCTTGCGGGCCCCGAACAGTTCGGATTCCACCAGGTTCTCGGGGATGGCCCCGCAGTTCACCGCCACGAAGGGTCCGTCCGGACGGCTCCCCAGCCGATGCACGATGTTGGCGAAGAACTCCTTGCCGGTGCCGGATTCGCCGGTGATGAGCACGGTGGAACTGGTGGGGGCCACCTTGCGCGCGATGCGCAGGAGCTTCCTCATGGCGGCGGTGTCGCCGAGCATCTCCTCCAGCACCTGGGTCTCCAGGCCCTTGTTCGTGCGGGAGGCGGCCACCGCCGAGCTGGTCCGCCGGGCCACGTCCACGAGATCGGAGGAGTCCAGCGGCTTGACCAGGACCTGGGCGGCTCCGCGCGACAGGGCCAAGCGGCCCTCGGCGCGACAGGAATCGTCGCAGACGACGACCACCTGGGTGGAAGGCCTGCGCGAGCGGATCCAGGAGAGGATGTCCACGCCCTCCTGCCAAAGCGCCCCGGCGTCCAGGAACACCAGGTCGGCCCTCACCTCCTCCAGGAGCGCGAAGGGCCGGTGGTCGGGAGCCGCCTCGTGGAATTCCGAATCCGGCAGATCCCAGCCTTCGGCCATCCGGCGGCGGAACTCCGCGTCGCGATCCAGGAGCAGGACCTTCAGCATGGGCGGCTCAGGCGAAGATCTCCTTGACCTTGTCGAAGAAGGTCTTGTCCGCGGGCGTGCCGGTCTCCAGGGACTTGAGCTCTTCCAGGATCTCCTTCTGGCGCCCGGACACCTTCTCGGGCACGCGGACGTGGATGCGCACGAAGAGGTCTCCCTTGCCGCGGCCGTGCAGGCCAGGCATCCCCTTTCCGCGCAGGACGAAGACCTTCTCCGCCTGGGTCCCCGCGTGGACCTTGAGGTCGATGTCGCCGTCCAGGGTGGGGATGCGGATGGATCCGCCCAGGGCCGCGGTGGTGAAGGGCACCCTGGCCTCCGCATACAGATTCTGTCCGTCGCGGTGGTACATGTCGTGCTCGATCTCCTCGATCAGCACCACGATGTCGCCGGCGGGGCCCTTGCGCGGTCCCTTGTTCCCCTCGCCCCGCAGGGTCAGGTAATTGCCCTCCGCCACTCCGGCGGGGATCTGGACGGAGACGGTCACTTCCTGCCGTTCCAGGCCGGAGCCGCCGCAGGTCTTGCAGGCGTCCTCGAAGGTCGAGCCCGAACCCTCGCACTTGGGGCAGGTGACCACGTTGATCATCTGTCCGAACAGCGACTGGCTGACCTGCTTGACCTGGCCCACGCCGCCGCAGGTGGTGCAGGTCTTGCGACCCTTGCCTCCCACTCCTTCGCAGGTGCGGCAGGGTTCCAGCCGACGGATCTTGATCTTCTTGGCCACGCCTTCGGCGATCTCCTCCAGCGTCAGTCGCACCCGCACCTGCAGGTCCTGTCCGCGGTTGGAGGCCGCGCGACGCCCGCCTCCGCCGAACATGCCGCCGAACATGTTGTCGCCGAAGATGTCCGAAAAGCGGCTGAAGATGTCGTCGGAGCTGCCGAATCCGCCCTGGTAGCCGCCCCCGCCCTGCGGGCCTTCGAACGCGGCGTGTCCCAGGCGGTCGTACTGCTGGCGCTTTTCCGCGTCGCGGAGCACGTCGTAGGCTTCCGCACCCTCCTTGAACTTCTCCTCGGCGCCCTTGTCACCGGGGTTCTTGTCCGGGTGGAACTTGAGAGCGAGCTTCTTATAGGCGCTCTTGATCTGGTCTTCGGAAGCGTCCTTGGGAACGCCCAGGACCTCGTAGTAGTCTCGCTTGGCCATCGGTCCCTCTGGTTGCCGGTTCAAATACGAATCCTACATCCCATCCCCCCGGGTTGGACCCATCGCATGGGCGATTCATGAATCGCCCCTACATGTGGGTGGGATGCAAGGTCACATCACTTCTTGTCGTCGTCCACGACTTCGTATTCGGCTTCCACCGGGCCCTGGTCCTGGCCCTTCGACTCGGTCCGGGGGCCGTCGCCGTTGGCTCCATCGTGCTGCGCGGCACCTTCGCCTTCGGCCATCGCGGCCTTGTAGAGGGCTTCCGTCGCCTTGTGGGTGGCCTCGTGGACGGCCTCGACCGCCTTCTTGACCTTGGAGAGGTCGTCGTCCTTCTGAACCTTCCTCAATTCCTCCAGGGCCGCCTCGATGACGCCCTTGTCCTCCCCGATCTTGTCGCCGGACTCCTTCAGGAACTTCTCGGTGGAGTACACGAGGTTCTCGGCCTCGTTGTGGGCGTCGATCTTCTCGCGTTCGGCCTTGTCGCTCGCGGCGTTGGCCTCGGCGTCCTTGACCATCTTCTGGATGTCGGCCTCGGTCAGACCGGTGCCGGCCTCGATCTTGATCTTCTGTTCCTTGCCGGTGGCCTTGTCCTTGGCGCTCACGTGGACGATGCCGTTCGCGTCGATGTCGAAGGTGACCTCGATCTGCGGCACGCCCCGGGGGGCCGGGGGGATGTCGGCGAGGTCGAACTTGCCCAGGGTCCGGTTGTGCACCGCCAGTTCGCGCTCGCCTTGCAGCACGTGGATGGTCACCGCCGGCTGGCTGTCGGCCGCCGTGGAGAAGATCTGGCTCTTGCGCGTGGGCACGGTGGTGTTGCGCTCGATGAGCTTGGTCATCACACCGCCCAGGGTCTCGATGCCCAGGGAAAGGGGCGTCACGTCCAGGAGCAGCACGTCCTTGACGGCCTCGTCGCCCGCCAGCACGCCGGCCTGCACCGCAGCGCCCACGGCCACGACCTCGTCGGGGTTCACGCCCTTGTGGGGCTCCTTGCCTCCGAACAGCTCCTTGACCTTGGCCTGGACCGCGGGAATGCGGGTGGATCCGCCCACCAGGATGACTTCGTCGATCTGGGAGACGCTGTAGCCCGCGTCCTTGAGGGCCTGGGTGACGGGTCGCACGGAGCGCTCCACCAGGTCGTGGGTCAAGCTCTCGAACTTGGCGCGCGTGAGCGTCAGTTCCAGGTGCTTGGGCCCGGTGGCGTCGGCGGTGATGAAGGGCAGGTTGATGGAGGTGCTGGTGGTGCCCGAGAGGTCGATCTTGGCCTTTTCCGCGGCTTCCTTGATGCGCTGCAGGGCCATCTTGTCCTTGCGTAGGTCCACCCGGTTCTCCTTCAGGAACTCCTCGGCCACCCAGTTGATGATGGCCTCGTCGAAGTTGTCTCCGCCCAGGTGGGTGTCTCCGTTGGTGCTCTTCACCTCGAAGACGCCGTCCCCGATCTCCAGGATGGAGATGTCGAAGGTGCCGCCGCCCAGGTCGTACACAGCGATGGTCTCCTTCTTGGAGGTGTCGTTGAAGCCGTAGGCGAGGGCCGCGGCGGTGGGCTCGTTGACGATGCGCAGGACGTCCAGTCCGGCGATCTTGCCGGCATCCTTGGTGGCCTGGCGCTGCGAGTCGTTGAAGTAGGCGGGCACCGTGACCACGGCCTGCGTGACCGGCTCTCCCAGGTAGTCCTCGGCGGCCTTCTTCATGGCCTGGAGGATGAGGGCGGAGATCTCCTGCGGGGTGTACTGCTTGTCGTCGATCTGGACCTTGGCGACGTCGTCTCCCACCACCTTGTAGGGAACCAGCTTCTCTTCCTCGCGCACTTCGCCGCGGCGCCGTCCCATGAACCTCTTGATGGAGTAGATGGTGCGTTCGGCGTTGGTGATGGACTGGCGCTTGGCGACCTGGCCCACAAGACGGGATCCGTCCTTGGCGAATCCGACGATGGACGGCGTGGTGCGACCGCCTTCGGCGTTGGCGATGACGGTGGGCTGTCCACCCTCCATGACGGCCACGCAGCTGTTGGTGGTCCCCAGATCGATTCCGATGATCTTGCTCATTGCTGTTCTTCTTTCTTGGTGGGGCCTCCGGGGCCCTGTTGGGGCGATTCATGAATCGCCCGTACGTTGGTGTGGTGAAATTTTCGATCAGGTCGTGGCCGGTCCTCCGGACACCACGACCTGGGCGTGGCGCAGGACCTTGTCTCCCTTCTTCCATCCCCGGGCGTGAACCGATGCGACATGGTCCGCCGGCACCGTGGGGTGGTGCATCTGGGTGAGGGCGTCGTGGTGGTTGGGATCGAAGGGTTGGCCCTCGCCGGGGACTTCTTCCAGTCCCGCCTCGGTGAGCAGGTTCCGCAACTGGTCCCGGATCAGACGCACCCCTTTGGCGAAACCCACGGGGTCGGCGGGCGTCCAATCTCCCTCTGCGGGGGCGTCCTGCAGGGCGCGTTCGAAGTTGTCGATCACGGGGAACAAGGCTTGGAGGGCCTTGGCCTGCGCGGTGTCCCGGATCTCGGCGTATTCCCGGGCGTTCCTGCGCCGGAAGTTGTCGAATTCCGCCACCAACCTCAGGTACTTGTCCTTGGCGGCTTCGAGTTCCTCCTGCAGGGAAGCGATCTTGCCTTGGAGTTCCGCGGGTCCCGCTTCGGCCGACTTGTCCGACGCGGCCTCTTCCGAGGATCCACCCTCGGCGATCCGGGACGCTCGCTCGGCGGCAAGCTCGGCTGCGGATTTGATGGTCTCTTCGCTCATGTGATGTCTGTTTCTCCCAAAAAGGCGTTTGGCCCAACTCAGGTCAAGGAGCGTGCCAAGGGAATGGACAACCCGGAGGGGAGTGTTTCGACCTGGAACGATCATGATTTCGTTCCATTTAGAAACAGCCGGTGATTCGAACGGAGACAGCGTCCCGGTCCGATCCAGCCTCGGGGACGGAGACCCAAGCAATCTCCGGCCAGCTACTTTGGATGGATCCAGGAGAGGAGACCGCATGCCGCCACTGAACAAGCTCTACACGCGCGCCGGCGACCGTGGGCAGACGCGTCTGGGTGGCGGACAGAAGGTTCCCAAGTCCAACCTCCGCCTGGAATGCTACGGGACCGTCGACGAACTGAATTCGAACTTGGGTCTGGTCCGCTCCATGGATCCGTGCCCGGAAATCGCCGGGCCGCTGCTGCGCATCCAGAACGAACTCTTCGATCTGGGATCGGACCTTTGCTTCCTGGACGAGGACAAGGGCAAATGGCCCCTGCCCCAGGTGCGGCCCGAACAGATCCAGGCTTTGGAGAGGGAGATCGACGCCATGCAGGCCGTGGTGGGACCCTTGGCCAACTTCATCCTTCCGGGGGGGGACCGGGCGGCGGCGGCACTGCATGTGGCGCGCACGGTCTGTCGCCGAGCCGAACGCCTGTGCGTGCGGCTCTCGGAGACGGAACCGGTGGCGCCCCTGGTGCTGGAATACCTCAATCGCCTGTCGGATTGGCTCTTCGCCGCTCCGCGTCTGGAGAATGCGCGGGCCGGAATCGACGACCCCCTTTGGCGTCCCGGCGCCTGAGCACGTGAAGCGCCTTTTCCCCCTCCTGCTCCTCTCCCTGGTGGCCGCGACGCTCGCGGCACTCCTGACCGGGAGCTCGGACCTTTCCCTGGGGGATGCGCTGCGCGCCCTGTTCCAAGGGCCCTGGCGTCCCGGCGTGGAAACCGGAATCGTTTGGCAGGTTCGCGCGCCTCGGGTGGTGGTGGTGGCCCTGGTGGGGGCCGCCCTTTCCGCTTCCGGAACCGCCTTCCAGGCGCTTTTCCGCAATCCCATGGCCGA
>DATNIW010000123.1:0-12045 GCA_035604215.1 Fibrobacteria bacterium
TCCAGCCAGTTTGAATGCACGTCCGTGGATCCGTCGCGGTTGATTGCATCCCTTCGATGGAAGATTCGGTGTTTTTTCCGTATTCGTTCATTTCACCACCGTCACATACAGAATCACCGTGGTCAGTGCGAGGCTGGCCACGGAAGCAGCGATCCCCACCCATTGGTCCGGTGCGATGTACCGAGCCTCTGGAACGATCACCGCCGCGCCCGGTCGGATCGCCGCCGATCTCGCGTCAAGAGACAATCCCGATTGCAGATCAAACACGCGCGTGCGACTTTCCCACGCCCGTGAGGCGTAGCCACCAGCGGTTTTGACATACTCGTCTACGGAAGCGCCTTTTTTCCAGGGCACGAATCCCGGTTTCTTCACCTCGCCACCCACCCACACGACCTGTTCGGCGGGGTGGACAAAGACCGTATCTCCCGCCTGGAGCGGGGTTTGTGGATCCACGTAGGTTCCCCGCATTTCCGAGAAGTAGGCGAGCATCGCGAACCGAACCTCGGGATATTGGGTCGCCTCGGCCAAGCCGCGATCCCGTCCTGCACCCAGCCAGGCCCAGCCTCTTTTGATCGCCACGACAACTCCGGAATCCGCACCTCCGGGGATTCCTCCCGCTTGGGCCACGAGATCCTGCGCAGTGGTCCCCGGTTTGAGGAAGTATGCCCCTTGGTTGTGGACATTACCGAGGATCCAGGCGATCGGTGGGCGTTCCGGCAGATGGATCCCCGGAAATCGCACCAAGGTGGCACTGGAATCCAGCCGGGCGCCCAAGGAAGTCGGTATTGCTCCATCGACTTCGGGGATCATTGCGGTGTCTTCGCCAGCCGAAAACAGAAATTGCCCGATGGTCTCGCCGGGTACCAGCTCCATCCCACCGGGGAAGTCGACGGGTCCGGTGATCTGGACGACAGGTCCGCGCGGCTCCAGGACCACGTGGTCGCCGTTGAACAGAGGGGGATCCTGGGTCGGGTCGCCAGAACGCAATGCCCGGACCAGATCGTACCAGGTCGAATCCACGCCGTTGCGAACGACTAGGACGCGACGGAGACTGGGGACCAGTTCCTCGGATGGCTGCCAGATGGCATCGCCGATTTGCATGCGCTGCAACTGCTTGCCGATGTCCACATTGGCCTGCGTAAGAACCTCCGAAAGCCGTGTTCCCGGACTGACCTCGATGTGCCCCGGGGACGGAAGTCGACCGGAAATCCACACCTGGGCCTGCACGATCTTCACCACCTGCAGGTCGATCAGCGATACCTTGGTCCGGCGATGGAGCATGGCCTCCACGCTGTCGCGGACGGTGCGGAGCGTTGCGCCGGTGGCGTGGATCCGACCCATGTCGGGAAGAACCAGATCTCCTCGGGTGTCCACGACCAGGTCCTGATCCCCGCTGCCGATGCCCCACCAGCGCAGCCGGAGTTGGTCGCCGATGGATAGATGGAACAGGGAATCGGCGATGGGATAGGACGGAAAATCCTGCTTGCGCAGGAGCGATCCCGGCGCCGCCTGCGACAGGCCTCCTGCCGCACCACTGGCTTCCAGGGCCGCTGCCATCTGGGCGGACTGCGCTCCGGCGGTTCCAAGCAAGAGGAGGAGCGTGAGAAGGGCGATGCGCTTCATGGGTTCCAGCCAAAGTAGATACAATGCTCCGACCCTCGAAGTGGCCGGGCGATGGACTCCAAGGCTCTTCCGGTCAGGGTGCCAGAGGGACGGAAAACGTTCTCCACCCTCGGCTGTCGTGGATCCGAATCCACGAGGGCTCGTGGGATGGGGCCTCCAGCACCAAGTTGGTTTGCGTGTCGTCCACCCGCTCGACGGATTGCAGGCGTCCGCGCAAGTCCAGCATTTCCGCCATCGCAGGTCCGCCGCCACGTGGCCGGGTCAATTCGACGCGGTCGCCGCTGCGCCGCAGACTCCAGGCCGGAACGGACTGGGGTCGAACCGATGCGTCGGCGGACCAGAGCGCGATGTCGGAAATACGGAAGCCCCCGAGGGCCTGGGTGGCATCTCCCTGGAGATTGACCTCCCAGGTCGCGGCCAGCAGTGAATCGGGAGTGAAGGGAAGCTGCCCCCAGGCGCTCCAGTCGGGCTGCTGGAGCGAATCGAAATCCAGGCACCAGCGACGGGCAACGGAGTCGAAGGGGATGCGGATCTGGTGATCCTGCCCGTTCCCATAGGCCTTGCCAGATTTCTTCGCGTGGAGGGTCACCCCGCCAAGGGACGGAGGGAAATTCGTGTCGTAGGCGAGGCGAAACGAAATCGCCCTGAGGCCGGGAAGGTTCGCCGGCACGGGATTGCCCTTGGCGTCCGGAGGACCGAATTGGGTTTCCAACGCCGCGTATCCGGAATAACTGCCACCTCGAACGAGGTTGAATTCGAGGTAGGCGTCGTTTCCCGAGCTGTCGGGAACCCAAGTCGTCGGGTTGGACGGCACCGGCGCCGAAAGGATCTGCGAGGAGCCGAGCGCATTGGTGTCGGAGGCGCTCACGTCCGAGAACGCGTACCACCAGCCGCCGAGCCCGTTTTGTTTGGGAGAAGCGGAGGAAAACCGGGAGAGTGGCAAGGAGTCTCCGGAGCAGGACCCTGGGCCCGGAGTGGGCCAGGTGAGCCCCACGCCCACGAGTCGAAGGCTGTCGAGGCGGATCCAGCCGGTGTCCTTCGTGCAGACCCCGTCGGGTTCCTGGCAGGAAACGTTCAATTGGATGGCCCAGGTGCTTCCGAGGATGGCGGAGGGCAGCACGGAGGGTGTCGAGGAGTCGAGCGCCCAGATCGGCCAGGCGAAGTTGGTGACAGGAATCGACCAAGCTTGCCCCGCGGAATTCGCGGGGAGATCGCGCCCGTAGGACATCCCGGTGTCCGAAGCGGTCGCGTAGGCGGGAAGCCTGGAGGAGAAGGAGATCCGGACCGATCTCGGCTTGTCCGTGGAGAGGTACAGTTGGATGGATTGGAGCGCGTTCAGGTCCAGGG
This sequence comes from Fibrobacteria bacterium, assembly GCA_035604215.1. Taxonomy (GTDB): domain Bacteria; phylum Fibrobacterota; class Fibrobacteria; order UBA5070; family UBA5070; genus UBA5070. The sequence goes on from DATNIW010000123.1 coordinate 2,971, forward strand.
GTTGGGACGACGGAAACATGAGGCCGAATCCCGCGGACGGATAGCCTTTTCCGTCCAGCACGAACGAGAGCTTGGCGGCACCCGCACCCGCCGACGTGGCGATGCGCTGGAGGGAAGCGGTGTGGAGAGGGCTGTGGCGGCTGGCGGAATCGTTCGGATAGATGTAGGCGTAGATTCCCCCCTGCCCTCCGGGTTGGGGGTCGTCCTGGGCGAAATTCCATGAAATGTCGGCATGGACCATTCCCGCCGCCAACATCAGGATCGCTCCGGACAGGGTTCGCACGCGGGTTGTGTCGCCAATCATCCCGGTTCCGTTCACCCGACGGGAACCCGGTTCGCCAGATTCCAGCGGATGGTCGTGCGGCGCGGCATCAATCGACCAGTTCCAGCAGGCCACCCAGGGAACTGCGCACAACCGCCTCCACCATTTCTTCGCCGAGCTTGAACAGCAGGTGGCTCCCCCGCTCCCGGGCGATCATCTGCCAATGCATCAGTTCGATCGCCACCTGCTGGACGTCGCCTGGTCGGGAGGTCAGGTCCAAGACCAACCTGCCGTGGATCTCCAGCAGGTCGAGAAGGCCACGGATCTCGACTTCCGGCGATTCCCGGACGGCGGACACCTTCCAGCACGGCAACTTCTCGCCGTCCACCAGCATCCATTCCGCCGGGCGGCCCGGCAGGCCCACCACGACCGCCTGGGTCCGCCATGCGGAAACGATCTCCATGACCGCCTCCAATTTTCCGGGGTCCTTGACTCCAGGGGCCGATTCCACACCGCTGTTGAGATCCAACCCGTCGGGCCGATGCAGGGTGATGGCGCTGGGGATGTTCTCCGCGCGGAGACCTCCCGCGATGTACCAGGGCAGGGAGGATCGCGTGGGGAGCTGGCTCCAGTCGAAGACCTTTCCCGTTCCCCCGGAGGACCCATCGGGTGCCGCCGTGTCGTAGAGGTGGACGGCGACCCCGGAGTAGGCACGGACCGAGGAGGGATCCCAACCGCGTCCGACCGAGAAGACCTTCCATACGGGGCGGGTCACTCGCGCGCAGAAGTTCGGGGATTCCACCCCATGGAGTTGGATGGCGTCCAACGGCACCTGGCGAAGCGTCTCCTCGATCACCTCGAACGCTTGGTCCTTGAAGACGCCGACCACCGGCAATCTCCCGCCGATCCTGTCCACAAGTCGCCTGGCGGTGTCCAAATCCACGTGCCGGGGGCTGGAGGGCACGAAATTCAGCCCAATATGGTCCACACCCAGCCGGATGCAGGCGTCCAAACCGGTGAATTCCGTGATTCCGCAGACCTTGACCAGGATCGTGACGATTTCCCCCCTTGCGATTGTCGCTCTGGATGAGTCCAATTTACCATCTGCGCCAACAGCACACGGGGGTTTGGACAAATCCAATGAGCGAGGACAGCGTCCTAGTGAGAATGGAAGGGGTCGGCTTCGCCTACGATGCCGGGAACACCGCCGTCTACGGCCTGAACGCGGAAGTCCGTTCGGGCGAAGTGCTGTTGGTCAGTGGCGCCAATGGTTCGGGGAAGACCAGCCTGCTCAAGTTGTTGGGAGGATTTCTCCTTCCCGGAGAAGGAAACGTCCGCCTGGGGAAGGTGGACCTGGAGGAACTCCCCGACGACAAGGTGGACGAATGGGTGGCGTTCATCCGCACGGAGTCGGAGAAGGCGCTCATCGGCCCCACCGTGGAGGACGAACTCGCGCGCGGCTGCCGGCTCGCTGGGCTTTCGGGATCGGCGATTCCACACCGCGTGGGGCAGGCGCTCGAGGTGGTCCGGCTGCGGGATTCGCGGCACTGGTACCTGGATGAGATGTCCGTGGGGGAACGTCGCCGCATCGCCTTGGCGTCCAGTCTCATCGGCAAGCCCAGGGTGGTCCTGATGGACGATCCACTCGCGGATCTGGATACCGCCGGAGTGCGCGTCGTGGGTCGGATCCTGCGCGAACTGGCCCGACGCGGGCTGGGAGTGGTGTTCTCCAGCCACCTGCTGGACCCCGCCATCCAACTGGCCGATCGCGTTCTTGTCCTGGACCACGGCGAAATCATCGCCGAGGGCACGCCTCAACAGATCCTGGAAAAGCCGGATCTGCTCCAGGAGGCTGGTCTCGCGCTGCCCCCTTCCGCGGAACTCTTCCATCGTCTGCGAGCCCAAGGCCTCCTGCGGGACGTCGCACTTCCCGTGAGCCTGGACGAGGCCGTGGAGCATCTGGTCCGCCGGCTCGCTCCCTGATGTCCTTGGACCTCGTGGTGCTCTGCGCGGGACGCGGGGAGCGCCTCCGCCCTCTCACCGAGGCGTGTCCGAAGCCGTTGCTCCCCCTGGTCGGAATGGCCCTTGCCGACAGGGCTTTGGCCGCGTGCGAACCCCTGGGGCCCGTCCGGCAGGTCGCCAACGCCCACCATTTCCCGGAGCAGATTCTCTCCTGGGCGGAGGCGCGCCACCTGGACCACGTCCAGGTGGAACCGGTCCTGCTGGACACCGGCGGAGCCATTGGTCGCTTGGAATCCGGCGGCGACCTGGTCTCCGAACAGGTCCTGGTCCACAACGGCGACCTGGTCCACGACATCGACCTTCGCGAGCCTTGGGCACAGCACGTCCGGAGCCGGGCCGACGCCACGCTGGTGGTGGTGGATCGTCCCCGGGTCAACACCGTTCTGGTGCGCGAAGGACGGTTTTCCGGGGTGCTGGGCCATCCCAGGGGTCCTGACCGACCGGGGCCCGGAGATCTGGGAAGAACCTTCTCCGGGATCGCGTTCTACCGCAGGTCCGTGGTTTCGGCCCGGCCCGGAGGGACCTGGAGCGTGAAGGAACTCTGGCACGATCTGCTGGAACAGGGACGGCCCATCCATGTGTGGGAGGCATCTCCCACCAGCCGGTGGGACGACTTGGGAACATCGCGAGACTTCGCCCGGGCGGTGCGGGAGGAGATGGCGAGGCGGGGGATCGACACCTGGATCGATCCCGGCGCCCAGGTGGACGCCTCCGCTCGCATCCTGGCGGGATCCGCCGTGGAGTGCGGGGCCTTCGTCGGAGCGGGTGCGGTGGTTTCGGATTCCGTGCTCTTTCCCGGTGCCCTCGTCGCCGAGGGGGAGACCGTTCGGGGCATCCTGCGCAACGCGGGCGGCGACCTCCCGGTGGCGACGTGACCGGACCTGCGTTTCCCGAAATCCCTACCTCGATCGGACGGATGCTGGAGTCCTTGGGACACCGGCCGCCGTGGCGCGCCGAAGTCGCCGGAAGCGCCGGTTCGGGGCGGATCTACTGGAGGATCCGAAGCGGAGCCGTCTCCCACATCCTGCTCCAAAGCCATCCCGGGGACGCGGACTATGGACGTTTCCTGTCCATCACCCGCCATCTGCGCGGGGCCGGACTCGCGGTGCCCGAGATCCACGGATCGGACGATTCCAGCCGCTTCGTGGTGCTCGAGGACCTGGGCTCCATCCTCCTGTTCGACCAGGTCCGATCGGCAGCGTCGGCCGGAGAAGAGGTGGTCGCCAGGTTGGAGGCGGTCTACCACCCGGCGCTCGCGGCCCTTTCGAGGTGGCAGGTCCTGGGCACCGGTTGCATGACCGGCTGTCCGGATCTGATGGACAGGGTCTTCGACCTGGGTGCCCTGCTCTGGGAGTCCAGCTACTTCGCTCGCCGCTGCGCGGAGGAATCGTTCGGCATGGCACCGGAACGGCTCGCCGAACCGACGTTGCTTTCCGAGCTGGCGCACCTGGCTCTGCGGGTGGAGGCGCACCCCGGGGTTCTCATGCACCGCGACTTCCAGTCCCAGAACCTGCTGTCGCGACCCGACGGAATCTGGTTCGTGGACTACCAGGGAGCCAGGAAGGGCAGCCGCTGGTACGATCTGGCATCGCTTCTCTGGGACCCCTACGTGGCGCTTTCCATGGAATCGCGTCGGCGCTTGTTCTTCCGGTGGCTGGAACTCGTGCCTTCCCCATCGCCGGAAGAGGATTGGCGAGACCTGCTGGACGCCGCGCTGCAACGGGTGATGCAGGCGCTGGGGGCCTACGGCTTCCTCTCCCGTCGCAAGGGCCTCGACTGGTTCGCCCGGTTCCAGGTGCCGGGTCTGGGCATCCTTGCCCAAACCCTGGCGGAGCGCGGGAACATGCCCGCCCTCTCATCTCTCGTGGAGGAACTTCTGGGATTGGAGCCGGTGGCCGATCCGATCCGGAACTTCCAAGTCGCGGGGGCCCCGGGGGAGTAGTTTCAGCCCATGTTGATCCTCTTCATCGCCCTCCTGGCAACACCGTCGGCCCCCGCATGCGATGCGCCCGAAGTCCGCCAGGCCCTGGTCTACGAATGGGGGCGGATGGTTCCTGGGCACGGCGACACGCTCCAGGGAAGCGACGTGCGGGTGTGGAACCTCCGCGAGGACGGAAAAATCGGCGATTGCCGGGCCGATTTCCTGGCGAGGCGTCCCGGTGCGGCCATCGGGGGAAGCGTCCCCTTCCGGATCCAGGCGCGGGGAGCTGGATTCCGTCTGCTGTCCCGTGGCTCTCCGGACATCAACCTGTTCCAGGCCGACTCCACCAAACGTTAAGGGATTCCCAGAGCCTTGTGGGTCTGGAACGACAGTCGCCAGGAGGGGCGGAGACGACAGGCTTCCACGGTGGCGGCTCGGTTGCACGCGGCCGTCGCCGGGTCGGGATCGTCCTTCGGCTGGAGGAAGAGATGGCGGAACGGAAGCGATTCGAGCGTTTCGAGATCGAACGCCTGGGGCCAGACGATCTTCAATTCGTCGCCGGACTTGCTCACCCAGCGCGTTCCCGCCTTTGGACTCACGCAGACCCAGTCGATCCCACTCGGCGGCTCCCGCGTGCCGTTGGTCTCCACGGCGATCTCGAAGCCCCGTTCCCGAAGGGCTTCCAGCAGGGGCGGGTCCAACTGGAGGAGCGGCTCGCCTCCCGTGCAGACCACGTAGGGGGTCCCCCCGGATCCCGTCCAGCAGCTGGACACCGCCGCAGCCAGGGTCCGGGCGTCGGGATAGTCGCCGGCGTGTTCCCCGGCAAGGGAGACGAAATCCGTGTCGCAGAAGGGGCAGGCGGCCTCTTCCCGGGACAGCGGATCGCCGTCCCAGAGGTTGCATCCGGAAAACCGAAGGAACACCGCGCTGCGACCCGACTGGGCTCCCTCGCCCTGCAGGGTCGGGAAGATCTCCTGGATCCGGTACCCCACGGGAAGCTCAGTGGATTCCGAAACGGGCCAGCAGGGGATCCTGGAGACCGGCCTGCCGGAATCCGGCAAGACGCAGCTGGCAGGAATCGCACGTCAGGCAGGGCTGGCCGTCCGGACCGGGATCGTAGCAGGATCGGGTGAGGGAGTAGTCCACGCCCAACCGGGTGCCCAGACGCACGATCTCGGCCTTGGTCAACTTCTGCAAGGGGGCGACGATCTCGAAGCGGCTCCCTTCGGTTCCGAGGCGGGTCGCGAGGTTCGCGAGCCCCTCGAAGGCCTGGATGAACTCGGGACGGCAGTCGGGGTAGCCGGAATAGTCCACAGCGTTCACCCCGATGAAGATCCGGGTGGCCCCCAGCACCTCCGCAAGGGCCAGACCCAGGGACAGGAAGACCGTGTTCCGCGCGGGGACGTAGGTGGAGGGGATTCCTCCGCCGATCTCCTGTTCGGAACGACCCTTGGGGACTTCCCCGTGGCCGGTGAGGGAAGAACCGCCCATGGCGGAAAGATCGATCTCCAGCACACGATGCGACGCCGCGCCCAGGGCGCGGGAGATGGTCTTGGCCGCATCCAGCTCCACGGCATGGCGCTGGCCATAGCGGAAGGCGAGGGTGTGGCAGCTCCATCCCTGGGCGACGGCGGAGGCGAGGACCGTGGCCGAGTCCAGTCCACCAGAAAGCAGAACGACGGCAGGTCGATCGAGTACATCCGACATGCGGGGAAACATACTCGGCTCCGGTTAGGTTTGTTCGGCGGATCGAATGTCTTGCTCCCGAAAACCAGAGTGGGCGATATGCGCAGATCGATGATGCGGAGAAGTCTGCTGGTTGCGGCCCTGGTCGTGTTGGCGGGGAGCATCCTCGCGGGCTGGGAGGCCGTCGACAAGGTGAGGGCGGAAAACGCGAGGGACGAGCGGATGTCCCTCCTGAGGGAAACAGCCATGGGGATCCGGCGTCAGGAGATGGACGGCCTGACCGCGATGGCGAGGGATCTGGCCGGTCGCGCCCCGGCGGAATTCCGCGAAGACTCGGACCCGGGGCAGCGCTTCCTGTCCCGGATGGACGGCGAGATGCGGATCGCCGGAGCGGACCTGGGATTCCTGCTGGACACGGCGGGAACGGTGCGCATGCGTCGACAGGCGCCGGGAGAAAAGGACCTGATGGGTCAGGACTTGTCCTACCGCAGATACTTCCTCGCGGGACGGCGAGGCCGGGAAGATCTCTACGGCGCCCTCGGGGCCATCACCGCGAGACGCGGAATCTACGCCTCGGCCCCGATCTACCGGGAAGGTCGATTCCAAGGGGTGGTGGTCGCGAGGCTGGGGGCGGAGACGATCGAGAGCATGTGGTTTTCCGGACTGCACCAGCCGGTCGCCCTGATTGCTCCCGAAGGGATCGTGCTGGCATCCAATGTCGAGGACTGGCGCTTGGGCATCGCATTTGCCCAGGACTCCGCCATCCGCCGGATCGGGGTTTCACGTCAATATGGCCATTCGGTCCACCCCATGGGCTTGGATCTGGGGGTCGGCGAGGCGCGTTGGAGCGGCCAGGCCTGGTCGGTGCTTCGGACGGACATCCAAGGCGGCTGGAGCCTGGTCGGATTGCTGCCGCGCAGCGCCCGTGGTCCCTTGTCTTCGTCGCAGGCGGGGGCCGCGTGGGGATTGGCCGCAGCCTGGTCGCTCCTGATCCTGCTCGGGGCATCGGTCGTGACCGGGCTCCGACGCATCGGTGCCGTGGAGAGGGAAAGGGGGCATCTGGCTCGACGTCTGGACGAAGCGGAGCGCCTGGAGTCGCTGGGACGTCTGGCCGGAGGCGTTGCCCACGATTTCAACAACGTGCTGACGGCCATCATCGGTTACGCCTCCGTGCTGGAACACCGTCTGGTCGACAGACCAGGAGAAATGGAGCTGGCGCACCGATCCGGGCAGGCCGCCCGGCGCGCCTCGGAAACCGTGCGGCAGTTGATGGCCTTCGCACGGCGTTCCGGCCTCCAGGTGCGGCCGCTCTCCCTCCACGACCTTTTGCGCGAAGTCGCCGGTCTCCTGGAGCACACCTTGCCGCGCGGGATCCGGGTCGTCCTGGACTTCCAGGCCAGGCGGGACATCGTGGTGGGCGATGCCAGCCACCTGCACCAGGCACTGCTCAACCTCGCCATCAACTCCCGGGACGCCATGCCCGAAGGCGGAATCCTGCGATTTTCCACCAGGGATGCCGAGTCCGCACCGGACCAGGGCCTGGAGCTCCGCGTTGCCGACACCGGGGGAGGAATCCCCGCGGACATCGTTCCGCACGTGTTCGAACCCTTCTTCACCACCAAAGCGGGAGGGCGGGGCACAGGTCTGGGGTTGGCCAGCGTCTGGGGGACCGTGCAACGCCACGGGGGTTCCATTTCCGTTTCCAGCTCGGTGGGAGAAGAGGGAACGACGTTCGTCATCCACCTACCCCTGGCACCGGCGGGAATGGAGGAGGAGAAGCCGACCGCGGATGCGGCATCCCGGCTCACCGGCCGCAAATTGAGGCTCCTCGCCCTGGACGACGACATCCATGTCCTGGACGCAATCGCCATGATGGCCCGCTCGTTGGGCCACCAGATCGAGGTTCACGTGAACTACCAGTCGCTGCGGGACAGGCTTGCCACGGGTGGCGTCCCCGATCTGCTGATCCTGGACCTGGATATGCCGGACATCTCGGGCGTCGAGGTCGTCCGCCGACTCCGGACCGAACATCCGGCTCTTCCCGTCATGATCGCCTCCGGACACTCGACCTCTTCCAGGCTGGAGGAGGTCCGCCGACTAGGAGTCCGCGTCTTCCTGCGAAAACCCTTCGGCGCTTCGGAATTGGACCGGGCGCTGGAGGAAACCCTGCGCAAGCAGGGTGACCGGCTCCCCGGCTAATTCTTCTTCTTGGAGGGTTTGGCCTTGTCCGCGGACGGCTCGTCGTAGGTCTGCACGGTGGGTTTGACCGTGTCCGCGCCGTCGCCGTACTTGGACTTGATGAACTCCACCAGTTCGGTGTCGCTCTTGGTCGCACCGGGTTGCGCGATGCGGTTGAGGGAAAAGACCAGGGCGTTGAGTCCTGCGTTGGTGGTCGCGCGGATGTTGGCGCCGCGATCCAGCAATGCGGCCACGACATCCCGCTTTCCGTGGGAAGCCGCGATGTGCAGGGCGTTCTCCCCCAGCTTGTCCTGGACCTCGATCTTGGCTCCCTGCGCGACCAAGGCCTGCACCGCGTCCACATGTCCATCGCGCGCGGCGAGCATCAGCGGGGTGATCCCCTGGTCGTCCTGGCCGTTCACGTTGGCACCTCGGGCGATCAGGATCGTGAGGATGTCCACCTTCCCGTTCATGGCCGCCATGTGCAATGCGGTCTGGCCGTTCTGGGTGGCTTCGACCGATTCCCCGTTGTCCAGCAGGTTCTTGACCGCTTCGGGTTTGTCCTGCACGATGGCCTGCACCATCTCCTGGCTGATGGCCACGTCCTTGTTGTCCTGCTTCTTGCCGTCGCAGGCACACAGGACCAGGACCGCTCCGGCCAAAACGGCTCCTCGCAGCGTACGACACTTCATGCGCGCTCCTTCCCGCCGGACTCGCGGATGTACGAGTCGAATCTCCGGCTTTGACAAGTCTACCTCGACTCGGCTGTTTGGGGGAGCGGTTTTTGTCGGAACCGGGGGGTGGTCCGACCGATCTTGCCAGCCACCGACCGCTGGGCTACTATTCCTCTTCCTTCGCCGGGGATGGCGCAAGGGTTCGTAGCTCAGTTGGTTAGAGCGCCGCTCTGATAAGGCGGAGGCCGGTGGTTCGAGTCCACCCGGACCCACTCGATACCCAGGGGTCATAGCTCAGTTGGTAGAGCGCCTGGTTTGCAACCAGGAGGTCA
>DATNIW010000124.1:0-10783 GCA_035604215.1 Fibrobacteria bacterium
AATTACTGATCTTAATTGTGCTGCGTTGTTTCGCGGTCACAATTGAAGGCACATATTAGGGGCGATTCCAATACGGCTTTCTGCTTGCTTTTAGGAAGAGGATCATTCAGCTCACCCCAGCCCCAGAATCCCCACCTTGTGCTTGACGCCCCATGCCTTGATCTTCTGATCGGCGGTGGCCAGTGGGAAGCCCAGATAGATCGAGGTCGCGACGATCATCCGATCCGCTGGATCGCCGTGGAAATCGGGGAGGGAGGCAGCGGACAGACTGATCTCCGGGTGGAGTGGCGCCAGTAGCAAGCCCGGCAGTTGGAGGGCGCGCCGCACCCACGCCGAGGCGCCCCCCGCGATACTGATGCGGCCCTTGGCTTCCAGCATCCCGATCTCCCAGATGCTGATGGCTGGAATGAAAAGTCCTTCCGAGGTCGTGGCCGCCTCCAAGGAGTGGAGCACAGATTTCTTCAGCCGGGGATCTCCGGTCAGAAACCAGATCAGCGCATGGGTGTCGAGCACGAAACCGCTGGAAGCGCCGGATTCCCGGGCCTCCAGCACCGCTCCGGACGGTTCAGACTTCCTCTTCGGCATCCCAGGCGTCGCCGATCGGCGCGATCAGATCCCCCAGGATCCGCACTGACCCAGACATCCTTCCGAAAAGGCTGGAAGTCCGATGTGGTGCGACAGAAATCAGCCGTGCGACGGGACGGCCCCTTTTCGTGATGACGATCTCGCCGCCCGAGGATTGGACATCGTCCATCAGCGCAAGACACCGGGCCTTGAAATCCCCTGCGGAAGTCATGGTCATCTGACTCATGACCATAAGTTACCTTCGATCATCCCAGAATGCAAGCGACGGCCCGCCATGCCCGAGTTCCTAGATTCGCCAATTGATCCTTTATCCGCCGGAGTCCTGACCAGATGGCCACTAGGAAGACATCGTCCAGTCCCTCTACACCCGTTTCGAAGGCCTCCGAGAAGACTCCGCCCAAGCCCGCTCCCACAAAGGTGCTCGCGCCGAAGACCGCACCCACGCCAAAGAAGGCCCCCACGCCGAAGCAGGCCCCCGAAGCTGCGACCCATCCCCTTCTCGCCATCGGGCCCACCGAGCCCGTTCCCCCGGAGACTTCCGTCTTCGTGTTCGAGAACGTGAGCCCCTCCGTGGATGGCGGTCTGTGGGCCGCCAAGCGCGAGGTGGGTGACCTGCTGGAGGTGGAAGCCGACATCTGGATGTTCGGGCACGAGAAGTACGACTGCTGGTTCGAGCTGCGCCGCGAAGGCGGCTCCTGGCGGCGCTCCGTCCTGGAGAAATTGGAGAACGACCGCTGGAAGGGTTCCGTGAAGCTGGACGAGGCGGGACTCTTCGAGTTCCGGGTGGGGGGAACCTGGCACAAGACCGGGCTGGAATCCGCATCGCCCATCTACGATCTGGTGGTGGACCCGGTGATCGCGCGCTTCGGGGCGTGGTACGAGATGTGGCCGCGCTCCCAAGGGACCGACCCGACCCGCTCGGCCACCTGGGACGAATGCATCGCCCGGTTGCCGGAAATCGCGTCCATGGGCTTCCAGGTCCTCTACGTTCCGCCCGTCCACCCCATCGGGAAGACCAACCGCAAAGGGAAGAACAATTCCACCAAGACCCTTCCCGGCGAGCCGGGCTGCCCCTATGCGATCGGGAACGAGCACGGCGGACACGACGCGGTGGATCCGGACCTCGGAACCATGGAGGACTTCGAACGGTTCATCGCCGCTTGCGAGGGGAACGGGATGCAGGTGGCGTTGGACGTCGCCCTCAACGCGAGCCCGGACCACCCCTACGCCAAGGAGCACCCCGACTGGTTCTTCCGCGAATCCGATGGCACCATCAAGTACGCGGAAAACCCGCCCAAGAAGTACGAGGACATCTACGCCTTCGACTACTTCGGGCCGGACCACGAAGCGATGTGGCGCGAATTCCTGCGCATCCACCTCTTCTGGATCTCCAAGGGCATCCGGATCTTCCGCGAGGACAACCCCCACACCAAGCCCTTCGGGTTCTGGCAGTGGCTGATCCGAGAAGTGAAGAGGCGCTGTCCCGACGCCGTGTTCCTCTCCGAATCGTTCACCCGCCCCAAACCCATGAAGAACCTGGCCAAGCTCGGATTCGACCAGAGCTACACCTATTTCGTGTGGCGCGAATCGGCCAAGGAATTGCGGGAATACCTGGAAGAGCTGACCGGGGAACCCGAGCGCGACTACATGCGCGGGAACTTCTTCACCAACACGCCGGACATCAACCCCCACCATTGCCAGGACCATGGCCGTCCGGCGTTCCTCGTGCGCACCGCGCTGGCGGCGTTGCTCTCGCCGTCGTGGGGCATGTACAACGGCTGGGAGCTGTGCGAAGCCACCCCCATCCCCGGCAAGGAAGAGTACCTGGACTCCGAGAAGTACCAGTACAAGGCCTGGGACTGGAACCGCCCCGGACACATCAAGGACTGGATCCGGACCCTGAACGAGATCCGGAACGCCCACCCCTCGCTGCAGGACCACGGCATCCGCTTCGTGGACTGCACGGATCCCGAGCTGCTGGCGTTCGTCCGCGCCCGCGGCGACGACCGCCTCCTGTGCGTGGTCAACTGCGACCCCGTGCGCGCCCGCGAAGGCTTCGTGGACCCGCCCTGGGACGATCTGGGCATCGGGTGGGCGCCGTACCCCGTGACGGATCTCGTCACCAAGGAGCGCTGGACCTGGAACGCCGGGCGCAACTGGGTGAGGCTGGATCCGGCGGTCTGCCCGTCGCACGTCCTGAGGATCGGCTAGCCGACCTGCGGGGGCATCCAGGCGCGGAAGCGCACCTCGAACCTCGCGCCTCCCAGATCGCTCCGGTCGACCCGGAGCCTGGCGTCCATCCGGCGCACCAGGCCCAGCACCACGGTCAAGCCCAACCCCGAACCCTCGCCCTGCTTCTTGGTGGTGTAGAACGGGTCGAAGATCGCGGCGCGGCGCTCCTCGGGAATGCCCGGCCCGTCGTCCTCCACCGAGAGCACCACGTCCTTTCCCGCCAGGCTCGCTCCGATCCGCACGAGTCCGCCCTCCGAGATCGCCTGCAGCGCGTTCATCACCAGGTTGAGCACGATCTGCTGGACGCCGTCCGCGGAACCCGCGACCAGCAGGGGGTCCGGAGGGAGTTCCTTCGAAAGGGTCGCTTCGCGTTTGCGGGCCACGGGAAGGACAAGATCCGTCACGGTGGTCACCGTGCGGGAAAGGTCCACGGACTGTTCCGGACCCGGCTGGGAGCGGGCGAAGTCCAGGAGCTGGCGGATGAGGCCCGTGACCCGCTCCAGCTGCTCCAGGGCGATGTCCAGCGTCCGCCTGTCCTCCGCATCCTTCGCGGTGCGGCGCCGGAGCAGCTGCAGGCGCATGGAGACGACGCCCAGGGGGGTGCCGATCTCGTGCGCCAATCCCGAAACCAGGACGCCGACCGTGGCGAGCTTCTCCGCCTGCACGATCTGCTCGTCCTTCCGCCTCAGTTCCCGCAGGTGCGCGAGGTCTTCCTCCAGCCTGGTGAGGCGGAAATCGCGGCGCACCAGCACCCAGGCCAGGGCGAACCAGAGGAATCCGAGCAGGCCCAGGAGGAAGCCGGTGCGGCCGAATTGGGCGAGCAGGGGCCGCGTGATCTCCCGGCGCGGTTCGTGGAGGACCAGGATCCAGTCGATGTTCCCCCAGACCGTCGCGATGTGCGCGAGCACGAGGCTGCCCACGGGAATGGGATCGCCGGGCTCGCTGCGGGTCCACAGCATCCCGCGCGGGGCGGCCTGGAGGATGGAGAAGACCCCTTCGGACAATTCCCGACTGACCCGGGGCTCCATGCGCCCGGAATCGCGGTCGAACAGCGGGAACCAGACCCCGTCCTGGTTGACCAGGGCCAGCGACACGCCCCGATTCAGGAGAAAGGGCTCCACTTCCCGGGCCAAGGCCCGACCGGTGGTGGCCAGTTCCAGATCGGTTCCGGGCTCGACGGATTTCATCCGCACGGAGGACACCGCATCCCAGGTCGAATCGCGTCCCGGTGGCGGAGGTTCCAGGTCGGAAACGGAGATGTCCTGGCTTTCGGCGTAGAATTCCCGTGCCAGCCAGGGCTTGTGGTCGGGTGTTCCCCAGAGGAGATGGGCCCCGTGACGCTGCACCAGGGCCAGGTGGGCGGAAGACGAATCCGCGGCCAGGATGGCCCATGCGCGGTTGCGGGCGGCGCTGCCTTCCGCGGAATTGCGCACCACGTTCCCCATCACCCCGGCCAGGCGGATCTGGCGGTCCTGGAGGCGGTGCAAGGCGCCTTCCACCTCCGCCAGGATCTTGTCCTGCTGCAGGAGATTGCTCTCGATGAGGACCGCGCGCTGCTGGAGGTACCCGGCGACCACCATGACCACCGTGGCCACTCCGGTCCCGAGGATCCCCAACCAGGTCCGGCGTCGGATCCTCCGACGCAACCTGGGAAATCGCCTGGGCTGTTTGGATTCCATCGAGATGGTGGCAAAGATGCAGTTTGGAGGCGACGATGAAGACGATCTTGAACGAAACCGACTTCGCTTGGGACGAGGCCGGTCGGGGACCCGCCTTGGTCCTGCTGCACGGGCTGCCCTTCCAGAAAAGCCTGTGGGTACCCCAGCTTTCCGGTTTGTCCAAGCGGTTTCGGGTCATCGCCCCCGATCTGCGCGGGTTCGGCGAGAGCGGGCTGCCCGGCGGCGAACCCTCCGTGGACGCCTACGCCGACGACATCGCCGCCCTGATCGCCGGTTGGAGGACGGGTCCCGTGCTGCTCGCGGGCCACTCCATGGGGGGCTACGTCGCGCTGGCGTTCTCGCGCCGACACCCGGAACTCCTGCGGGGATTGATCTTCGTGGCCTCCCGGGCGACGGCCGACGACGCCGAGGCCGCGGCGAACCGTCGCTCCGTGGCTTCGCGCCTGCGGACCGAGTCGCCGGAATTCGTCGCCGAGGCCATGCTCCCCCGCATGGTCTCCACGGACAGCCGCGATCCCCGGGCCCTGCGATCCATCCGCCGCCTCATGGATCCGCTGCGGTCGGAGGGGATCGCCTACGCCCAGCTCGCCCTGGCCTCCCGTCCGGACTCGTCCCCCCTGCTCGCCGCGGTGCCGTGTCCCGCGCTGGTGGTGGCCGGCGAAAAGGACGCCATCGTGCCGCTGTCCGAAGCCGGGATCTTCGCCGCGGGATTCCGTCGCGGACGGTTGGAAGTGGTGGAGGGGGCCGGGCATCTGCTCTCCTGGGAGAAGCCCGGGCAGTTCAATGCCGCCCTCGAGAAGTGGGTGGACGGACTCTGAGCTCGGGCGACCTTCGGCAGGCGGTCCTGTTGACCGTGCATCGGAATCCCGACCAGGTGAAGCGCCTTGTCAGCAGATTGACCCATCCCCGCGTGGACATCTACCTCCATGTGGACCGGCGCATCGATCCAGCTCCCTATGCGACGGCGGGTGCGACCATCCATCCCGATCCGACGCCCGTCGTCTGGGGTTCCTGGGATCTGGTGGAGGCGACGCAACGACTGCTCGAATTCGCCCGCCAACGCGGCCGATACAGCCATTTCACCCACCTCAGCGGCCAGGACTACCCGCTGCTTCCCATCGATCGCATCGTGGAGGCCATCGGATCTTCGCAGGGTCAGATCCTGGACATGCAATGGTCGAAACAGGACCGCAGCCACAGATGGGCCCCGTACAGCGTCACCACTTCGGACCCCGTGGCGCATTTTCTCCAACGGCTCTACATGAGGTACCTGAGATACGTGCTCCGCCGACGTTCCCGGCCCTTGCCCGAGGGGCTGTCCTTCGCCTGCGGTTCCGCCCTCTGGACCCTGACCGACCAGGCGGTGGACTGGATCTTCCGGTTCGTGCGGACGCGCCCCGACGTACCCAGATTCTTCAGGAACACGCTGAACACTTCCGAGATGTTCTACCAGATCCTGCTCCAGGCATCGCCCTTCCGGGACCAGCTCGGCGAGCACAGGCACTACATCGACTGGAACGCCGGATTGTCGCACCCCAAGACCCTGGGCGTGGAGGACTTCCCCGCCCTGGCGGCGAGCCACCAGTGGTTCGCCAGGAAGTTCGACACGACGGTGGACGAGCAGATCCTGGATCGCATCGATGCGGAAATGTTGCGCGTGGCGACCTAGTCGGCCATCACGCCCCACCAGCCCAGCGCGAGCCCGCGGGCGAACCAATCGGGGATGCTCCCGGTCGCCTCCGGATGCTTTCCCGCCAGGCGCTCCAGGGCATCGATCCACGGACGCCGTCGCAGGTCGCGCAGGAACGTGGCCAGGAGAGGTTCGAGGGGCTCGGCGCGCAAAATGGACCCGGTTCGCGACACGATCCAGGCGGAACGAAGCGGCTTGGGCGATCCCTCCGGAACGGACAGTTCCTGAAGGAGGCCGAGGCGAAGGGTGAACCAGTCCCGGGTCGCGGAGAGGATGCGAACCGCGGGTTGCAATACGATGCTTGTCTCTCCGGACCCCAACCGCTCCAGATCCGCGGAACCGGGGATCCGGAGTACCGGTGCGGAGAACGCCTGGTTCCACGCGAGGTCCACGCGCGCGGCCTCCACGGCGAGCGCGGACGTTCCGTGAGCACGGACCCAGGCGGGAAAGAGATCTCCGAGCCGGTCCAGGTTTTCCGTGGGGGGATGTTCTTGAAGGTATCGGGCCGCGAGCGGGTTGAATTCCTCCCATCCGAGGATGTGTCCCGCCAGCGGGAAATCCTTCTGCATCAGGGTGATCAGCCGGAACCAATACTGCAGGCGGTAGGCTCCCAGCCGGGTCGCGGCTGGGACACCGCCGCTCCCGACGATCTGGGAAAGCATCTGTCCGTCGTAGTCCTCCACCGGGACTTCGACGCGTCCAGGCTCGGGAAAGCGCAAGGGCGCGGAGGTCGAGGCCATCCAGCGGCGCTGGAAATCCCGCAGCGGGTTCATGCCGCCGCCAAGGCGGTCCGCGCCGCGTACGAGACCGGAGATCCACGGCGGGTTCGGGCCGATGCCGCCTCCTCCACCAGGCGGGCCCAGGTCGGAAGGTTGTCGTCCCATTCGATCACCGTCGGGAACGGTCCACCCAGCGCCCAGGCGTCGCGGTACAGGTCCCAGACCTCTTCGCACACGGGAGCGTCGTGGGTGTCGATGCGCAGGCCGTCGGGACGGATGTGGTGCCCGGCCAGATGGACGTACAGGACGCGGTCCCAATCGACGGACTCCAGGTAGTCGCGCGGATCGAAGTCGTGGTTTCGAGCCGACACGAAGATGTTGTTGATGTCCAGCATCCTCCAGACGCGCGCGCCGTCCACCACCCGCTTGTAGAACTCCCATTCGGTGAGGGTGGACCCCGAGAAGGCCGCATAGCTCGAGAGGTTCTCGATCCCGAAGGGCACGGGCAGCAAGCCTTGGACGATTTCTGCCCGCCGGGCCGCGTGGTCGGCGATCTCCTCGGTGAACGGCGTGGGCAGCAGGTCGTGCGAACGCCACGCATCGAGCCGGGTCCAGCAGAGGTGGTCGGAAAAGCAGGGTGCGCCCACGTCCTCCGCGAGCGCTCCCACGCGGCGGATGTGCTCCAGGTCCAGGGGATCGGTGCCCAAAAGGTCCAGCGACACCCCGTGCAACGCCACGGGCCGCAGCATCCGGGCCTTCTCCAGGTTGGCCGCCGGAACGGGGCCGGTCCCCAGGTAGTTCTCGGCGATCACCTCGAAGAAGTCGACCCCGGAGGGGTCCTGGAAGGCATCCGCGAAGTGGGGGGGGCGCAAACCCACCCCCACGGCGTCCCGGGCGAACGTCCGACTCACATGGTGGCCTTGAGCCCGTGGCACGAAGCGGTCCCCTTGCAGGAGAGTTCGGCGGTCTTGCCGGCGTTGAAGTAGACGCCCTTGCAGGAATTCTTGCCGGAGCAGGACGTCTTCTCCACCTTCATGCCCGCTGCCTTGGCGGCACTGGCGAATTCCTTCTCCGACTTCGCGGCCATCAGCTTCGCCATCGGGCTCGCGGAATCCACGGAGGCTCCCTTGGCGGAGTCGGTTCCGCCGCAATGGCCGGTGCCGGAGCAGGAGCGGTCCTCCTTGGCCATGGCGCTGTCGTGGGCCATGCCCTTGCAGCAGGTCTTGCCCTTGCAGCCCTTCTTCTCGGTCTTGGTGGAGTCGCACCCTCCCGCGTGGAGGGGGCCGGCGGCCATTCCGGTGGCGAGGCCGGCGAGAGCGAGAGCGGACAGGCGGGTGCGCAGGACGGTGTTCTTCATGGTGATCTCCGATGGGACATTGTGGCAGGATTCCGGAGCCGGGAGGCTTCGGTCGATGGAGCACCGATCGTTCGGCGCTCGGCTAAGAGTCGCGAGGACCGGCATCGTTCTTACAATGAATCTCAAAATTCTTCTCAAAGAGTGGGGACGGGTATCTTTCCGGAAATGGCGGACACGTCGGTCGATTTCCAGGCGAGGCTGGCCGAGCATCGTCCCTGGCTCCTGCGCCAGGCGCGATGGCGACTGGGCGCACGGTCCGCCGCCGCGGAAGATGTGGTGCAGGAAACCCTGGTCGCGGCGTGGAGCGGAGCCGAGCGGCTGCGCGGGGAGGTCACCCGGGGTTGGTTGGCCGGCATTCTCCGCCACAAGGTGGTCGACCACTGGCGAAGCACCCCACCGGACGAGGTCGATCCCTGTCCAACCTGCGGCGAAGACCTGTTCGACGGCACCGGGCACTGGAGGGAACCCGTGGCCTCGTGGGGAAATCCCGAGGAATCGCTCCACGCCGAGGGCTTCTGGAAGGTCCTGGAGATCTGCGCCCGGATCCTGCCGGAGCGGATGTACCGGGTGTTCGTGCTGCGCGAGGTCGAGGAGATGGACGTGTCCGGGATATGCCGGGAATTGTCTCTTTCCGAATCCAACTGCCATGTGCTCCTGCACCGCGCGAGGCTGCGGCTGCGCGGCTGCGTCGGGGAACGGTGGGGCCGCTCTTGACTCCGCCCTTCGGGATCATCCGGTGCCGTGAGGCGAGCGAACTGCAGTCCCTGGCCCGCGACGGGCGTCTTTCCCCGAAACGCCGCATGGCCCTGGTCCTGCACCTGGCGATCTGCGTGCACTGCAGGCGCTGGGGGCGCCAGATCGGGATCCTGGGAAGGGCCTTTCGAGCCGCGGGCGAGAGGCCGGGCCGCGGCGAACCCTGACCGCCCGGGAAGCGCCCCGGGGGTCAGAGCAGGATGTATCCGAGCAGGAAGTTGGAGATGAGGATGGATACCGCCGAGGCCTGGACGGACTGTTCGATGGCCCTGCCCACGCCTTCGGCGCCGTTGCGGGCGCGGATGCCCGAGTAGCATCCGAAGGCGGTGATGATGAATCCGAACACCACGGCCTTCATCAGCGCCACCATCACGTCCCAGTCGTCGTAGAAGAATCGCACCCCCTTCCAGAAGAGGCTGGGTTCCATCCCCTTGAAGGCCATCGCGACGCCGAGTGCGCCCATGAGCCCCACGAAGGCGGAGAGGATGCACAGGACGGGGAGCATCACCAGTCCGGAGAGGATGCGCGGGGCCACCAGGAACTGGTGGCGGTCCAGGCCCAGCACGTCCATGGCGTCCAGTTGTTCGGTGACCGCCATGGAACCCAGTTCCGAGGTCATTCCGGCACCGGTGCGTCCCGCCACCACCAGGGCCGTGAGCACGGGGCCCATCTCCAGCATGATGGATTTGCCGACCGCCGTCCCCAGGAAGGTGAGCGGGATGTAGTCGGAGAAGAGATAGGCGGCCTGCCAGGCGGTGACCGCCCCGGTGAACAGCGATGTGGTGGCCACCAGAGGGATGGAACTGATGCCGATGGCGTACATCTGTTCCACCGTGAAATGGGGATGCCGGTAGAACTTCCAGCCCGCCACCGCGGTCTGTCCCAGGAATTCGAGGAAATCGAAGATCGTACCGATGGCTCCCAGGATCCAATTCCCGATCCAGACCACCAGCCGGTCGATCCCCGAGAGGATGGTGCCCAAGGGCTGGAGCAAAGGACCTGGGCCGCCGTTCATCGAATGGGAAGATAGATCGAAGGCCCAGTCGCGCTCTGTGTTCCCATTCCCGGATTGAACCATTCCCCGGTCGATGGCGCAAAGGAAACGGCGAAGACATGGTCTTCGCCGTCGGGAAGGAACGGAAGGAACGGGCTACGAGGCAGTCGCTGGCGGCTCAGGAAGCCAGGACATCCACATTCTGGCCCACGATGCCGTACGGATCCGAGCTCGTGCTGGTGGATCCGCTCCCGGTGGTCGAACCGGTGGATGTTTGCAACGAGGCCAGGAAGGCGTCCATGGAAGTGCTGCTCGTCGACGTGGTGCCGGATGTGCCACCCGCCGCTTCGGGCGAAGCGGATCCACCACCGTGGTGATGGTGGTGGTGGTGGCCCTTCCCGGACTGCTGCAGGGCCGCGAACGCCTGCTGGGCGTCCTGGAGGTTCCCGCTCTTCAGGGCCGCGGCCAGGGCTTGCATCGGATTGGTGGTGCTGGAAGAACCGGTCGCGCCCGTCGCAGTGGTGGATGATCCGCTGGTGGAGCCGCCTCCGGGACCGTTTTGGAACGCGGTCTGGATCGCGGCGAAGGCCGACTGCGCGTCCTGCAAGCTGCCTGAACTCAGCGCCGTGGCCAAGGCCTTGAAGTCCTGCCCGATCTGGCCGCCTTGCTGGCCGGTGCTCCCGGTTGTCGGAGGGATGTACGGCGCGTTCGCCGATATGCTGTCGATGCTCATGGATGCCTCGTGGATGTGTTCGATGACGGTGCCGGGAATCG
>DATNIW010000125.1:0-3197 GCA_035604215.1 Fibrobacteria bacterium
CCCAGGTAGACGGTGTCCGCGCCCACCAGGGGGCGGTTGCCGAAGACGGTCGGCGAGCCATAGTTTCCGGGGGTGTCGAACACGTTCAGCGCCACGTACAGGAACGGATTCCCCTGGCCCGACGGGGTGTCCACCGCCGCCTCGTTCCAGGCCGTGGAATCCGGCACCCCGCAGGCTCCGTAGGGGTATCCCACGCCATCGAAGTGGGTGGACATGCCTTCGAACGAGGCCAGGGCGGCGGTGCAGGCGAGCATCGGGAGCAGGATGGAGGTGCGCATGGCGCAAAATCTAGGCCTCCGGGGATAAGATGGTATCTTCGGAAACGGTGCCGTTTCGATGAAAGGGGGCATGCACACATGTGGTTGCGCACTGCCTGCGATCTGACCTTCGACATTTCCGTTCCCACCCCGTTCGTACTGATGCTCCGGCCGCGCAGCGGGGCCCAGCAGTGGATCGCCTCGGAGGAATACAAGCTGGTCCCCAGCGTTCCCGTCTTCGAATTCACCGATGCCTACGGGAACCTCTGCCAACGGTTGATCGCCCCTCAGGGTCCCTTCGCCATCCACACCGCCGCCGAGGTCATGACCTCCGACCACGTGGACCAGGCTCCGGGCGCCGCCTTCGTGGAAATCCAGAATCTGCCCGATTCCGCCCTCGTCTACCTCCTGCCCAGCCGCTACTGCGAAGCCGACCGATTCTGCCAGATGGCGGCGTCCATCGCCTCGGGGCGGCGGTACGGCTACGACCAGGTCTCGGCGATCGTCTCCTGGCTCCAGGCCACCATCCGCTTCGAACCCGACAGGACGGGCCTGCAGGTTTCGGCGATCGAGGTCAACGCACGGGGCTGGGGTGTCTGCCGGGACCTCTCCCACCTCGGGATCGCCATGTGCCGCAGCCTCAGCATCCCGGCGCGCATGGTGGTGGGCTACCTGCACGGGCTGCGACCCATGGATCTCCACGCCTGGTTCGAGGCCTACGTGGGCGGGCGATGGTATTCCTTCGACGCGACCCAATCCGAGATGAACGGAGGCTACGTCGCCATCGGCTACGGTCGCGACGCCGCCGACGTGGCCGTGTACAACCAGTTCGGTCCGGCCTTGTCTCCCGTCGCGCAGCAGGTCCAGGTGACCCGCCTGCCGGACGGCGACGCGAGACCCTCCTGAGCCCAGGCCACCTGGGCCCACACCCGAAACGGGGAAAGATCCATGCAACGCTACAAGATCCTGCACAGGACCTACTACAACTACTCCGGACCCGTGACGCTGGGACCGCACCGCCTGCTCCTGCGGCCACGGGAGGACCACGAGCTGCGCATCGAGTCCTTCTCGCTCAAGATCTCCCCAGACGCAGTCCTGAACTGGCATCGGGACGTGGAGAGCAACTCCGTGGCCATCGCCACCTTCAAGTCGCCCGCGAGCCAGTTGATGGTCGAGAGCGAGGTGCTCATCCAGCAGTACAACGAATCCCCCCTCGACTTCCTGGTGGCCGACCACGCCATCCACTACCCCTTCGCCTACCTGCCGGAGGACCATTTCGTGCTGTCGCCGTACCGCGCGCTGCCGGGGCCCGGAACCGTCGCCCTGCTGAACCGATGGATTGCCAATTTCTGGCAACCCGAGGAGAGGATCCAGACCTACACCCTGCTGCAGCGGCTCGCGGCGCACATCTTCCAGTCCCTGACCTACCGGGTACGCGAGGAGCCGGGGGTGCAGACCGCGGAGCAGACGCTCTCCTGCGGCACCGGTTCCTGCCGCGACTTCGCGTTCCTGTTCCTGAAGGCCGCCCGCTGCCTGGGACTGGCCTCGCGCTTCGCGAGCGGCTACCTGCACGCCCCGCTCCTTGCGGGCAAGGCGGGAGCCACCCACGCCTGGGCCGAGGTCTACCTGCCCGGGGCCGGGTGGAAGGGGTTCGATCCCACCATCGGGAAGATCGCCGGGTCCGACCACATCGCCGTGGCCGTCGCACGGCTGCCGGAATCCGTCCCCCCCATCTCGGGCTCCTTCTTCGGGGCTCCCGAGTCCAGCCTGGACGTCGGGGTCTGGGTCACCAAATGCTGAACCGTCGCGTCCGCGCTTCGCGTCCAACCCGAACGGGCCGGGGAATTCCTCCACCTGGAACCCGGACATCGCACACGGAGGAGAAGGCGGCGCCACGGGCGTCGGAAGGAGGCGGCACATGAAGATCGACACCAGGGATTTCCGCGTGGAGCCGGGCGAGACGGTGGATCTGGGGAACCGGCCCACCAACGTGAAGTCCATCTGCAAGACCAGCGAGGAGTACCACAAGCTCCTGCAGGAGCACGTGGAGAAGCTGAGCGCCCGGCAGCAGCTCCTGTACGCCTCCGCTCGCGACGCGGTGCTCCTGATCTTCCAGGGCATGGACGCCGCGGGCAAGGACGGGGCCATCCGGCACGTCCTGTCCGGAGTCAACCCGCAGGGGTGCGAGGTCTTCGCCTTCAAGCAGCCCAGCGCCGAGGAACTCCGGCACGACTTCCTCTGGCGCACCACGCGGCACCTTCCCGAACGCGGCAGGATCGGGATCTTCAACCGGTCCTACTACGAGGAGGTCCTGGTGGCGAAGGTCCATCCCGAAATCCTCGTGGGCCAGGGCTACGCGGAGGACGCCATCGCCAAGGGGAGCTTCTGGAAGGAGCGCTACGAATCGATCGTCGACCTGGAGAAGCATCTCCACCGCAACGGCACCCGGATCGTCAAGATCTTCCTGCATCTCTCCAAGGAGGAGCAGAAGTCGCGGTTCGTCGAGCGCATCGACGACGAGGGGAAGAACTGGAAGTTCAGCATGTCGGACGTCAAGGAGCGCAAGTTCTGGAAGAGCTACAAGAAGGCCTTCGAGCAGTGCCTGGAGGCCACCAGCACCCACCATGCGCCTTGGTTCGCGGTGCCCGCGGACGACAAGCACAACGCCCGGCTGATCATCTCCCGCATCGTGCTCGAGGCGATGGAAGGGATCGACATGCGCTACCCCAAGACGACCGCCCAACGGCACGAGGAGCTGGTCGCGATCCGCAAGGCGCTCTGATCTCCTTTTTGCGCCTGCGGCGCAAGGTGCGTCAGGGGATTTGTTTTGCGGGGGTCAGGACGAGGGTTTTTGCCAGGGCGATCAGCTCGAGGGCGGACTGTGTGTCTTCCGGAGTCAGGTTCAGGTTCTTCATGGACGACAGGTGGGGGACGATCTCC
>DATNIW010000126.1:0-28356 GCA_035604215.1 Fibrobacteria bacterium
CGCTTGAGGGTGAAGGAGCCCTCCAGGCCGATGCGGGTGTTCTTGTAGGGATCCACCACCGGGCCGTTGGCCTCGTAGGGGATTTCCACCTTCTTGGAGACCCCGTGCAAGGTCAGGGTCCCCTCCAGGAACAGCTTGCCACCACGCACTTCGGTCTTTTCGCTCTTGAAGGTGATGGTGGGGAACTTCGCGACGTCGAAGAAGTCCGGTGTGCGCAGGTGCTCGTCGCGCTTCTCCGCGTTGGTGTTCACCGAGGTCGCCTGGATGGTGATCTCGGGAACCAAGCTGGTGGGGGTCTTCGGGTCTCCGGTGACCGAGCCGTCGAGCTTGTCGAACCCGCCCTTCACGTTGCTGATCCCGAAGTGCTTGATGGAGAAGTCCACGCTGCTGTGGGCGGGGTCCAGCTTCCAGGTCTGGGCCTGGGTCGCCACGGCGGCCAGGGCGAACGCGAGCAGGGATTGGATCTTCATGGTTGGTTCTCCTTGTGGGTTGGATCGGTCGAGAGTGAATCTCAACTCTAAGGATCAATTTAGGGAGAAGAGATAAAAAAGACAAGTACAAACCAATTTTTTCGTACTCACTAAATGGTAAGTATTGCGTATTTGTGGGCTTTTTGATATGTTGTCTTCGTATGCAACGCGAGGAAACTGAACTGCATCCGTGTCCCACGGAAGCCACTTTGGCGGTGATCGGAGGACGCTGGAAAGTTCCCATCCTCTGGAACCTGTTCGTCGGGACCTGTCGATTCGGGGAGCTTTCGCGCAAGGTGGGAGGTGCCACCCAGAAGATGCTCACCCAGCAGCTGCGCGAGCTGGAAGCGGACGGTCTGGTCCACCGCAAGATCTATCCCGAGGTCCCGCCCCGGGTGGAGTATTCCGCCACGGCGCTTGGTCGAAGCTTGGAGCCCGTGGTCGCGGCGCTGAGCGAATGGGGGGAGAAGTACCTGGTCGGTCGGCCGCCCCGTCGGCGTCGCGACCGGAAATCGACAACCGTCTAGGCGGCGGAAACCAGCAGGGAACCCGCCAGGATGAGCGCGGCACCCGCGGAGAGTTGCCAGGGATTCACCTGCCTCCACTCCCCGAAGACCACCAGTCCCACCGCCACCGTGAGAAGCGTGTTGGTGTTGTAGAGGGGATTGAGCTTGGCGATGGGGATGCCCCAGCGGGACAGGGCGAGCGAGACCAGACCCGTTCCCGCCGCCCAGGCCACACCCGCGAGCAACGCCCAGCCGACGGTCGTGGCGTCCAGGCCCGAGGGGAGGAAGCGCCAGAAGATCGCGCCCACCGCGATGCATCCCGCACCCACCAGCACCAGGAGCGGGCCCGCTCCGAGGCCACCTTGGGAAGCGATCTTGGTCCCCAGTGCGAAGGCGGTGTAGCCGAAGGCGGGTAGGATGCCCCCCACGAGGATGCCGGCCGTTTGGGATTTCATCGAGTGGTTCCTTCCGTTCGTGGGGGGGATCGGATGCACACGTTAGTCAAGGAAGTCCGGTTCGTCGCGGCCACGGGGAAGGTCGCAGTTAGGTTTCCGGCACGGTGCGTCCATTCTCGTTTCCCATCTGCGTACTGGGCCTCGTGGGCGGCGCGTGGTGTCTCCCGATGGACACCGTGTTCTCCCTTTCGGGAGCGGACTCGTCCCGTGTCTCCTCCTCCGGCCAGCACCAGACCGGAGTGAGCACGCTCCGGTTCCAGGCCATCGACGTGGATTCCTTCGCCGGTGGATCCTGGAAGAGCGTGGACACCACCTCGTTTCGCGGCGACGAGCACGGGATCTGGGCGGGAAATGGGCTCGCCTCCGGTGCCTGGACCCGCGATTCGCTGGACCTCCTCTGGCGCTGGTGGGCCCACACCAGCGGCCTGATCTCCCCCGACCCCTCCGTGGCCGACCACGCCTGGCTCCAGGAGGCCCTGTCCAGGTGGCGATTTTCCCTGCCCTGGGGGTTCCGGGCCGGAGCCCTGGCCGGGGCCCTGATGGAACGCCAGGACACGGGCACCGCGACGCTCGGCCTGGATCCCGGTCAACCGCCAGGAGAAGGCGACGCCGCGGCCCTTTGGGGCGGCGAAGCCAGCTGGACCGGGGGAAAGACCATTCCCACCACGCTGGATGGACTCGTCCTGGAGGACCAGGGAGACGGGCAGCTGAGACTTTCGCGGCGTTCGGCGGGCGCCACGTTCCTGACCTCCCTGGCGGGGGACGGATCGGACTCCTTGCGGGCCTTCGCCGATTGGGATTCCCTGCGACTCCGTTCCCAGACCTTCCTGACCGACCGCTCGGAAGGCGCTCGCCAGATCGGCGCGTCCTGGACCCTGCCGGTGCGCCGCCAGACGTGGACCTTCGACGGGTCGTGGGTCTCCTCCGATCGGCGCGATCTCACGGGCCGCGATCAAGGGCAGAATCTGACCGGTGCCTACGGCGACATCGACTTCGCGGGCCTCCTGGGCGCCGGCTGGTCGCAGCACCAGAGGCTTTCCAGGTCCATGGAGGACAGGACCTGGACCACCCAGTCCACGGGGATCCCCGCCAACGACAGCGTGCAGGCCGCACAGGACCTCCGCGACGGCGACCGGACGGGAATCCTGGAACTCTCCGACACCCTGCGGTGGACCACGGAACGCGACGGGGGATGGACCACCCTGGCGGGATTGGTCCAATCGCTGCGACAGGTCCGCCACCCCGACGATCCGGACCCCCTGGCCACCGACCGACCCGACGAGGACCTGTCCAGGCGCACCTTGACGGTTTCCGTCTTCAGTCGGGACTGGGGTTGGGGAGAGCATCCCCTGGCCACATGGAACACCTTGCTGCAGGAAGACGTGTTTCCGCGCGCCACCCAGTCCATCCAGACCACGCGCAGGTTGGAGAACCGGTTCGCCATCGACCTGGATCCCTCCCTCCTGGACGCCGCAGGGCTCGCGGGACGGGACTCCTCGAGCCATTGGCTCCGACCGCTGGGCGGCGTCTGGGGCCGCGAGCAGAGGAACCGATGGCGTTTCGACACCTCCCGGACCGAGGGTCTCCTGGAGGAGGGGTGGTCTGCGGGGCTGGAGATGGGGCCCAAGACCCGTCCCTGGGCCACCTTGCGCTGGGTGCGGTGGCGCGTCTGGACCGGCACCCTTCCCGGCCAGGACTTCGCTCCGGACCAGATCCAGGACAGTTGGGCTCCGGAGCTGTCCAGCGCCATCCCGCTGGTGGACAGCATCGTCCTGCGACCCTGGGCCAAATCCCAGGTCGAGCACATCCGGATCTGGAACGACACGGGATGGGTCCCGGAAGTCCGAAGCCTGAATTCCAGCGTGGGAATGGATCTTTCCTGGGCATGGTCCATGGGATGGTTGCGCGCGAACGCGGGATGGGAATGGAACGAACCGGGATGGGGAGGTTGGACGGGGGGATTCTCCGCCCAGATGTTCCTGTGAAGGGATGTTCCGCCACCGTCCTCCTCCTGGGGATGCTGCTCCTCTCCGGCTGCACCGATCCCTTCGCGCCGGTGTCGCCGGAAACCCCCACGGCCGGCTCCACCGGACAGGGATCCACCATCGCCCAGCGGGTACCCGTCGATTTCGGAACTGCATTGGACTCCGGCCAGTCCGCCCGGATCCAGGCCCTTTTGACGGATTCCGCGCAACTGGTGGTCGGCGCGACCATCCTGCAGCGGGCGCAACTTGTGACCTGCCTCGACAGCCTCCTGTCCCCCTCCCGTTCGACGCCGTTGACATGGACCATCCTCGGCGGCTCGATCACGACGGTTTCGTCGAACCTTTCCGACTCCACGGTGGAGAGCTTCCAATACCGGCTCGAACGAGGCACGACGCTCCTGGCCCAGGCGACCGCGACCTGGACGGTGGTGGAGTCCGGGACCGAATGGAGACTGCAGTCCTGGTCGGAAACCGCCTCGTCCACTGGATGGGTCCAACTTTGCGCCTCCCCCAGGTGAAGCTCGCGCTGCTCTCCCTCCTGGCCCTGTCGGGTTGCCTGTTCACGGCCGACCGTGTCGACCCCGTCCAATCGGATTCCCTGCAGGCGACGTCGGCGGCGGCCTTCTTCCAGCTCTTCCAGCAGGCCTACCAGACCCAGTCGACCGGACTCCTCTCCCTGCTGCTGGCCCCGGACTACGTGTTCCAGGCCGACCCCGCCTACCTCGCCGACCCCACCAACTCCACCTGGGGACGCTCCGAGGAACTCGCCCGGCACCTTCGCATGTTCCAGGCCATTTCGAACGTGAGCCTCCAGGTGCAGTACGATCCCCCGACCCCCACCGACGTCCCGGCGGAGAGCACCTGGCACGTCTCCAACCTCAACATGACCATGGACATCCAGGACACCGCCTACGAGGTGTACGGACAGGCGGACTTCCTCCTGCGGGCCGTTCCACAACCCGACAGTTCCCGTCGCTACGTCCTGGTGCAGTGGACGGACAGGAACTGATTCAGACCGGTCCGGGTCCCTGGTAGTAGGCCGTCTCGTAGCGCCGGGCGCGAAGGACCTCGAGGAACGATCCGGGTTTGCCGGTCCGTTCCAACTTCGCGAAAAGTCCCGTCGCGAGCGTCGGAAACCAGCGGGCGAGGCGGATCGCGGACGCCTCCGGGAAGGGATAGAAACCGCTTCCGCGGAGATCGGTCATCCGGAAGAAGCCATCCGCCTCGGCGAAGGCGCGCAGGCCGGGAGCGGTGAATCCCCGCACGTGCGGACCCAGCACCTTCATCCCCGAAGGCTGCATGCCCACCAGGAGCATGGCCCGGTCGTGCCAGGCGGCGAGGTTGGGAACGCCGATCAGGAAAAGTCCGCGGGGGGGCAGTACCCGCGAAACCTCCGAGAAGATCCAGAACAGGTCCTTGGTGTGCTCCAGCACCTGGTTCATCAGAACCACGTCCAAGGAGCCGTCGGCGAAGGGGAGGCGGTCGCGTTCCACGTCCCCGTCGCGGGCGTCGATGCCGCGTTCCGCGCATTTCTCCCGGTAGGGCGCGTAGCCCTCCAGCCCGAACAACTCGGCCCGGCCCCCGATGGCGTCGCGGATGGCGGCGAGGTCGTCCCCGTATCCGCAACCGACGTCCAGCACCCGGATGGGACGGTCGTCCCGTGCGGCACCGGCGGCCCAGCCCCTCAGGATGGGCCGCCCGTAGACCAGGTGCTCGGTGCCTTCCTTGAGCGCCAGGGATTTCTTGTAGAGGAGATCCTTCCAGGACATATGCGATTCCCAAGGTAGAACCGCGGCATCGAGGGCCCGGACGCGGCTCAGCCCCCCGCTCGCACCACCTCCCTCAACGCCGGTCCCGCCCGTTCCGGCAGGCGGTAGGCGGTGGCCTCCGCGAGGTGCGCCAATCCCACCCGTTCGGACCCGTCCATGTCGGCGATGGTCCGCGCGACCCGGAGGATCCTGTCGTGGGAACGCGCCGAGAACCCCAGGCGTCCCGCCGCCCGCGACAGGAAATCGGATTCCGCCTTCCCCAGGGAGCAGGACTCGGTCAATTTCCGGCCGGCAAGGTCGGCGTTCTGGACCGATCCGCCCCTCCTGGCGCGGAAGGCCTCCGCGGCCAGGACCATCGCCCGGAGGGAAGCGGAATCCAGGCCTCTCGGCCGATTGGAGAGGTCGTCCGGAGCCACCGCCTGGATCTCCAGGTGGATGTCGAGCCGGTCGAGGAGCGGGCCGGAGAGCCTCGCGCGGTACCGGTCGCGCTCCAGGGCGGAGCAGGTGCAGGCCCTCAGCCGGTTCCCGTGGTGCCCGCAGGGGCACGGATTGGTGGCCGCCAGGACCTGGCACCGGCACGGAAACCGCACCGCCGCCAACGCGCGGCAGACCATGATCTCCCCGTCCTCCAGGGGCTGGCGCAGCGATTCCAGGACATGGCGCGGAAATTCCGCGAGCTCGTCTAGGAAAAGCACGCCGCGGTGGGCCAACGACACCTCGCCGGGGCGGGCGTAGGGTCCGCCCCCCACCAGCGAGGCCATGGAGGCCGAATGGTGGGGCGAGCGGAAAGGACGGTCGGCCAGCAGGGAATGCCCCGGATCGATCAGTCCCGCCACGGAATGGATGCGCGAAGCCTCAAGGAGTTCCCAGTCTCCCAGCGGTGGAAGGATCCCCGGAAAACGGCGCGCCAGGAGCGTCTTGCCCGAGCCGGGAGGACCTTCCATGAGCACGTTGTGCCCCCCCGCCGCCGCGACCGCCAAGGCCCGCTTGGCGGCTTCCTGGCCCACCACGTCGGACATGTCCGGAATCTGTCCGAAGATCCGTTCGCGCACCTGCCGGGGAGGTCGGGCCGGCATTTCCCCATCCTCCAGGAGCCGCACCGCCTCGCCGAAATCCGAGAGGGCCACGATGTCCAGATCCGGCACCACCTCCACCTCGGGCAGGTTTCCGGCGGGGAAGGCGAGGCGCAGGTGCCCCGCCTCGCGCAGTCCCATGGCCAGCGCGAGCGCTCCCCGTACCGGACGGATTCCGCCATCCAGCCCCAGCTCCCCGATGAAGACCCGGTCGGCATCGGCGGACTTCGGGAAGATCTGCTCGCAGGCCTCCAGCACGGCCAGGGCCAGCGGCAGGTCGAAACCCGTCCCCGCCTTGCGCAGGTCGGAAGGGGCCAGGTTGGCGGTGATCCGCCGGGGCTGGAGGCGGTATCCGGTGTGGCGCAGGGCGGACAGGATCCGGTCGCGACTCTCCCTCACCGCGCCGTCGGGCAGCCCCACGATGGAGAAGGCGGGAAGGCCGGGCCCCGCTTCGCATTCGATGGTGACGGGAACCGCCGCAAGTCCCACCAGGGCGGCGCTCTGCCGCCGGGAGATCACGCGGCGACCCTCGCCGAAAGACTCTGGCGCCACCGGGCCACCACGGCGCGGACGACCAACGCTCGCAGCAAAGGGGTGAGCTCCAGGAGAGAACGGCCGGCCCGGCCGAGAGGAAACAGGACCAGCGGGCCGTGGCGCGCGGGCCAGACCTGGATCTGGTCCAGTTGCAGACCTCCGGTAAGGTCCACGCTCGCGGTGGAGGGGCGTCCGGGAACGTGTTCGATGGATACGGAGACGATCTCGAGTGGGCGCATGTCGTTTGCCTCGTCGGTCCCGAAGGGAAAAGGACGGCGCCGCCGCGGTCGGGGTGAAGCCGCGACGGCGCCGAAAGAGAGGGATCAAGCCGTGGGCAGGGCCTCGAAGCGGGAGAGGACCTCGGTCTGGATCCGTTCGTTCACGGTGCGATCGATGGCGTGGAAGATCGGGAAGTACTGGTCGGTTCCGGGCTTCTTCTCGCTGGGGTAGGACAGGAACAAGCCTTTCGACCCTTCGATGATTCGGCAGCCGTTGACGCGGAGCGACCCGTTGAGGACGATGGACGCCATGGCCTTGACGCGCGATCCTTCGGGATTTCGCACGGGCCAGATCTGGACCTCGGTCAGGTCGACGACGGTGTTCGGTGCTGTGGTGTTGCGGGGCATTTGTCTCTCTCTTTTTCTCCGGGATCGGGATTGACCCGGATGGAGCCTCTGGATTGGGAAGAGCGTGCCAAAATCAGGCATGCGCGGGGAGGTCCATCCAAGGATGGACCCGCGCACGCACGAGAGAGGCATCCGATGCGAAGCTCCATTATTGGAAATTACGATTCCTTATTGAGAACTTTATTTCCCAATCGGGCGAGATCTGGCCGGTTCCTCGGCCTCCTGCATGGACATCCGAAATCGGACCCGCTAGCTTTCTCGATGACCTTTCCAGGATCGAGGCTTCCGGCCAAAAGAGGACTCGGAACTGGCATGGCGTCCCACACCATTCAACAGATCAGAGGAACCGACATGAGCGCTCGCAAGCAAGCCATCGCGGCCATCGCGACCACGAAGGTCGCCAGCACGGAGAATTACCTGGAACATGCGGGGGAGGACATCTACGGGCAGTACGTGTTCGGAGAAGAAGCCCAGCGCCAGTATCTCGCCAAGCCCATCTTCAAGAAGCTCCGCCGCACCATCGAAGGCCTGGAGCCCTTCGAACCGTCCATCGCCGACGCCGTGGCCCAAGGCGTGAAGGAATGGGCCATGGCCCATGGCGCCACCCACTACACGCACTGGTTCATTCCGCTCACGGGGACCTCCGCGGAAAAGCACGACTCCTTCCTGAACCCCGCAGGCGACAGCTCCACCTTGGCCGAATTCTCCGGCAAGGTCCTGATCCAGGGCGAGCCCGACGCCTCCTCCTTCCCCTCGGGCGGCATCCGCGCCACCTTCGAGGCCCGCGGCTACACTGCCTGGGACGTCACCAGCCCCATCTTCCTCCAGGTCGAGCCCAACGGGGTGACCCTCACCATCCCGACGGCGTTCGTTTCCTACACCGGCGAGGCGCTGGACCACAAGATCCCGCTCCTGCGTTCCCAGGAGGCCCTCGGCAAGCAGGCCCTGCGCGTCCTGCGCTGGTTCGGCAACACCACAACCTCGCGGGTCTTCACCAACATCGGCCCCGAACAGGAATACTTCCTGATCGACCGCCGCCTCTCCGAACTGCGCCCGGACATCATCCTCACCGGCCGCACGTTGTTCGGCGCTCCCTCCCCGAAGGGGCAGGAGCTGGAAGACCAGTACTTCGGAACCATCCGCGAACGCATCCTCGCGTTCATGATGGACCTGGACCGCGACCTCTGGCGCCTCGGCATCCCGTCCAAGACCCGCCACAACGAAGTCGCCCCGGCCCAGTTCGAGATGGCCCCCGTCTACGAGGCCACCACCGTGGGCTCCGACCACAACATGCTGGTCATGAACGTCATGAAGAAGCTCGCGTTCCAGCACGGGTTGGTCGCCCTGCTGCACGAAAAGCCCTTCAAGGGCGTCAACGGTTCTGGCAAGCACAACAACTGGTCCATGGGCACCGACGACGGCGAAAACCTCCTGGAGCCGGGCCACGACCCGCACTCCAACGCCCAGTTCCTGGCCTTCCTGGTGGCCACCATCCGCGCGGTGAACGTCCATGCGGACCTCATGCGCGCCGGAATCGCCGACGCCGGCAACGACCACCGGCTGGGCGCGAACGAGGCCCCTCCCGCCATCGTTTCGGTGTTCCTGGGCGCGCAGCTCGAAGACATCGTGGAGCAGCTGGAAAAGGGTCCGGCATCGTCTTCCAAGAAGGGCGGATCGCTGCAATTGGGCGTCACCACCCTGCCGGTCCTTCCCAAGGACGCCACAGACCGCAACCGCACCTCGCCCTTCGCCTTCACCGGCAACAAGTTCGAGTTCCGCGCGGTGGGATCTTCGGCCCCCATCTACTGGCCCCAGACGGTGCTCAACACGGCCGTGGCGGAGTCCCTGGAGAAGCTCGCCGACGAGCTCGACAAGCTCAAGCCCAACGACTTCGCCGGACTGACCAAGATCCTCTCCGGGATCATCAAGGAGAACAAGCAGGTCCTGTTCTCGGGCAACGGCTACTCCGAAGAGTGGCACGCCGAAGCCGCCAAGCGGGGATTGCCCAACAACAAGAGCACCGTGGACGCCCTTCCCGCCCTGGCCACCACCAAGGCGAAGAAGCTGTTCTCGAAGTTCGGCGTGCTCAGCGAACGCGAACTGGAGAGCCGCGCCGAGATCATCTGGGAACGGTACGTCAAGGTCCAGAACATCGAGGCCAACGCGACCATCGAGATCGCGAAGACCATGATCCTCCCGGCCGCCGTCAAGTACCTGAACGAACTCTCCGGCGCCTCCAAGTCCAAGGGCGCGGGCAAGGTCGCGGACAAGATCGCGTCCCTGGCCGACAAGCTGGTGGACGGGATCGAAGCCCTGGAGAAGGCCCAGCACCACGCCCACGAGGCCGGAAGCCTGCACGCCGAGGCGAAGGCCTTCAAGGACAAGGTGATCCCCGCGCAGGAAGCCGTGCGCGAAGCGGCGGACGAGCTGGAGACGCTGGTCTCCGACGACATGTGGCCCCTGCCGAAATACCGGGAATTGCTCTTCCAGTACTGAGGACCTTCCCCTCCCGCCACGACCGGTTTTAGGCGTGTCGTTTTCGAGCCTCGTTCGGCCTTGCGGCCTGCGAGGCTTTTCCGTTTTCCGGGCGGAGCGCGGCGGGTTGGGTTGACTTCTCTTCAACGGTTCGCGTGCGCAGCATCCTTCGCGTTTGGGGGGCCGGGTACGATCTTCCGGGAAGCATCGCGCACGGAGCGCGCCGACTTCGCCACCTCTCGAGGGACCTCCCATGCCATCGATCATCCGGACCCCACAACTCGCGGTGATCGCGGCGCTCGCCGCGTTCCTCGTTTCTCCGATCCAGGCGGCCACATCGACGGAGCAGCCCACCGGGTGGGCTTCCCAGGCGGGCGGGACCACCGGAGGTGCCGGAGGCAACGTGGTCACCGTGGACAATTTCGACAGTTTGCGGAAATACGCCAAGATCAAGACCACCCCGTACATCATCTACATGAAGGGGACGATGGGATCCTACGGGACCCACGGACTGCAGGACGACAGCGTCGTCGACATCAACTCCAACAAGACCATCCTCGGCCTCCCGGGAGCGCGCCTGAACGGTCGCTTCAGCGTCAACGGCGACAGCAACATCATCATCCGAAACGTCGTCGTGCGCATGTCCGGGGCCGTGGACGTCAACGGGGACGACTGCATCACCATCCAGCAGGCCAAGCACGTCTGGCTGGACCACTTGGACATCGCCGACGGGCAGGACGGAAACACCGACATCGTGGACGCAACGAACTACGTGACCGTCTCGTGGACGAAATTCCACTACACCGCCCTTTCCTACCAGAAAGCCGACACGAACGGAGTCGGGAGCGGCTGGCACCAGTTCTGCAACCTCATCGGAAACTCCGACACGCGCGGCCCCAAGGGGGATTCGCTCGCCTTGAACGTCACCATGCACCACGTGTGGTGGGCCGACAGCATCGTTGAGCGCATGCCCCGCGTCCGCTTCGGCAAGGTCCACGTCTACAACGACCTCTTCACCAGCAAGCAGGCGAACTACTGCGTGCGGGTCTGCTACCAGGCCAACCTCCTGGTCGAGGGGAACGCCTTCGTGGGTACCCACAATCCCGTCCAGTACTATTCGGCAGATTCCGTGAAGTATCCGGCGGGGGTCGCCACGGTGCGCCACAACCTCTTCTCGAACACGGACGGCACCATCACCGGCGACGGGCACGGGTTCACACCGCCGTACGCGTACACGCTGGAGGATTCCTCCACGATCCAAGCGGAGCTCTCGAATCCCACCACGGGCGCCGGAGCGACCATCGCCTGCTGGGACGGGAAGATCGGAAACTGTTCGTCCACGTCCCTGGACCCCGCCGAAGCCGCCGTGCGACTGCTGGACGGCGTACGTCTCGCGATGAACGGCACGGGTTCCGCTTCGGTCGTCAACGGGGAATCGCGCGCCGTCGCGGTACGGATCTCGGACCTGTCGGGACGAATCCTGTCCAGCACTCCCTGGCTGGCGCCCGGCGCGACCCTGGCCCTTCCGAAGACGCCCGGAGCGCTCGCGGTACGGATCTCCGCGAACGGCGACGAGCGCGCGTTCCTGGTCCCGCAGGTGCGGTGAAGAGCCACGGTGATCCGCCCGGGGCCGCCTTTCCCGTTGTAACTTCCACGGGATGCCCAAGCCGGCGCTGAAGCCAAGAATCTCGGATCGCCTCGCCCAGCTGCCGATCTCCTCCGGGGTCTACCTGATGAAGGACGCCGGCGGGGAGATCATCTACATCGGCAAGGCGAAGGTGCTGCGCAACCGGGTGCGCAGCTACTTCCAGGGCCGCGAGACCGACCACCGCGCCGCCCTGCTCCTGCCGCGCCATGTCGAGGACATCGAGTGGATCGTCACCGACAACGAGTTGGAAGCCCTGATCCTGGAAGCGAACCTGATCCGCCAGCATCGCCCCCGCTACAACGTGCTCGCCAAGGACGACAAGCATTTCCCCTACCTGCGCCTGACCACCGGGGAAGCGTTCCCGCGGCTCGAAGTGGTGCGCCGGGTGGAGAAGGACAAGCACCGGTATTTCGGCCCCTACACGGATGCCCGGGCGATGCGCCAGACCCTGTCCTTGGCGCGGGAGCTCTTCCGGATCCGCGACTGCGAACTGGATCTTTCGAAGAAGCGGCTGGAACGTCCCTGCCTCTCCTACCACATCCACCGCTGCGACGGGCCGTGCATCGACGCCTTGACGGAATCCGACTACGCCCCCGTGGTGTCCCAGATCGTGCTGTTCCTGGAAGGACGGAACCGCGAACTTCTGGCCGAACTGGGCCGCGAGATGGAAGAGAAGGCCTCGCGCCTGGACTTCGAGGGTGCCGCGCGGCGGCGCGACCAGATCGCCTCGCTGGAGAAGATCCACGTCTCCCAGAAGATGGATCTCGGGGACTTCGTCGATCTCGATGTGCTCGCCCTGTCCCGGGAGGGTCGCTGGGCTTGCGTCGCGCGATTCCAGGTGCGGGGGGGGACCGTCCTGGACCGTTCCCACCACATCGTGAAATGCCCGCTGGAGGAGGACGACGACGAGGTCATGGAGCGCGCCGTGGTCGAGTTCTACCCGGAAGGGGTCCAGGCACCGCCGCCGGAGATCCACGTCTCGGTGGTGCCGTTGGATCGCGAACTCCTGGAGCGGCACCTGGAACGGGTGGCCGGGCGCAGGGTGCGGCTCGTCCGGCCCAAGCAGGGGGACTCCTTCAAGACCATCCGGATGGCCCTCGCCAACGCGCGAATGCTGCTGGTCGAGCATCTGGCCAAGCTGGAGATCCGCAACCGCGTTTCCCAGTCCGTGGCGGCCCTGCAGGAAGCTCTCGGCCTGTCCGAACCACCGCGGCGCATCGTCGGATTCGACATCTCCCACCTTTCGGGAACGGGGACCGTGGCCTCGATGGTGAATTTCCTGGACGGGCGTCCCGCGAAGGCCGGTTACCGGCGCTTCCACGTGAAGACCGTCGAGGGGATCGACGACTTCGCTTCCATGCGGGAGGTGGTCGGTCGGCATTTCCGCAGGTTGCGCGAGGAGGGCGGAGATCCCCCCGATCTGGTCCTGATCGACGGCGGCAAGGGCCAATTGGGCATGGCTGTCGAGGCCATCCGCAGGGAGGGCTTTCCCGAACAGGCCCTGCTGGGGCTGGCCAAGAGGATCGAGGAGGTCTTCCTGCCCGGTCGTTCCGATCCGATCCTCCTGTCCCTCCATTCGCCGGCGCTGAAGCTCCTCCAGCACATCCGCGACGAAGCCCACCGGTTCGCCATCACCTTCCAGCGCAACCAGCGGACCGCGACGGTGGCGTCGTCCTGGTTGGATTCGGTTCCGGGAATCGGTCCGTCCAAACGCAGCCTCCTCCTGCAGCAGTTCGGTTCCGTGGCTCGCCTGCGCCAGGCGACGGAGCGCGAATTGGCGGCGGTGGTGGGATCGAAGCTCGGGAATTCGCTGCGGCGCGCCATCGAGCTGGACGCCCCCGAATCGGAATCGAGTCTTCTCCTCGCGGCGGAATCCCCGGCCGACCTCTCGACCTGATCCGGCAACAATGGACTGCCAAATCCGCGATTCGACCCTATGATTGCGCCTTCGGCCGTTCCGCTTCGGGGGGGTCGGTCCATCCATCCAGCACATCGGAGACCCATGAGCACCGCGACGCGATTCGATCTCTCCCAAAAGGACATCCCCGAAGCCTGGTACAACATCGCCGCCGACGTTCCGGAGCCGCTGCCCCTGCACCTGCACCCGGGCACGCAACAGCCCGTACCAGCCGAGATGATGGAAGCCGTCTTCTCCAAGGGGGTCGTCGAGCAGGAGATGTCCACCGAGAGGTGGATCGAAATGCCCGAACAGGTCCGCGAGGTCCTGGCCCTCTGGCGTCCCACCCCGCTTTTGCGCTCGGTGCGGCTGGAGCGCGCGCTGGATACCCCGGCCCACATCTACTACAAGTACGAAGGCGTCTCCCCGGCGGGATCCCACAAGCCGAACTCGGCGGTTCCCCAGGCCTGGTACGCCAAACAGTCGGGGATCAAGCGCCTTGCCACCGAGACCGGGGCCGGCCAATGGGGAAGCTCGCTGGCGCTGGCCTGCAAGCTCTTCGGCTTGGAGTGCAACGTCTACATGGTGGGTTCCAGCTACCGGCAGAAGCCCTACCGCCGCATGGCGATGGAGACCTGGGGGGCAACCGTGCATGCGAGCCCCTCCAGCGAGACCGAATTCGGGCGCAAGTTCCGTGCGGAGAACCCCGACACCGCCGGTTCCCTGGGCGTGGCCATCTCCGAGGCGGTCGAGGACACCATGACCCACCCGGGTACGCGCTACGCGCTGGGCAGCGTCCTCAACCACGTGTGCCTGCACCAGACCGTGATCGGCCAGGAGGCGCTCCGGCAGATGGAGCTCGCCGGCGAATATCCGGACGTGGTCATCGGCTGCGCGGGGGGCGGATCCAACTTCGCGGGCATCGCGTTCCCCTTCGCCCGCCGCAACCTCGTGGAAGGTTGCAAGACCAGGCTTCTGGCCGTGGAGCCCTCGTCCTGCCCATCGCTCACCCGGGGCGAGTACCGGTACGACTTCGGCGACGTGGCCATGACCACCCCGCTCCTCAAGATGTACACGTTGGGCAACGACTTCATGCCACCGGCGCTGCACGCCGGCGGGCTGCGCTACCACGGCATGGCCCCCACCGTCAGCCACCTTCATGCGTTGGGCCTGATCGAATCCCGGGCCTACGGACAGACCGAAGTCTTCGACGCCGCCGCCCTCTTCGCCCGCACGGAAGGGCTCATTCCCGCGCCGGAATCGAGCCACGCCATCAAGGCGGCGATCGACGAGGCATTGGAAGCCAAGAAGGAGGGCAAACCGCGCGTGATCGTGTTCAACCTCAGCGGACACGGACTGCTGGACCTGACCAGCTACGAGGCGCACCTCAACGGCAGCCTGAACATGTGAGAGAACCGTACGGACGCAAGATTTTGCGTCCCCACGGTCCTGAATTACCCCAGCACGGCCTCCACGGTGTGTTCTCCGCAGGCGAAGATCGGGGCCACGTTCCCCTCGACGGCCTTGCCGTCGACGGAAAACGACTTCACGCCCTTGCTGACGTGGCCCGGATTCCGGACCACGATCCGGTAGGTGGCTCCGCGCCACTTCCGCACCACCTCGAAGCCGTCCCAGGCCTTGGGGATGCAAGGATCCACGATCAGGCCCTGGAAGGAGGAACGAACGCCGAGTATCCATTGGGTCGCCGCCTGGTAGGTCCAGGAACTCGTTCCCGAGAGCCATGCGTTGCGGCCCAATCCGAACTGCGGATGCTCGTCGCCCAGGATGTTCTGGGGATAGCAGTAGGGCTCGGATTCGAATTCGTCCAGGATTTCGTTCTTGGCGGCCGGGTTGATCTGGTTGTAGTACTGGAAGGCGAGCTCGCCGCGGCCCAGGATGGTTTCCGCGATCATCACCCAGGGGTTGGCGTGCAGGAAGATCCCCCCGTTCTCCTTGGCTCCGGGCGGGTACGTGCTCACGCCGCCCAGGTTCGGGTCGAACCCGTTGAACCCGGGCCAGGAGAGCTTGATCCCGTTGCGCGTGTTCATGTGCTGGTGCACCGCGTCCATCGCCGATGTCGCCCGTTCCCCCTCGGCGAATCCGGACAGGACCGGCCAGCTCTGGCCGTTGGTGTAGAGCTTCCCGTACTTGTTCTCGGCAGACCCCATGGCCTTGCCCTCGTGGTCGAACCAGCGCTTCCACCACTTTCCGTCCCATGCCACGTCGTTGACGATCTTCTTCATCTCGTCGTAGTACTTCTGGAACTCGTTGGCTTCGGCGGAGTGCCCCGCGGCATTGGCCACGTCGATGGCCTCCAGGAGCGCCTTCCCGAACAGGTTGGCGTTGAAGAGGGATTCCGCGCCGGTGGGCAGGTTGACGGTGTCGTTCCAATCGGCGAAACCGAGCAGGGGAAGGCCGTGGGCGCCACGGTGGTTCCAGGAGAATCGCAGCGAGCGGATGATGTGCTCCCACACGGTGCCGGACTCGATGGCCTTTCCCGTGTGCTTGTCCTTGTCGTAGAACGGAACCTGCTTCTCGAGGAAGGCGAGGTTTCCGGTCTCCTTGAGGTACCCCGCCACGGTCAGCACGATCCAGAGATGGTCGTCGCCGTAGTACTTCGGCCGGTCTTCCTTCTCGCGGGAATCGCCTTCGTTGGCCTCCATCGTGGAGGGGAAGTACTGGTGCATCCCGGAGCCGTCGATCTTCTGCACGGAGAGCAGGTTCTCGGCGAGCAGGCGCGCTTCCTCCGGCATGTGGGACATGACGCCCAGGAGATCCTGGGAGCTGTCGCGGAAACCGATGCCCCGGTCGGAGCCGTACCCGAGCTGGTAGAGCGACAGGTAGCGCGACCAGTTCTTGGTGGTGTGGCACTGGCGCGGGTTGTGGACGTTCACCATGGAGTTGAACGACGGATCGGGAGTGCGGACCTGGACCGCCTGGAGATAGTCCTCCCAGAACTTGGAGAGCTCCCGGAAGGCCGCATCCACGTTCGCCAGGTCGCGGTACTTCTCGATCGCAAGCCGGGCCTCGGCGATGGACGCTTCCTGTCCAAGCTGGGTGGCGGTGCGGAAGGAGGCCCCGGGCCTGAGGACTCCGGCGGAAATCTGCAGGGCGGCGATGTTGTCGCCGCGCAACGGCTGCGAGTTGGAAAGCTTGGGGTTGTCCAGCGCAAGGGGATGGGCCCAGGAACCCAGCTCGTTTCGGCCCAGGAACACCCGGCGATCGCCCTCGAAGGCGACCACGGGCTTGTCGGCCGTGGCGTAGTTCACCGCGTAGTCGCGCTTCATGAAGGCGTACTGCTCCAGCACCACGTGTCCGGAGGGCTCCGAGTGCGCCTTCATCGTCATCGTCTGGGGGACCCAGTCGGCGTTGGTGAGCTGCTTGAGGGCGTCGAAGTGGCTGAATTCGTAGACCGGCACGATGTCGACGGTCTTCTCCTCGGAGGAGATGTTCTCCACCACGATGTCCTGGAGAAGGGAGTTGGATCCGGTGGGCACGAACACCGTCACCTGCACGCGGATTCCGTTCCGTTCGGCGATCCACCGGCTGTAGGAGAGGCCCACGTGGCACTCCCACTTGTCCAGCGCGGCCAGGACCGGCGTGAAGAAGGGCGTGAACAGGTCCACCTTCCCGGCGGCGTCCTTCACGCGGATGTAGACGGTGGATCCCTTGAAGTCGGACGCAGGTGTCCAGGCCAGGTATTTCGTGATGCGGTTCAGGGCGGGATCCCCCTTGCAGACCAGGCTTCCACCCGTGGTGTCCACGATGCCCCCGAACTTCAGCGTCCCCACGTAGTTGCACCACTTGATGGGGGTGGCGGGGTTGGTGACGACGTATTCCTTCTTGGCGTCGTCGAAATAACCGTACTTGGACATGGCCTCTCCGTGCTGCGTGGTCTGGGTGGGTGCGTGAGGATTCAATGGACGGTCGCCGACGCGTCGGACGGGACCTTCTGGAAATCGCGGTTGCCGAAGTTGAGGTAGAACCAGCCGTCCAACTTCGAGGACTTGTCGGGATCCCGTAGGATCTCGATCGCCGCCCGGGTGTACTTCAGTTCGACGGCGATGTGGTCTCGCGACATGCAGTTCAGGAACGGTCCGGGCTCGTACAGCGTGGGTCGTGGCTCGTCGCGGATCATGGCCTCGATGGTCGCCAACTGGGATTCCAGTTCCGCGGCGTGCTCCTCCAGCCGCTGGGCGGCATCCAAGGCGTCCGTGGCGAAGAGGAAGGCGAACCCCAACTGGCGCGGGTCGTCGTTGAAACCCACCAGATGCTCGACCACCTCTTCGCGCAACCGCTTGCGGCCCTTGTCCGTGATCGAATAGATGATCCGCTCGGGTCGCCCGCCGTCGCGCTCGGCACGCCCCACCACGTGCCCGCTCTTTTCCAGCTTGAGCAACCGGTGGTAGACCGTGCTGGTGCTGATCTTGGCCCACCGATCCAGCTCCCGCCGCTTGATCGTGGTCACGATGTCGTAGCCGCTGGACTCCTTCTCGGCGATAA
The DNA here is from genome assembly GCA_035604215.1 of Fibrobacteria bacterium. Classification (GTDB taxonomy): domain Bacteria; phylum Fibrobacterota; class Fibrobacteria; order UBA5070; family UBA5070; genus UBA5070. Next base: position 17,942 of record DATNIW010000126.1, read on the forward strand.
ATCCGAGCAGGACCAGATCGTAGCGATCCATCAATCCCCGCCTATACTCCGAATTGAGATATTCCAACTTAGAGTAAGAGCCTGTGAAACGCAAGCGAATTTTAAGCGATTTTACACCACTCTAGAACCGAGCGAGGAGGATGCAGACGACCCGACACGGATCCGAAGCCGTGCGCATCGGGACGGCGAGCGGTCCGTGGAGGCGAGTATGCGACTCCGCAGCCGGTTCTAGAACGGCAGATCGTCGTCAGCGGAATTCCCGCCCGACGGTGCTTGCGGCGCGTCGTCCGGATATTCGTCCGCAGCGCCCATGCCAGCGGATCGCGTGGGAGCCCGACCTGCGCCCGCCGTCGCCCTTGGCTCGTACCCTCCACCCTCGCCGCCGCCTTGGGGTCGCCCGTCGAGCATGAGGAAGTAGTCGCAGAGGACTTCGGTGGCGTAGCGCTTGCCGCCGCCGTTCTTGTCTTCCCAGGAGCGGGTCTGGAGCTTTCCCTCCACGTAGACCTTGGAGCCCTTGTGCAGGTATTTCTGGGCGATCTCGGCCTGTTTGCGCCAAGCGACGATGGTCACCCATTCGGTGCGTTCCTGGCGCTGGCCCGCCTGGTCCGTCCAGTTCTCGGTGCAAGCCACCCGGAAATTCGCCACCTGGGCGCCCCCGGGCGTGTTGCGGATCTCGGGGTCGGCCCCCAGGTTTCCGATGAGCATGACCTTGTTTAGCGATCCCGCCATGGCGTCTCTCCTTTGTGCACGTATTGGATGCGTCCCGGTTGATCCCCCGGGGATGCGGGTAAAATAGCCACTTCCGGCAACTCCGATCCCGGTTCTACGTTCCCGCCATGCACCCACCGAAGGTCCGCCTTGCCCACCCGCGACTCGCCGAACTCTGGCCCGCCTCCCTGCGGGATGCCCGGCTCGGCGCCATCGTCCATCCCGCCTCCGTCCTGTCCGACCTCTCCCACCTGGCCGATCTCCTGAAGGCCCCGGGAAATCCCTGGACCCTGGAGGCCCTGTTCGGACCGCAGCACGGAATCCTGGGGCACACCCAGGACAACATGATCGAATGGGAGGGAGCCGCGGATCCCCGTTGGGGGGTGCCGGTGCATTCCCTCTACGGCGCGGTCCGCAAACCGACTTCCGACCAGCTGGAAGGCCTGGACGCCCTCCTGGTGGACCTCCAGGACGTGGGTGCGCGCTACTACACCTTCGTCTGGACCCTGCTCCTCTGCATGGAAGCCGCATGGGAGAAGGGCATCGCCGTCGTGGTTCCCGACCGGCCCAATCCCCTGGGCGGCGCACACGTGGAAGGACCCACCCTGGAAGCCGGTTTCCAGTCCTTCGTGGGTCTGCACACAGTGCCGGTGCGCCACGGCCTCACCAACGGAGAGATGGCCGCGCTCCTCGCGGCGGAGAAATTCCCCGGTCTCGAACTCCACATCCTCCCGATGGAGGGCTGGTCCCGGGAAATGCTCTGGGAGGACACCGGACTCCCCTGGGTGATGCCCAGCCCCAACATGCCCACCCCCGACACCGCGCGGGTCTATCCCGGAATGTGCCTGCTGGAAGCCTGCACCCCCAGCGAAGGACGCGGCACCACCCGCCCCTTCGAGATCTTCGGGGCTCCTTGGATCGACGCTTCGCGCCTGCGCGCCGACCTCGAATCGCTGGAACTGCCCGGTGTGCGCTTCCGCGAACTGGGCTTCCAGCCCACCTTCCACAAGGGGGTCGGTCGCCTGTGCGGCGGGGTCCAGATCCACGTGACGGATCCCATTGCCTTCCGTCCGGTCCTGACCGGATTCGCGGCCCTCTGGGCGCTGCGCCGTCAAGGCTGTTCCGACGAACCCTTCCCCATCGATCCCCTCCATCCGGAAAACCTCCCGGAAACCTTCGCGTGGAAGGCGCCGCCCTACGAGTACGAGACGGTGAAGCTGCCCATCGACATCCTGGCGGGACACTCGCGCTGGCGGGAGATGCTGGAAGCCGGCGCCTCCCCGTGGGACCTGGCCCGGGCCTGGGGGCCGGGCGAAACGAACTGGCTGGAGAGAAGGAACCCGTTCCTGCTCTACTGAGTCCAGGAAACGCCCCACGACCAGAGGCTCCAGGGATCGAGCGGAAGGGAGGACATGGACGGGCTCGTGCCAGAACCCCCAAGCCGGTCGTGCCAGATTCCGTCCAACGGTGCCGACCAGGACCCGGAAAGATCCAGCCTTCCCCATCCCCCCAGGTTCCACGAAATCGAAGCCTCCGGACCGGAGGCGGCGAACCAGCCTTGGCCGGAAGCCAAGGAATCCAGGGACACTGCGGGGATGAGCCCGACCACCCGCAACCGGCGCATCCGCAAGTCGGCGCTGAAGGTCCAGAGGTATGCGGAGAGACCGGCGCGGACGGAGACGGCGCTCCACCTCCAGGTGTGACGGAATCCGGCATCCCATCGGTCGATGGCCAGGCTTCCCGACCAGTAGTCCTGCTGGTCGAACTCCGCGGCGTAGAGCGACGAGAGGGACTGGTCCGAGAGCCGGTTCCAGGCCAGGGTGGGATTTCCCAATTCGCCTTGCGGGGCATCCAGCCGATACTGTCGCGTCCCCGTCTGGACGTCCCAATCTTCCCCGGTCCAGTGGAGTCGGGCCTCGGCGCGAGCACTGGAATACGTTTGCTGGTGGAAGACCATGCTTCCTTCCCGACCGGTGGTGGAAAGCGAACGATCCTCCCTCCAAAGGGCCGCTTCCCAGGTGCCGTGCCAGGAGGGGATCGAAAGCCCGGCGGACCAGCCCGCGGATCCTCCCGAATCGGCGAAGTCCGTTCCGGAAGGGGAACCTCGGTCCGTCCCCCACGACGAAGCGGATCCGACAAGGGGACCCAACGGGAGGGAGATCCCGACGAAGCCGGAATCCACGGCATCGTTCCAGGGAAGGTCGATCGAGCCCGAAGGAGATGAAATTTCCAGATCAGACCACCGCTGCGTCCGACCCGCACCCACCGAGAGACTGGCCCATGCCATCCTTGCCTGGACTCCCATGGACTGTGCGTTCACCCCGCTGCCCGAGCGAACGGATCCAGACAGGTCCATCGCACGCGATTTGGCCCGCACCACCCCTTCGAATCCCGGCGCAAAGGACGCTCCCGGACCCACCGACCAGTCGGGTCCTCCCATCGAGGTTCGGCTCAGATCGAACACCGGACCACCGCACAGCGAGAGGGATCCGGTATCGGTGCAGGGAACGAACCGCCCACGGGTCTCGGAGGGATCGGTGCGAAGGGGCTTGCGGAGATCCACCGCGCTGTGCGACTCCATCGAAACCTGGCCCGATCCGGGCTCGAAGAGAGGTCCGGATCCGAGCCACATCGGATCCAACCCCACGGCTTCCCACCACGGGGATTCCTGGGCGAGGCAGACTTGGGGGACCAGGGCCAGCAAAAGAAAAACGACCCCCGCCCGCAGGGGCGAGAGTCGCATCGAATTCGAGTGCCCCTCACGGGCCAGTTCAGAGTCCGACGGCGCGCGGCAGCAGGCGACCGGAGAGAGCCGTTCTGGAGATGGCCTTCTCGTTCAAGCTGTCCAACTTCGCGAGCACATCGTTCGAAGACTTGAAATTCGGGAAGGCGCCGGCGAAGGTGGGGTCGGCCCAGACCATCTTGCCGTTCAGATCCGAGATGGACGGCTGGTTGTCGTTGAGCCACTTCTCGGTCGTGATGGTGCTTCCGTTCACCAGGCTGTAGGGACCCTTGGTGGCCCAATCGGAAACGCTGTTCCACTGGAATTTCGGGAGGAACACCTTGTGGTCGGGCATGGTGATCAGCTTGGAGACGTCCACGGTGATCGAATAGCCGGAATACTGGACGCTTTGGGCGCTCCCCATGCAGTCGTAGGTGTACGTGGTGGTGCCAATCGTCTCGCTACAGGTGGAGTCGGTGTACTGGATTTCGGTGTGCGGGGGCTGCACGAAGGTGTGCGGACCGGACAAGAAGAGGGTGACGGAGTCCAACGCCTCGTCGATGTTGGTCAGGTCGCTGGGCTGGATCTGCACCAGGCCGGAGCGATCGTCCGTCTGGTATTTGGAAGCATAGGTGGCTGCAGCCTTGCCGGTCGCCACGGCCAAGAGCAGGTCCGCCGGAATCGCCTGGACCCGGGCGAGGTCACCGGTCTTGACGGCGAAGAGTGCGCCGGTCGGGGCCAAGGTCTGGAGATTCTGGAAGGCGTCGGTCTGGTAGACGCCTTGGGGACCCAAGCTGTCGTCGATGTTGCCCAAGGTGTCCAGCCAGGCATAGTCGTTGGGGAAGCCCTGGCCCGACACGCCGACCTCGAAATCCTGGGACAACATCCACACCAGATAGTCCCGCACGGCCTGCGCACTGGCCAAGGCGATCCCCACGTCGCCGCGTCCGATGGTCAGGGAGTCGCGATCCGAGAAGCCGGACACGGGGAACCGGTAGCTGAAGTTGGGATCGTTCCAGCAGGTCTGGAGCAGGTTCACCACCGAGTCCACCGTTGGCAGGAAGTTGGCTTCCAGCGTGTTTTGCAGGCCGTGGATGGTGGCCAAGCTGTCGGTGGCGGTGGAGAGGACCCGAGCCGAGGCGACCTGGCTCTGCACCACCTGGGCCGGCATGGCACGGAACATGGCCGAGGGGGTGGATGTTCCCACCTGCAACCCGTTGTTCCACATCCGGTTCAACGTGTCCGAGAATTGGTCCAGCTTCAGGGCCAGGGCCGTGACAGCCACGCCGAAGCTCGCGGAGGTGTTCTTCGGATTGGCCACGAGATCGGCGTGGAAGGTGGTGTTGGCCGACTGCAGGTTGGCGCGGGTGGAGGCATCCAATCGCCCCCCGATCTGGTCCGGCATGTTCTGGATGGCCTGGACGCTGCTGTTGGCCGCGCTTTGGTCGGCGGTCGCCAGGATCTGGATGGCCGCCTGGCCGGTGGAGGAATTGCCGTTGGAATTGGAGGAGGAGCTGGCCCCTCCGGTCATGTCGCAACCGGACAGGATCAGCGAACCGAGGGCGATGGCACCAAGTGGAAAACGCATGGGAACTCCTTGGAAAGCCCGCGACGCGGCGCGCGGGGATTGAGCTCATGGTACCAATTTTTTCCAGGATCGTCCGAGGATCGGATCAATCCTCCGTCGAATCGTCTCCGTCCCTTCCCGCCAGGTTCGCGCGCAACTCTTCCAGATGGGGCAAAAACGCCTGGAACAGACCGGTGAATTCCTGGGGGGAGATCTGTTCGCCGCGGATCCCGGAAGGGATGCCGCAGGCTTCGGTGGCGGCATCGACGACGGCTGCCGGAAAGGTCATCAGCAGCGAGTTGCGCAGGGTCTTGCGCTTCTGCCGGAAGCAGGCCCGGACGAACCAGGAAAACAGGGGATCCGTGCAGAGCGGGGACTCTCGCGGGCGCAGGACGAAGGTCCCGGAATGGACCCTCGGTCGCGGTCGAAAACTGTCCGGTCCGATCTTGAGCCGGATCTGGGGCACCGCCCAGTTGGCCACCAGGACGGAGAGGGACCCGTAGTCGCGGCTCCCCGGACCGGAGCAGACCCTTTTGGCGACTTCCCATTGCACCATGAAGGTGAGGTGGCGGAAGCGGTGGATCTGGGGCAGGAACCGGATCAGGATCGCCGAAGCGCGGTTGTAGGGCAGGTTGCCGCAGAGCACCGGAAGCAAGCCGCTGGGCCCCGGCTCCATCCACGGCTCCAGGTCCACGAACAGGGCGTCCTTCTGCAGCACCACGAGGTCGGCGCCTTCCGGAACCTTCCGGGGAAGCTTCTCGGCCCATTTGGGGTCGATCTCCACCGCCACCACCCGACCGGCCCGGACCAGGTGCTGCGTCAGCGCTCCGGCGCCCGGACCGATCTCGATCACGGTTCCGCCATCGCGGGGGTCGGCGTCGTCCACGATGGCCCGACATACGGCATCGTCCACCAGGAAGTTCTGTCCGAACCTCCTTCGTTCCTTCTCGTACACTCCCGGGTGCCCTCAGCGGGCGATGGAGGAGGGCTGGAGCTTGGTCTTCCCGTTGCTGCCGTCGGACGGGTCGTCCACCTGCTTGTAGGTGGAGCAGGCGTACAGCGCGGCGGCGGCGAGGGTGGCCAGGATCAGGATGCGGATGGTGGACATGGAAGCTCCTTGAAAACATTCGAGATTGGATCTCTTTAACGAGATAAACTACCTTGTCGGTCCAGCATATGTCCACGAAAAAGCCCACAACGGCACCTCCCTCCAAGCCCGTCGACTTCGACGAGGCCCTGGAACGATATCGCGACTACCTCAAGCGGAAGAAGCTCCTGTTCACGCGCGAGAGGATCGCCATCCTGGAGGAGGTGATGGCTCGGCACGACCACTTCTCCGTGGAGGAGCTGCACGACAGCCTGAAAGCCTCCGGCAAGAAGGTGAGTCGCGCCACCCTCTACCGGAATCTGGTCAGTCTCAAGGAGGCTGGAATCCTCGCCGAAGTGGACCTGGGGAATCGGCACATCCAATACGAGCACGTCCTTGGGCACCACCAGCACTTCCATCTCATCGACGAAGAGACCGGCGTGATCATCGAAGACGATTCCGTGGAAGTGGAGAAGGCGGTGGAGTCGCTCGCGCGACGCCACGGCTACGAGCCGAGCCTGATCAAGCTCCAGATCTTCGGGCACCCCCTCAAGAAGAAGTAGGGACCTCGCCGACCACACGGTCGCCCAGGTTCTACATTCCCGAAGCGGTCCGACCACGACCCACGGAGGAATCGACCCAGATGAAAGGAATCGTCCTGGCCGGAGGCTCCGGCAGCAGGTTGTACCCGATGTCCAAGGTGGCCAGCAAGCAGTTGCAGCCCATCTACGACAAACCCATGATCTATTATCCGGTGGCCACGTTGATGATGGCCGGCATCCGGGAAATCCTCGTCATCTCCACTCCGCACGACACGCCGCGCTTCAGGGATCTGATGGGAGACGGTTCCCAGTGGGGCATCCACCTGGACTACGTGGTGCAGCCCTCTCCGGACGGTCTCGCCCAGGCCTTCGTCCTGGGTGCGGAGTTCATCGGGACGGACCCCGTCACCCTCATCCTGGGGGACAACCTGTTCTACGGGCGCATGGGACTCGCGGAAGCCATGGACAGCTTCCGACAGGGCGCGTTGGTGTGGGGATATCCGGTGAACGATCCCGAGCGGTACGGTGTGGTTGAGTTCGACGCCACCGGACGGGTCCTGTCCATCGAGGAGAAACCCTCCAAACCCAGGAGCCGCTACGCGGTGCCGGGGCTCTACGTCTACGACAACACGGTGGTTGCCCGCGCCCGGGCCCAGAAGCCTTCCCCGCGAGGAGAACTCGAGATCACCGACCTCAACAACTCCTACCTGGCGGAAGGAGCGTTGCGGGTGGAGAAGCTCGGTCGCGGCATCGCTTGGCTGGACACGGGAACGACGGAGAGCCTCCTGGAGGCGAGCCAGTTCATCCACGCCATCGAGGCTCGGCAGGGACTCAAGGTGTGCTGCCCGGAAGAAGTCGCCTATCGGCAGGGCTACTTGGACAGGTCGGGGTTCGCCGCACTTCTCGCCGCCATGCCGAAGTCCTCCTACAGGTCCTATCTGGAAGGCCTGCTGGCCGAGGCCTCCGAATGAAGGTCCTGCTCCTGATCGTCCTGAGCGCACTCGGGCTTTGGTACAACTGGCGCGCGACCAGGGCCTGGTGGGCCGCCCAGAAGACGCATCTTCCCAAGAGCAACGACATCTCGGGTTGGGTGGGCGTGGGCTTCTCGGTGGTCTGGTACTTCTTCGTGTTCGTGTTCTTCATCGGTCTGACCGTAAACAACACTCTGTTCAGATAGGATCGGGGCCCCTTTCCCTGGGGTCGATCGTGGGTTATCTTTGACCGCTCCCGGGACATAGCGCAGCTGGTAGCGTACTTGAATGGGGTTCAAGAGGTCGTGGGTTCGAATCCCGCTGTCCCGATGGAAGGCCTCCCGCACAGGGAGGCCTTCTCGTTTCCTCCTTCGGCAGCTTTCTCATCCGTCCAGCCGGAAGGCCGATGCCATGCGTTCCTGTTCGCGTGCGCTCAACTTCAGGCCGTTCGCGAGCTTGGGCCATTGCCCCACGACAGCCATGCACCTTCCGACCACCTCGGATGCGGTCTTGGTCGAGACCCGGAAATAAGGCGCGACGGATCGAGCCAAGTCCAGGTCCAATGCGTTGTCCGCCTCGCTGATATTGAGCTTCAACCCCTGTGCCCCGGGCACGGGGTTCATGTCGTAGGCCTCCGACAACCGCCAACCCTTCGCCGGAACGAGCAGGAATCCATGGTTGCGCAAATGGTCGTCGGTGTTCGATACGAGCACGTTGAACACGATGCGCGTCCACAACTCCCGCAGATCATCGTCGGTCTGCATGCCCCGATCCATCAGGACACGGGCCAATTCCAGGTAGCTCGCACCCGTCGAGGCGTCGTCGCCATCCTGGTGGCCCGTCAGAGTCATGGCCGATGCGAAATGCAGCCTCCGTCCCGCCCCGGTGCGGTCGAAGCGCTTCACGAGGAACGTGTGGTGCGAGTTCGCGAATCTTCTCGCCATGCTCTCGGGCACGCGCAACCCACATCCACGGGCCAATGCGTGCACGACCATTTCCCACCCGCCCACGTCGTGATCGTCACGGACGCTGGGAAACTTCGCGATCCATAGATGCCCCTGGGGATCGACCACGCTCGCCTTCGGCCGGGCTCCACCCAGCGATCCGCCAGGCGCGATCAACATGCGCAACCAGTCGTCGCCGACCACCGCCGTGTTGTTCTCGTCGCGTTCCAGCGCGAGGCTTGCAGCTTCCAACGCCCGCAATTGCACCAGCGGCGGAGCGGCGATCCCGTGCCGGTTGTCCAGGAAGTCCCCGGCATCCGCTCGCCGAAATCGAAGTGCGCCGACACGGAAGGCGTCATGGACGCCCAGCAGGAAGTCCGACTCGCGAAGACGAGCGGTCAAAGGAACTTTCCCGGCTCGTTTCTCCCGCTCCAGTCGTCGTTGCATCAGCATGCGACCCCAGCGATCGGGGCTCGCATCGGCGAAGACTCCGAAGGTCTCCTGTCCCTGCGTCGGATGCTGCCGACCTTGGTAGAGTCCAAGTCTCGGATCGAGATGCAGGTCGGTCATGGTCGGATCGGACAATGTCGCCGTATCGAATTCGAATTCGAAGACCTCTCTCTGCCCGCCTTGTTGCACATGCAACAGGCCCAAGCGGAGTGGAATTTCCAGGCCGTCCCAGTCCGCATAGACCCCGATCACATCGCCCATTCGTTCACCGCCTTCGCTTTTGCAGCGATGAGGTCGGTTCGGTCAAAAGTCTCGCCAGCCGTTCCGAACTCGCGAAGTCCTCACCGGGGATCCAGGCTCCTTCCGGTGCCTCGGGGACCGGAGGAACGCTCCGTGATGCCGATGGGGGAACCGTCGCCGAGCCCATCTTGGCCTTTGCCGACCTCCTTGCGGATGATCCCAGTCGAGCATCCTGGAGGTCCCTCCCCTGTGGGTCGATCTTCGCGATCAAATCGATGTCCTTTTCGACACCGAGCACCTGCATCACGGACAGGTATGCCCCCATGGTCACTCCCGCCCCACCACGCTCCAGGCCGCGCAAGGTCATCGGTGCCATGCCCGCACGCTCCGCCACCTGCTTCGCGGTCAGTTTCCGACGCAGACGGGCGAGTCTGAGTCGACCTCCCAGCCGCAGAAGCAGCGCCTCGGTCGATGGAAGAAGATGGGCTGTTTTCTTGGCCATGATGTCGTTATTATAGCTATTTACAGCTATTTATGCTTGAATATTGGTGTTTATGAAACGCCCGCAAGATGGTGGCCCGCAGCTACGACTGGAGCGCGATCACGCGCATCACCGGCATCCAGCCCGAGGAGCTGGGGGCGGCGTAGCGCGGTCTCTTTGGGGAGCTTCGTTCCTTGGTCTTTTTGGGAGCTTCGCTCCCCGTGATTTTCAGGGGCCGCCGGGCCCCTGACCGGTGCTTGATTGATACCTTTTCGGTCCATGCCCCCGTCTTCCCCGCACGACGAATTCTTCAAGGAGATTTTCGGCGATCTGGATCGCGCCCGTGATTTCTTGCGCGACACGTTGCCGCCGGAAATCCGCGAACTGTTGGACCTGTCGAAGATCCAACGCGAGAGCGAGTCGTTCCTGTCTCCACAACTGGCCGAGACCTACGCGGATCTCGTGTTCTCCTGCCCGCTCTCCGGCTCCAAAGCCTTGGTGGCCATTCTTCTGGAGCACAAGAGTTGGGCGCCCAAGCACCCGCACCTGCAGCTTCTCTCCTACATGCTCGGGATCTGGGAACGCGCCGAAAGCGAGGGAAGTCTCCTACCTCCCGTAATCCCCATCGTTCTGTACCAGGGCAAGGAACGATGGACCGTCCGTACGCTGTCCCAGTCCTTCCCGGGGATCCCCGACCGCCTGC
>DATNIW010000127.1:0-12998 GCA_035604215.1 Fibrobacteria bacterium
AGGAGTCGGGGTCGCCGTATCCGACGAGCCGACCCTTTATGATGCGTTGCTGGAAGACGCCGTGTGGACACCAGATTCGGCTGCCAGCTATGTGCACAAGACCCAACTTCCCTACTTGGATCTGATCCCCTCCTCCCATCATTTGGCAGGTGCGGAGATCGAACTGGTCAACATGGTTTCACGTGAAACACGCCTCCGTGCACTTCTGGAGATGCTTGCCCCCAGGTACGACTACATCCTGATCGACACCCCTCCGTCGTTGGGCTTGTTGACATTGAACGTTCTGGTGGCGGCGAAGTCCGTGCTGATCCCGATCCAGTGCGAGTACTACGCGCTTCAGGGGCTGGCGGAACTGTTGAATACGATCCGGCTCACCCAGCAATCCTTCAACCCAAGCCTCCAGATCGAAGGGGCATTGCTCACCATGCACCAGGCATCCACGGTCCTTTCCAAGCAAGTGGTCGACGAGGTCCGGACCTCCTTCCACGAAAAAGTCTTCCATTCCGTGATCCCGCGCACGATCAAGTTGGCGGAAGCTCCCTCCTACGGCAAGCCCATCCTACTGTACGACATCGCGACCCCAGGTGCGGTGGCCTACATGAAGCTGGCGCAGGAAGTCATGGGGATCTCGGGATGAACAAGCCGCGAGGACTGGGCAAAGGACTGGGAGCCATCTTCCAGGAAAAGAACTTGGCCCACCGGGATGACCTCCCTGGAGTTCCCCCCACCGACGGGTCGATGGTGGCCGTGTTGGCTCTGGCACAGATCCAGCCCAATCCGTTCCAGCCCCGCAAGGAATTCAATCCCACCGAACTGGAAGAACTTGCGGCATCCATCCGGGAGAAGGGCGTCTTCCAACCCATTCTGGTACGGCGCCAGGGGGCCAATTTCCAGATCATCGCCGGAGAACGACGGTTCCGGGCCAGTCTTTTGGCAGGCAAGGAAACCATTCCGGCCCTGGTCAGAGACCAAGTCTCCGATCGGGAGATGCGCGAAATCGCGTTGCTGGAGAACATCCAGCGGGTGCAACTCAACCCCATCGAGGAGGCGTTGGCGTTCCAGGAGCTGATCAACTCCTGCGGATACACGCACGATCAGTTGTCGCACCAACTCGGAAAAAGTCGCCCCGCCATCACCAACAGCCTTCGGCTGCTCCGGTTGGTGGATGGCATCCAGCAACAAGTGGCCAGCGGCACCTTGTCCGCGGGACATGCCCGGGTCCTCGCCGCCTTGGACCCCGCGCGACAAAGCGCGCTGGCCCAACAGGTCGCCGCCCAGGGATGGAGCGTCCGGACCTTGGAGTCCAAGGCCGGCCAAGTCGCCAGTCCTCCCAAGACTCCAAAACGGCCCGGCAAGTCCGCTGGCGAAGACGCGAACCGTCAGGCGTTCCTGCGCGAACTGGCGCTGAGGCTGGGAACACGGGTCCATCTGGAAACCCAACCTTCAGGCAAAGGGTATTTGCGCTTGGACTTCCACTCCAACAGCGATTTGAGCCGCTTGGCGGACATCCTCCTCGGACTGAACGCGGTCCCATGAGAGGGGAACGGATCCGGATCCTGGTGCTTCGCGACCTGACCGGGGAATCCTGGCAGGTGGGGATCCCCTTGCGACTTTTCCATTTCCTGGTGGTGGCTCTGGTTCTGCTGGTGATCCTGACCGGTGCCACGATCACCTGGTTGGGCAGCATCGCCATCAAGCTCCAGGCCGCCGAGATGGTCTCGGAGGAGAACCAGAAGCTGCGCCAGCAATTGGATCGCGTGGGATTGCTCCAGGAAGAACTGCACCGCATCGAGGAACGTGAAAAGGCCCTCACTTCCCTCACCCAATCCTTCCTGGACGACCCCACCGTGCACGGCGCGCCCACCACCCACGCGCCCTCCTCGGATCTCTTCGACCAACAAAAGCGCGAAGCCTTTCTCGCCGACATCCGTTCCGACTTCCTGGCCAAGGAGATCCGGCACCGCGCCGGAAACGACACCCTGAGGCTTCCGCTTCTGCTGCCACCCTTGCGAGACTGGGAGATGGCCTTGGGTCCGAATTCCGAAGTGGGACCCGGAAAGCGCAAATTCCTCGCCGCCTCGGCCGCCACGATCCGGAGTCCGCTGGATGGGGTGGTCTCGGAGGCCGGATGGACGGCTTCCTCGGGACTGGAGGTGGACCTCCTGCTCCTGGACGGATGGGAGTGTCGGCTTTCGGAACTCGGAGAGGTCGATGTGCAGACCGGCGACGTGGTGCGCCGGGGGGACCCGATCGGGAAGACGCAGAGGGCGGGCGGGGAAAGTTCGTCGCATTTTGTCGTGGCGCTTTCGTTCCACGGTCTTGCCATCGATCCGTGGTTTGCTATGATGCGTTAGACGATGTCCGACAAAATCTCCAGCGGCAAGGGCTTCACCTTCGTCAACTCGGGTACCGTCGTCACGGGCGAGCTCCTCGTGGAGAACGACCTCTCCGTCGAGGGATCCGTCAAAGGGACCATCCGCGCGACAGGAACCGTCTCCATCCACTCCCAGGGGATCGTGGAGGGCGAGATCCAGGCGGCCTCCGTCAAGATCGGGGGGAAGGTGAACGGCAACGTGACCGCCACCGACCGGGTCCTGCTGGAGACGAAGGCGATGCTGGTCGGCGATCTTCGCACCCGCGAGCTGATCATCCAGGAAGGCGCCGTGTTCCACGGCAAGTGCGACATGCAACCGGGGCAAGTCTCCGCTGGACGCGCCTGACCCCAAACGCGGCTGGATCGGTCTGGGGAGCGAAGCAACCGGTTCCTTGACCGCCTGCTGCGCGGTGGGTTGGTTCCTTTCCCGACATTTCGGCTCCCCCCTTCTACTCGTGGGGTTCTCCCTGTTCGGGGTCGCCTTCGTGGTCTGGCGGATGCTGATGGCCGTCCGATGAAGGCACGAACGCGACACGGCCTGTTCCTGGTCCTGGCGATTCCCGCGCTCGCCGGCTCCGGAATCGGAATCCTTTCCGCCCTGCACCTGCTCCAGGCTCCGGGGATGCGCGCGCTCGCCTGGGCCACCGCCGCCGCGGGCCTTCATGCCGGACTGGGCTGGGGGCTGTGGAGCCGGGATTCCCGGGGCCGGGGCGCCGGCGTGGCCGGCGGGCTGTTCTTCCTGGTCCTCCGTTTCACGGCCGGAGTCGCGATGTTTGTGACAGGAATTGTCGCAAACCGGAGCGCGGAACGGGACTTCGCGATCGCGTGGGCCGGGATGTTTCTTATTCTTACGGTCTCCGAATCGATCATCTTCGTCCAAGGAGTCCAGGAACTTTGAGCGGATCGGGAAACCTCTCGGATTTCATCATGCACCACATCGTGGACAGCCACGAGTGGCCCATTCTTCCGGGCGTGGCCATCCCGCTCCCCCATTTCCTGTCCCTGCACGTCCTCATGCTCCTCATCGGGGCGGTGCTCACGTTCCTGCTGGCCCTCACCGGCGCGCGCAGGGCCGGACTCCTGCCCAGTTCCCCCCTGGGGCACGTCGTCGAAGTCCTGCTCCTCTACATCCGCGACGAGGTGGCGCGACCCAGCATCGGCAAAAAGGACGGCGACAAGTGGGTACCGTTCCTCGCGACCTTCTTCTTCTTCATCACGGTCCTGAACCTGATGGGGCTGGTGCCGCTGTTCGCCGGCGCCACCGCCGACATCTCGGTGACCGCCGCCATGTCGCTTCTGGTCTTCGTGGTCTTCAACGCCGTGGGCATCTTCCACAACGGTCCCTTCCGGTACGTGAAGAACCTGGTGCCGTCCGGGGTCCCCTGGTGGGTTCTCCCCATCCTCGCACCCATCGAGGTCGTCTCCATCTTCATCCGCGCCTTCTCCCTGACCATCCGCCTGTTCGCGAACATGGCCGCCGGCCACATCATGATCCTGGTGATCGCGGGACTCATCTCCATCCTGGCACCCATGATTTCCGGAAGCCTGCACGGGCTCCTCGGAGGCGGATCCGACGGCATCTCGCTCCTGCTCACCGCCCCCCTTCCCCTGGCCTTCCTCCTCTTCATCCTGGTCATCAAGGTCCTGGTCTGCGTGCTGCAGGCCTTCGTGTTCACCTTCCTGAGCTCGCTGTACATCGGCGGGGCGCTCCACCAGGAACACTGAGCCCTCACTGCTCCCAATCTCTTCCCAACCAACAGGAGAACAAATGGACATCACGAACATCGGGAACCTCGGCGGAGGTCTGGCGGCGATCGGAGCCGGACTCGCGGCGATCGGAGCCGGCATCGGCATCGGTCGGGCCACGGCTTCGACCGTGGAAGCCATCGCCCGCCAGCCCGAGATGAAGGACGAGCTGCGCGCCAACCTGATCCTGGGTGCCGCCCTCATCGAAGGCGTCGCCCTCCTCGGCGGCGTCATCAGCCTCCTGATCGTCCTGCTGAAATAAGCCATGCCGGACGTCCAGGCCAGCACCGCCGCGGAGGGCGGAGGCGGAATCGCCTCCCAGCTCATGGCTCCCAACCCGGGGACCATGATCTGGGTCTGGGTGATCTTCGTCGTCCTCCTCGTGCTCCTGCACAAGTTCGCGTGGAAGCCCATCCTGGCCTCCGTCGCGGAACGGGAGCGGAAGCTCAAGGAATCGCTGTCCAAGGCCGAGGATGTGGCGGCCATGGCCGCCTCGTCCGAAGCCGAGCAGAAGAGGATCCTCACGGAAGCCCGCGTGGAAGCGACCCGGATCCTGTCCGAACAGCGCGATTTCGCCTCCAAGTTCAGGGTCCAGGCCGAAGCGGAGGCGAAAGCCTCCGCGGAGCGGATCGTGGTCCTCGCGAAGACGGAAATCGACGCCGCCGCCCAGCAGGCCTCGGCCCAGCTGCGCCGGGACGCCGCGGACCTCTCGGTGGAGGTGGCCGAACGGATCCTTCGCCACAAGCTCGATGGGGCGGAATCCAAGGAATTCGCGGAACGGTTGATGTCCGAGGTCGCGAAGAACTGATGTCCAAGGCGGCTCCACGATACGCGAAGGCGCTTCTGGACGCGCTGGTCGCCTCCGGCGAGCTGGAGCGATCGCTCCCCGTCCTGCGCGGTCTCGCCGAGTTGCCGGAAAACGTCACCCGGTTGCTCGGCGATCCCGCCGTTTCCGCGGCCAGGCGTTCGCAGGCCCTGCGAACCGCCTTGGGTTCGCCGTCCGGGGAATCCATCCTCGGGCGGCTCGTATCCCTGCTCTCCGCCCGGAGGAGGCTGGGCGAAATCGCGTCCATCGCGAATAGCCTCCTGGAGCTGCGCGAATCCCGGTCGGGTCTGGCGCACGGCGTCGTCCGATCGCGCCAACCCCTTTCGCCCGCCCAGGTGCGAAGCCTGGAGCGGACGCTTTCCGTTGCGGGCGCCGAGGTCAGTCTCACGCAGGAGACGGATTCCTCGGTCCTGGGCGGATTCAAGGTCCATCTGGGGTCCACCGTCCTGGACGCCACCGCAAACAACCAGCTGAACCAGGCCCGACGGGCCCTTCTCTCGGCCTAGACGCCGACCTAGGAACCCATGATCGACACAGTCCGTCCCGACGAGATCGCATCCCTCCTCCGCAAGCAGTTGGAGGGGTTCAACCCCTCGGCGGAAAGCTACGAGACAGGAATCGTCCTGAAGGTGGGCGACGGCATCGCCCGCCTGCAGGGTCTGCCCACCGTGGAAGCCGGCGAACTCGTCCGGTTCGAGGGCAAGGACGACGTGTTCGCCCTGGTCCTGAACCTGGAGGAGGACAACGTGGGCGTCGTCCTCCTGGGCGAGATCAATTCGGTGGGCGAGGGGGACGTCGCCCGCCGCACCAAGATCCAGGCTTCCGTCCCGGCGGGGAACTCGCTCCTCGGACGCGTGGTCGACGCCCTGGGCAATCCCATCGACGGAGGTCCGGCCATCGTCGCCGAGGCGCGCCAGCGCATCGAAGTGAAGGCTCCCGGGATCATGGCGCGCAAGAACGTCCACGAACCGCTCCAGACCGGAATCAAGGTCATCGACGCCATGACGCCCATCGGCCGCGGCCAGCGCGAACTGATCATCGGAGACCGCGGTACCGGCAAGACCGCCATCGCCCTCGACACGATCATCAACCAGAAGGGCAAGGACGTCAAGTGCTTCTACGTGGCCGTGGGCCAGAAGCAGAGCACCGTCGCCCAGGTGGTGGAGAAGCTGCGCGCGCACGGCGCGATGGAATACACCACGGTGATCGTGGCCGGCGCCGCCGCTCCGGCTCCCCTGCAGTATCTGGCACCGTACGTGGGTTGCGCGATGGCGGAGTTCTTCCGCGACAACGGCGGCCACGCCCTGATCATCTTCGACGACCTCACCAAGCAGGCCCAGGCCTACCGACAGATGTCTCTGCTGCTGCGCAGACCCCCGGGGCGCGAAGCCTTCCCCGGCGACATCTTCTACGTGCACTCCCGCCTCCTCGAACGGGCGTGCAAGCTCTCCGACAAGAACGGAGCGGGTTCGCTCACGGCCTTGCCGATCATCGAAACCCAGGCAGGCGACGTATCTGCCTACATCCCGACCAACGTGATCTCCATCACCGATGGCCAGATCTTCCTGGAATCGGCGATGTTCAACGCGGGTCTGAGACCCGCCATGAACGCGGGGATCTCGGTGTCGCGCGTGGGTGGGGACGCCCAGATCAAGGCCATGAAGCAGGTGGCGGGAACGCTGCGACTGACGTTGGCGCAGTACCGGGAATTGGCGGCGTTCAGCCAGTTCGCTTCCGATCTCGACCCGGCCACCCAGAAGCAGCTTTCCCGAGGCCAGCGCATCACCGAGCTTCTCAAGCAGCCGCAGTTCCAGCCCCAGTCGGTGGGAACCCAGGTGGTGGTGATCTACGCGGGAACCAACGGCTTCGTCGACGCCGTGCCGGTGCCGCAGATCAGCCGGTGGGAGAAGGAATTGCTCGAATTCATCGGGGCCAAGCACGCGTCCCTGGTCTCCGACATCGAATCGAAGAAGGCCCTGGACGACGGTCTCCGCGCCCGCATCGAGGCCGCCCTGAAGGACTTCAACGCGGCCTTCCAGGCGTAGGGAGAATTCTCCGGTGCCGACCATCAAGGAGCTGACGAACAAGCTCAAGAACCTCCAGAACACGAAGAAGATCACCGCCGCCATGAAGATGGTGGCGGCCTCGAAGCTCCGTCGCGCCCAGGGGGCCATCGAACGCACGCGGCCGTATCGCTCCGAACTCACCACGCTCCTGGCCTACCTGCAGGCCCGGGTCGGTGTGGAAGACCTTCCCGACGACGCCTCCCCATGGTTGGGCACCCGACCGGTCAAGCACCTCTCCATCGTTTTGTTCACCTCGGACAAGGGGCTGTGCGGAGCCTTCAACAACGGGTTGATCCGCGCCTTCGAACGCATCCTGGGGTTGCGTCCCATGGACTCCGCGACGGAAGATCGCCCGGGTTTCGCCCAGCTTCATGCGCGCTTGGCCGAAGGAACGCCCTATACCATCCACTTCGCGGGCCGACGCGGCTGGGACGCCTTGAAAGGGAAACTCCCGGCACCGACCCTCGGGCAATGGTTCCAGGAGGCCGTCGCGAGACCGTCGCTGTCCACGGCCCGACCCATCGCGGAACGTCTCATCCAGGATTTCCTCGACGGGAAGACGGACGAGCTTTGGCTCGTCGACAACAGCTTCCAATCGGCGCTCACGCAGACGCCGCAGGCTCTCCAGCTATTCCCGGCGGCCGTTTCCTCCACGGAACACGCGTCCTCGACTCCGGTGCTGTTCGAACCGCCACCGGCCGAACTGCTCTCCAAGTTGATCCCCCAGTCCATCCGTTTCCTGGTGCTCAACGCGCTCCTGGAGAACGCCGCCGGCGAACAGGGCGCGCGCATGACCGCGATGGACAGCGCCACCAGGAACGGCCAGGAAATGATCGACAAGTACACCCTCCAGAAGAACCGGGCACGCCAGGCCCAGATCACCACCGAGCTGGTCGAGATCATCGCCGGCGCCGAATCCATCCGATAGGAATCGACATCCCATGAGCACCACAACCGCCAAGGGCAAGATCATCCAGGTTCTGGGTCCCGTCGTGGACGTGGCCTTCGAGGACGGGAACTTGCCTCCCATCCTCCAGGCACTGGTCACCACGAACAGCTCCATCTCCGACAAGCCCGACAACTTGGTCCTGGAAGTGGCCCAGCATCTTGGCGACAACGTCGTGCGCACCATCGCCATGGACTCCTCGGACGGACTCTCGCGGGGATTGGAGGTCCGCGACACCGGAAGGTTCATCCAGGCTCCGGTCGGCGAGAAGACCCTGGGTCGGGTGATCAACGTCATCGGAGAGCCCATCGACCAGAAGGGGCCCATCGGGGCGGAGATGACCATGCCCATCCACCGGGAACCGCCCGAATTCGACCGCCTGAGCACCCAGGCCGAAGTCCTGGAGACCGGCATCAAGGTGGTGGATCTCCTGGCGCCCTACGCCAAGGGCGGCAAGGTGGGTCTGTTCGGCGGCGCCGGCGTGGGCAAGACCGTGCTCATCCAGGAACTCATCAACAACATCGCCAAGTACCATGGCGGCTACTCCGTGTTCGCCGGGGTCGGCGAACGCACCCGCGAGGGAACGGCCCTCTACGGGGAGATGGAAGAAGCCGGAGTTCTGGGAAAGACCGCCCTCGTCTACGGCCAGATGAACGAACCCCCGGGCGCCCGCGCCCGCGTGGCCCTCACGGCCCTGACGGTGGCTGAATACTTCCGCGACGTGCAGAACCAGGATGTCCTGCTCTTCATCGACAACATCTTCCGCTTCACCCAGGCCGGATCCGAGGTGTCCGCGCTGCTCGGACGCATCCCGTCGGCCGTGGGCTACCAGCCCACCCTGGGAACCGAGATGGGCGCGCTCCAGGAGCGGATCACCTCCACCAAGAACGGCTCGGTGACCTCCATCCAGGCCATCTACGTGCCCGCCGACGACTACACCGATCCCGCTCCGGCCACGGCCTTCTCCCACCTGGACGCGACCACGAATCTTTCGCGGCAGATTTCGGAACTGGGCATCTATCCCGCCGTGGATCCCCTGGATTCGCGCTCCCGCCTTCTCAGCGCCGACGTGGTGGGAGAGGAGCACTACAACGTCGCCCGAGGCGTGCAGAGGCTGCTGCAGCGCTACAAGGAACTCCAGGACATCATCGCCATCCTCGGCATGGACGAGCTCGCCGAAGAGGATCGCCTGACCGTCTACCGCGCCAGAAAGGTCCAGCGGTTCCTTTCCCAGCCTTTCCACGTGGCGGAGCAGTTCACCGGCATGCAAGGCAAGTACGTGAAGCTCGCCGACACGGTGCGCTCCTTCAAGGAGATCCTGGAAGGCAAGCACGACGATCTGACCGAACAGGCATTCCTCTTCGTCGGCACCATCGAAGAGGCCGTGGAGAAGGACAAGGAGCTGAAGTCCAAGTGAGCCTGCCCACCACCATCGTCGACCCGGAAAAGATCGCCTGGAAAGGAGACGCCGTCCAGGTCGTGCTGGGGATCACCGACGGTCTGGTCGGAATCCTCTCCAGGCACGCGGACGCCCTGTTCGCGATGGTTCCCCATGTCGCCCGCATCACGCTGGAGGACGGCACGGAAAAAAGCCTGTTCATTTCCGGCGGTGTGGCCCGCGTGACAAAAGGCGAACTGACGGTGATCGCGGATTCCGCCGAGTTTCCGGACCAGATCGATCGGGAACGAGCTCGGAAGTCGATGGAACGGGCCGAGGAGCGACTGACGAAAGGCCACAAGGAAATCAACTACGAACGCGCCCGACTGGCACTGATGCGTTCCATCTACCGGCTTCGAATCGCCAAGTAGCGGACCTACCTGCCGGGATTGTCTCTCTCGAGCTTCTTCAGGCGGTATTGAAGGGAGGTCAAGAGAGGTGCGCGGCGGCTGGCCTCCCGAAGGTGGCGCAAGGCGTCGTCGATCTGCCCGGCTTGCTGGTCGCGGATCCCCCTGGCGTATTCCAGGAGAGCTTCCCACGGAACCCTGCCCCGGTCCGTCGCCATCTGGCGCGCGGCTGCCGGGACATCGACCCCGAGAGAATCGAGGAACGAGACCGCCTCCTGTCGCATCTGGACCATGAACTGGTCTTCGCCGGACAAGCCCTGGAACCGCAGCGATCGGTCGTCCGTCCCTTGCCTGTAGGCCATGGCGATCTTCCAGTTCACCGCGTTTCCGGAATGCAGGACCTGCATGGCGATGACGGCGTCGGCGTCCTGCTGCTGGCCGGCCATGCGGGCATCCTCGACCTCGGTGCCCGTGAGATCGGTCCGGCTGCTCCAACCTTTCGCTTCCAGGGCGGAGGCAAGGGTTGCAGGATCCACCACACGCAAACCGGGGACCAGCGATGCCTCCCAGGAGAGGATCTCCGCCATCGCCGTCTGGAAGGGCGTCAGAAGATCCGAAGAGAGGTCTCCCCCGACGTCCAAGGGAGGGGCGATTCCCAACACGGCCTTGTAGGCGCCGGCTTGTACCACGGCAACAAGGGCGAGGGCGAGGGCGATTGTCTTGTGCATCCCACCTAATCTATCCTCGGTCCGGGTCCTCAGGCACGCCGAAGGAAGGATTGGTACAACCTCGTGCAAAGAAACTGGTCGGAAAGCGCCATGGTCTCCCGCGCGCTGTGCATGGCGAGCATCGGGGCGCCGCAGTCGACCGTCTCCAGCGCCAGTTGCCGGGAGACCAGAGGCCCCACCGTCGAGCCGCAACCGAGATCCGCTCGCATGGCGAATCCCTGCAAAGGGATCCCTTCCTCCCGCGCCAGTCGCCTCAGGCGGGATGCCCCGACAGCGGTGGTCCCGTAGCGGAGACCCGCGTTCCACTTCAGGACCGGACCCTGACCCAGGAGTGGAGAGTGCCCGGGAGGATGTCGTTCCGGATGGTTCGGGTGGATCGCGTGGGCCATGTCGGCGGAAAGGGCGAACCCACCGGACACCCAGGCGAGGAAAGCCGCTCGGTCCAAGCCCATGGACAGGCCGATCCGCTCGAGGACCTGGGGAAGAAAGACGGAGTCCGCCCCCACCGAGGAAGTCGATCCCACCTCCTCGGCGTCCAGGAACGCCACGGCGACGAGAGTGTCGGAGCGGGGTTCGAGTGCCTCCAGACCTGCCACCAGAGCGTGGCAGGAGGCCAGATTGTCGAGCCTCGGAGAAGCCACCAGGTCTCCGGAACCGACAAGGGCCGGTGGGGCGCCATCGCCTAGGCAGAGGTCCCAGGACAGGACATGCTCCGCTTCCGTTCCCGCCGATTCCGCCAGCCGGGAAAGGAACGATCGACCATCCTGGAGTCCGCAGACGGCTGGCAGATGGCGTTCGCGATCGAGGACCAATCCCCGCTCGTTCACGGCGCGATCCAGGTGGATCGCCAGCGAAGGAACGATGGGGCGCAGGCCCCGTGGACGGACCAGGACTTCCCGCACCCCGTCGGACTCCTCGAAACAGACGCGACCGGCCACTTCCAATTCCCGATCCAGCCAGGAGTGGTTCAGCAAGCCGCCGTAGGCCTCCACCGACAGTTTTCTGCAACCATGGAAAATGGACTCCGCATCCGGACGAAGCCGCAGGCAGGGACTGTCGGTGTGTGCCAACCCAAGCAGCAGACGGGCTGGAGCTTGGGTGGGAACCACCCACCCCACCAAGGCGCCACCGCGGCGTAGGAGGAACTTTCCCCCGCGATCGCATGGGAAGGGCTTCCCGGGTTCCAAGGTTCGAAACCCCGCGATCCGCAGCCGGTTCTCTAGGGCCTCGGAGGCGTGCCATGGAGAAGGCGCTGCGGAAAGAAACCCGAAAAAATCGTCCGCGAAGGACTCAAGCATCGTCCACCACGCGGGTGGAATGGATGTTCTGGAAGGAATCGAGATCCTCGTTCTGGGGGATCGAAGCCAGACGCTCCACGGCGCGCCATGCGTTGTCGGTGGAGAGCAACCGGAACGTTGCGCCTTCGACTTCCACGTTCCGCAAGGCGGCGACCACCTGGCGGACCAAGGCGTCGTAGCTGACGTAGGTCAGCTTGCGCTCCTTCTTGAGACCGAGGAAGTGCTTTTCGGTGCGGTCGATGATCACCAGATCCGAGGCGGGAAAGACGGTGCCGCTGCCGTCCTTCCAGGCGAAGGCCGTCAGGATCCGGTCCAGCGGTCGACTGTGGAGAAAATGGATCTCTGGCACCTCGAGGCGAGGATCTTCCCGCCGCAGGGTTTCCTGCAAGGCGGATCGACGTCTCGAATATTCCCACCAGCGGAGATTGGCCTCCGGAGGCAGGTGATGGACTCGCTTTCCCTGTTCGATCGCCTCTTCCCGGACGATCCGGTTGCCCACGTCCCAAAGGCGTTGGATCTGGTCGGGTTCTGGATCCATCGAAAGAAGCTGTCCGGTGTCCGCGTCTCGCGCCAGCATGCCGAAATCCCGGGCGATCTCGGCCAAGAATGGTGCGGCCTCCAGGGCGAAATAGCCTGGCCGCAGATGGTTCACCATCGCTTCCAGGCCCGAGGGAGCCCACAATTGGTCCTGAAGGGGGTCCACATAGCGGTAGGAAACGGAGAAGTAGACGTTGGTCCAGGGGTTCCGATACCACCAGACCTTGTGGTCCTCCTGTTCGACCGGCTCCTGGAACAGCGGGGATTCCCTTGCCCAGGCGTCGAAACCCTCCAAGTCGGGGCGGACTCCGCCGACCGTCAGGTACTCGAGCACGAAACTCATGAGGGAATGATGCTTCCGACTCGCCCGGATGTCAGCCCGATGGCGGAGGAATCGAACAAAGCGACGCCAAGGCGGGACCGGTATGGGTTCACTGGAACCGGACGCGCACCTGGACGAACTCCCTCCAACGGGTCGGATACGAGCGCCGGAGGAAAAGCATGTTCACCCTCCACAGGGTTTGGTGCAAGTCTTCGAGATGGAAGGGAAGGTCCTCGTCGACCTCCTCCAGGTCCTCGAAATTCCAGGGACAGCGGTCCAATCCAGCTTCAGAAAGATGCAGAAAGCCATGGGTCCGGCAGATCAGGGGTCGCCGATCGTAGATCCCGCAGGAACCGTCCGACGCGAGATG
>DATNIW010000128.1:0-6008 GCA_035604215.1 Fibrobacteria bacterium
CCGGGCGGACCAGGGTCCCGAGGAGGGCGCGTGGGACCACGACCTGGAGGAGTTCGACCGGATCCTCTCGGCCCGACCCCCGGGTTCGCTCACCGAAGTCCACATCACCGGTGGAGTCCATCCCGACCGGGGCGTCGACTACGGGGAGGAACTCTGTCGGCAGGTGCTGCGCCGCCACCCGGCCGCCCATGTCAAGGCCTTCACCGCCGTCGAGATCTCGTTCTTCGCGCGCAAATCGGGCCTGTCCCTGGAGGAATCGCTGCGCCGGCTGCAAGCCGCGGGACTGGGAAGCCTCCCCGGGGGCGGGGCGGAGATCTTCGACCCCGAGGTGCGCCGCAGGATCGCCGGCGGCAAGGCCCCCGCCCACCAATGGCTGGAGGTCCACGAAACGGCCCACCGCCTGGGTCTTCGCTCCAACGCCACCATGCTCTACGGCCACGTGGAGGAATACCGCCACCGGGTTGACCACATGGAACGTCTCCGCGATCTGCAGGACCGCACCGGCGGATTCATGTCGTTCATCCCGCTGCGGTACCGCAACGAGAACAACGCCCTCTCCCACCTCCGGGAGGTCACCCCCGAGGAAGATCTCCGCAACTACGCGGTGGCCAGGCTCTTCCTGGACAACATCCCCCACCTGAAGGCCTACTGGGTGATGCTCGGCGTGCCTTTGGCCTCCGAAGCCCTGGAATGGGGCGTCGACGACCTGGACGGCACCGTGGACGACTCCACCAAGATCTATTCCATGGCCGGTGCGGAGGAAAAGCGCCCGGCCCTGACCAGCGCCGAGCTCCAGGAGATCATCCGCGGTCGCGGACGGATCCCGGTGGAACGGGACAGCCTGTACCGGGAAGTCCCGTCCCTTGCCTGACCCGGGAGCCTGATCCGGTCAGTTGTCGGCCCTCTGGGCCGCTTCGGAGATCGCGGCCTTGCCCGCGAGCTCCAGCGCCGCCGCCGGGACGTCCCGGGCGGAATTGCGCAGGATTTCGTCCCGGCACGCCTGGAAGGCCGTCGCCCAATCGGGATGGGCGTCGGCGCTGTCCACCGGGGAGACCGCGGTCTTCGTGTGCGGGCAAGCCTCGGACTTCTTCCAGACCACCCGACCGGTGGCCTTGCTGAGCAGGCGAAGGGAGATGCGCACGGGTCCGTCGCCCGTGGAGTCGGCGGGGACCTGGGGGCGGGAAGCGGCATCCAGCGTCGCCCGTTCCGAATCCACATCCCATCTCTCGACGGTCCCGGCCAGGAGCAGGTGCAGGGGAGTGTAGCCGTGCTGCTCCTCTCCACCGCGCGGGCGCTCCGGAGCATCCCCACCGAACCCGCCGCCTTCTCCCCCACCGCCGCCGTACCCACCATGGTGGTGACCGCCTCCACCACCCCCGCCGGGTTCGCCGTTCCCATGCCGGTGGTGGGATTCCGGCTGGGAGTCCCGGGCGATCACGACGATGTCGTCGCGCAGCGACAGCACCTGGTAGAGGCTCCGCCAGAGCGAATCCGCGGGGGCGCCGCGATCGGACGCGTCGTCCCAGGTCGTCTTGGCGATGAGGGGGGGCGGAGCATCGTCCTGGGGATGAGAGGCCGCGCAGGCGGCGAACAGGGCGCTCGCGAGGAAGACGGCGGACAGCGCGGATGCGGCACGGAACAATCGACACCTCTCGTCGGCCGGTGTCGTCATTTTCCGTCCTCCTTTGCCGGGGGAGTGCCCCGGGAAGGGACGTCCGCCGGATTCCAACGGGAGACGAGGAATCCCGCGGCGAGCGCGCAGAGAACCGCCGCGAACCCGCCTTGGCGCATCTCGGGGCCCAACGACACGATCCGTTCCAAGCCATCCGGCCCGGACAGCGAGCTGTCGCCGAGCCATGCCAAGACGAAGGCCATGGGGACCAGGAAGGCGAGCGCGACGACCACCCACTGCGGGGAGAGGAAGATGCGCGTCCCTTCCGGCCTGTGCCGGAGCTTGTGGCGGATCCAGAGGACGAGGATGACGATCCCGACCAGGGAGTTCAGGTACCATATCGCCATTCCCAGCTCCAGATCGAGCGAACCGCGATGGTAGACGATGTCGTTGGAGAAGACGGGATCCGACAGCAGCCTCGACCCGCTGTGCGTGAACTGGTCCCAGACCAGGTGCGTCGCGACTCCGATCACCGCGCCGAGGTAGCCCATCCCCCACCGGAAAGGCTCCCTGCGGACCAGGAATTCCAACCCGGGCATGCGGGACATCCTGGGCAGGATCCAGCGCATGGCGACCCAGGACAGGAGAAGCGCGGCCGGAGGATCCAGAAGGACCCCCCAGCGCCCGTGGCTGATCTCACGGGTCGCGATCCCGGGAAGCAGGAACCACAGGTCGGGCACCATCGACCCCACCACCAGGGAGGTCTTCCAAGACGCCGATCGGGAACGGTTCAGGAACGGAAGGACGGCGGCTGGGTGGGCGAGAGTGAAGGGCACGGTCCCAATCTACTGGACTGGAACGGGGTTTGTCGAGCGCGACCGGACAGCGGCGGTCTCCTGCACGAGAACGGGAAGGAACCCCAGGACCTCCTCCCTGGTCGTGGTGGGTCCCATGGAGATGCGCAGGGTCGCATGCGCCTCGTGGGCGGGAATTCCCATGGCCAGCAGGACATGGGACGGTTCGGAGATCCCCGTCGTGCAGGCCGATCCCGAAGCCACCGCGAAGCCCATCGCGTCCAATCGATCCAGCAAGGTCGCGCTGTCGGCTCCAGGGAGCACGACGCAGGTGGTGTTGGGCAGTCTGGTGGCGGTGGCAGCCAGGATCCTCGACTCGGGGATGGAGGCGAGGATCCCCCGCTCCAGTTCTTCCCGAGATCGGAGCACTTCCGTCCAGTCCAACTTTCCCGCGAGGGATGCGGCGACGGCCATCCCGGCCGCACCCGGCCCGTTCACCGTACCCCCCCGTCGGGAGCGTTCCTGGTTCCCCCCCTGCATCCAACGGGACCAAGGAGTGCCCTGCCGCACGAACAGCGCCCCGATCCCTTTCGGGGCGCCGAACTTGTGCGCGGACAGGGACACCATGGCGGCGGGAAGCGAAGACAGGTCCACCGGCAACCGTCCGAAGCACTGGACCGAGTCCAAGTGCAGGGGCACGCGGCGACGTCGCAACTCGGAGGCCACGGAGCCGACGTCCGAAACCGCCCCCGTCTCGTTGTTGGCCCAGATGAGACTGGCCAAGGCGGTGGATGCCGGATCGCAGGCCTCCAGAACCTCGCCGGGATCCCAGGTGCCGTCCGCCCGCAACCCCACCCGTACGACCTCCCATCCTTCCGCCTCCAGGGATTTGGCGATCCCCAGGGTGCAGGAATGTTCGCCGGCGCTGGTCACCAGGCGTCTTCGCGACCCCCGGGCGCGGGCGCAGCCCAACACGGCCGCGTGGATGCTCTCCGTGCCTCCCGAGGTCAGGATCCATTCGACGGCGCGGGTGCGGGTCCAGTCGGCCAGGACCTGTCGGGCCCCTTCCGACACCGCCGACGCCCGACGTCCCTCCTCGTGCAGGGAGGACGCGTTCCCCCACTCCTCCCGCATCGCCCGGGTCACGGCCTCCACGGCTTCCGGCATGGGGGGAGCCGTGGCATTCCAGTCCAGATAGACCCTGTCCACGACGGCGAGGATACAAAAGGCCCGGCAGCCGTCTAGGGGGTGCCGCTGAGCTCCTGGGGGGAAAACGCGTACCGCCTGCGGCAGAAATCGCAGACGACCTCCATGTCTTCCCCCTTGTCGCGCGCCTCCTGGATGGCCTCCGAACCGAGGGCCACCAGAGCCCCCAGGGCCCGGTGCCTGTCGCAGGGGCAGAAGGCCTCGACCTCCAGGCTTCCCAACGCGTCCCAGGGGCCCAACGGCAATCCCACCCACGGCGAGGCTGCGTTCCAGGAGCCCTTCCTGTCCGACCAACCTTGGAAAAGGCTTTCCAGCAGGTCGGGAGGCGTCGCCGGGAACCCCCGCAACCAGGCGCCGCGCACCCGCGACGGCAATCCTTCCGCGTCCAGGTCCACCAAGGTCTCCACCCGGCAGGTCTGCTGCTCCGACTGGCGCATGTAGGCTTCCAAGGCCGCGTCCACCGCCGGAGCCAGCACCTGGACCACGCTCTGGTAGGACACCCCTTCGGGGTCCATCCGGCGCGCATGGACCCGCGTGGAGACGGACGGATGGGAACGACCGGTGGCCATGGCGCGCAAGAGACCGGTGGGGGTGGCGTCCACGTGGTAGGAGTCCTCGTCCAGATCCACCTGGAGGGACAGGGTCTGGCGGACCTTGAGCTCGGAGGCGAGCACGGCGGCGCCCGCCAGGACCTCGGAGAAGCGCTGGGCCCGGAGGCCGTCCAGATCGTGGAGGAGGCAGAGGGTCCGGGCGGTGCGGGTGGCGTCCACGGCCGCGATGCGAAGCTCGGCGGATCGGTCGATCCACGTCGTCAGGAGATCCATTTCCCAAATGTACCCGACGATCGCGAGGCTAGAATTGGATCCATGATCCGCAGCAGGGAACTCCAGGCGCTTTCCCGCGTCTACGTGACCGGACTCGCCGGCGCCCGCGCCAGGGGGCACTACCAGCGACGCCGCCGCGAGCACCTGGCCCTGGCGGAATTCCCGTGGATTTTCCACGGCCTGGAACGCGAACCCGGTGCGGAGCTCCACTGGCTGATGAACGGGATCCGGCTGTTCCAGGAACCGTCCTTCCAGTACCTGACGGGCATCAACCAGCCGGGAGCCAGCCTAGTCCTGGACCCCTCCGCTCCTCCGGGCCGGCGCGAGATCCTCTTCCTCCCCTGGAAGGATCCGGCGCGGGAATTCTGGGACGGAATCCGTCTTGGGCTTCTCCGCGGACGCGGCGCGGAGGCCCGCCGGAATCTGGCCTTCCTGCGCGAGCTGGTGGGCTTGGAAAGGATCCTTCCGTCCGAAGACCTTCCCTCGTTCCTTTCCGCCCTGGGCGAACGCCATCCGGTCCTGGGCGTCTTCCACCATCGGTACGGCGGCGGAAACTCGATGCCGGACGATCCTTCCAACGTCTTCGCCCGCCGGGTGGCGGCCCTGGTCCGCCCTTCGGGGTGCCGCGTCGTGTCCATCGCGAAGGAACATTTCCGCCTCCGGCTTCCGTTGGATTCCTGGCAGCTCTCCGAATGCGAACGGGCGCAGGAATGGACCAGGGAGGCCTTCGAGGACCTGCTCCCCCGCCTTCCCCTGCTCGACTCCGAGCACGCCATCGCCGGGGTCCTGGAAGGGGAGATGCTTCGCAGGAGCCCTTGGGGACTCGCGTTTCCCACCATCTGCGCCGCCGGAACCAACGCCGGGGTCCTTCACTACATGAAGAACGACGAGCCGGTCCCCAACGGGGCCATGGTGCTCCTCGACTTCGGTTGCCGCTCGGCCACGATGCACGCCGACATCTCCCGCACGCTTCCCGCGGGTGGGATCTTCGACCCGCTCCAACGCCTCCTCTACGGCATCGTCCTGGACGTGCAGGCGCGCGCCCAGGGCCTGGTCCGGCCCGGCGCCACCATCCGCGACCTGAACCGGGCCGCCTGGGAACTCATGGAACAGCTGTTGGAGGAGCGGTTCCTGTCCAAGGGCGGAACCATGCACCGCCCCTACGCCGAAGGCAAGCTGGCCACCCTGCCGAGCAAGTCCAAGGGGCATCCCAAGCAGCCGCACGGACTCTCCCATCTCATGGGGGAACAGGAACACGACGGCGATCCGTTCCGCCTCTACCAGGACGAACCGCTGCGGCCGGGACTGATGCTTTCCAACGAACCCGGACTTTACGGCAGGTTTCGGATGCGTTTGGAGGGTAGAATATGGGAGGCGTCCCTCGGGATCCGCATCGAGGACGACCTGGTGGTGACCCGGAATGGGTGCCGAAATTTGTCAGAAGCGATCCCCAAGGATCCCGACGAGATCCAGCGACGCATCGGAGGCAGTCCATGAGAAGCACCCTGGCCATTTTCCTGGTCGCCGCATTCCTGGTCGGATGCGACCAGGGCGGGACCGCACCGAACGGCA
>DATNIW010000129.1:0-2261 GCA_035604215.1 Fibrobacteria bacterium
CGACCGGATCGACTCGCACCGGACAGCATCTTAGCATCGCGACGGATTCCTGTCGATTGGAGGACTGTTCATTTTCGATTGGAACGACCGGAGGCTTCCAGGGCCTGTAGAAGTTCCGGACCGCATTTTCCGTTGTGGAACAGGAGGCTCGGGCTTCGGCAGGTGGCTTCCGACCCGTCCTGGCCCACCATGGCGCCCCCCGCTTCCCGAAGGATGGCCCATCCGGCGAGGATGTCGTACTCGTGGAACTGGTCGATCAGGTAGGCGTCGATCTGGCCTTCCGCGACCAGGCAAAGGTCCCTCACGGCCGCTCCGGTGATGCGCCAGCGGAAGACCTTCTCGAACAAGGGCAGGTGGGCCTTGAGGATCTTTCGCTGGTATTGGGCGGGGGATGCCGTGCGGCAGAGGTCCGTCTCGTGGACGAGGAACCGGTCCAGGCGGTCGGTGGAGCTGACCTGGAGCTGCCGACCGTCGCAGAACGCACCGGCTCCGCGGCTGGCCCAATAGGTCTTGTTCAGCGCCGGGAAACGGACCACGCCGAGCTCGGCTTCGCCATCGGGACCGCGCAAGCCCACGCTCACGCCGTATTCGGCCATGCCCCTGGAAAAGTTCACGGTGCCGTCGATGGGATCGACCACCCAGACCAGGCCCGAAGTTCCCGTCACCTCGCCGGTTTCCTCTCCCAGGAATCCGTCGTCGGGAAACTTGCCGAGCAGGAAATCCCGAATGAGTGCTTCCGCCGCTTCGTCGGCTTCGGTGACCAGGTCGAGGGGTCCCTTCTCGCGCACGAAGAATCCCTCCTTCTGGAAGGAGAGCACGAGATCGCCCGCGGCTTGCGCGACCTCCAGGGCGGCGGACAGGTGGGCGTCCAGAACGATGGGCTGTCGGGAAGACATCTGCGACAAACCTAACCCACCGGA
Source organism: Fibrobacteria bacterium (assembly GCA_035604215.1). Lineage (GTDB taxonomy): Bacteria > Fibrobacterota > Fibrobacteria > UBA5070 > UBA5070 > UBA5070. The sequence goes on from DATNIW010000129.1 coordinate 921, forward strand.
CCACCACATTGCCGGGTACCTAGTTTGGAAGCGAAAATGAAGACCATCGCGATCCTCGCTCCCATGCAGGAAGAACTCGACGCCCTGGTTCGACTCCTTCCTCCGGCCGCAACGATCGTCCACCACGGCCTGGACCTTCTGCGGACGGAATTCCAAGGGACCAATCTGATCTTGGGGCGCACTGGAGTGGGGAAGGTCAACACGGCCATGAACCTCGCTCTCCTCCTCGGCGGATTCCCGATCGACGAAGTGGTGAACATCGGATCCGCGGGTGGCTTGCGGGAAGACCAGCGCATCCTGGACCTGGTGGTTCCCGACGAAGTCGTGGCCGTCGACGTGGACGTGACCCCGCTGGGGTTCGCGTACGGTCAGATGCTGGGGGAACCGCCATCGTACCGACCCGACGCGGCGATGCGCCTTCGTTTCCGGGACGCTGTCGCCGCATGGCCGGAGATGCCCGTCGTCCATGGGGGAGCCGTCGGGTCGGGCGACTCGTTCGTGTACCTGCCCAGCCAGATCCGGCAGATTCGGGATCGGTTCGGGGAAGGCAGGGTGGCCTGCGTGGAGATGGAAGGCGCGGCGATCGCCCAGGTGTGCCTCCGGTTCGGGGTTCCGTTCCTGATCGTGCGCAGCCTTTCCGACGTTCCCGCCGCCGGCGAGGGCAACCACCTCGACTTTCCCGTCTTCCTGGAACGAGCCGCGCACAATGCGGCGCGTCTGGTGGTGGAGATGCTGAAGAGTCATGTATGTTAAGGCGGTCACCTTGACACAGCTTCTCAACCCACCCTTCAAGGAGAACCCATGCCGCACACCGTTCCCGCTCTGCCCTACTCCGCCAGCTCCTTGGCCCCCGTGATATCCGAGGAAACGATCTCCTTCCACTACGGAAAGCACCACGCCGCCTACGCCACCAACCTCAACGGGTTGTTGGAAGGAACCGGACTGGAGAACCTCTCCCTGGACGAACTCCTCGCCTCGCCGTCCAAATGGCCGGAAGCCAAGAAGGTGGGCATCTACAACAACGCGGCCCAGGTGTGGAACCACACATTCTACTGGGAATCCCTGACTCCGAAGGGATCCAAGCCCACCTCCGACCTCGCCTTGGCGATCGACGAATCGTTCGGGTCCTTCGACGAGTTCAAGAAGAAGTTCCTGGCGGATTCCGTGGGCAATTTCGGGTCCGGCTGGACCTGGCTGGTCAAGAAGAGCGACGGGAAGCTGGCCATCGAGAAGACCTCCAACGCCGCCATCGCCTCCACGGGCAAGCCACTGATCGTCATCGACGTCTGGGAACACGCCTACTACATCGACTACCGCAACCTGCGCGCGAAGTACGCGGAA
>DATNIW010000130.1:0-4932 GCA_035604215.1 Fibrobacteria bacterium
GCGCAGCACCAGTTCGATCTCGTCGAGTCGGTCCTTCATCCGCTGGCCGTAGCCCACGCTGTCGAAATTTTCGTGGAGGATCCGATCCAGCACCGCGGCGTTTCGCGCCAGCAGCACCAGCGAGACCACACCCGTCGCCAAGAGGAGGGCGAGGAGGGCGCCGAACCCGGCCGCCAATTTGAGTCTCAACCCGTAATGCATGGCGACAACGGAATGCGAGCCGCGTGCCAGTCCCGAACACACGGGTTCCACGAAGGTTCTCGTCGGGAGATCCTGCAATCGGCAAGGATTCCAAGGAGGTGGAATCTTGCAGATTGCAATCCCCCCCCGACGGACCTGCTAGATTCCATTCGCAGGAGGACCTCCCGGATGCCATTCGAAATCGTTCCCCAACTGAACGTCGCCATCTTCGGGGCCAGCGGAATGGTGGGAGCCGCCGTCCTGGAGCAATGCCTGGTGGATCCCGCCGTCCTCTCGGTGGTCGCCGTGGGGCGAAGCCCCGTTGGACGGGTGCATCCGAAATTGCGCGAAGTCCGGGTCGCCGACCTCTTCGATCTCTCCCCGGTGGCTTCCGAGCTGGAGGGCCTGAACGCCTGCTTCTTCACCATCGGAAGTTCGGTGGTGGGCAAGACCGAGGCGGAATACGCCCGTGAAAACCACGATCTTCCCCTCTACGTCGCGAAATTCCTCCTGGAGCGCAATCCGGAACTCGCCGTCACCTACGTCTCCGGCGCGGGCACCGATCCCACCGGGAAGGGTCGGGTGCTGTGGGCGCGCGTCAAGGGCCGGACGGAAAACGAGCTTCTCGCCCTGCCCTTTCGCAAAGCGACCATGTTCCGCTTGGCGGGCCTGGTCCCCCTGAAGGGTCACCCGTCCAAGACGCGGATGTATCGCCTCTTCTACGCTCCCTTGGCTCCCTTCCTGCCTTTTTTGGCCCGACTCTTTCCCGGCTCCATCACGACACCGCGCATCCTGGGCCGCGCCATGATCCGCGCCGCGCAGGGCCATTCGCGGCTGGGCCGCCTGGAACCCCAGGACATCGACGCGCTGGGCCGATGATTCACCCCCGCGTCATGCGGTAGGCCCGGGCGAGGAACCATCGGCGCCAAGGCATCCAGTCCGCCGCGCGGCGCAACGCGGGAGAACACATGGCCGCGTGGAGAATCATGGCCACGGCGAAATCGAGCCCCTCTTGCCTGGGCATGGGGAGGCCCAGAGCCATGTGCTCGGCATGGGCGATGCCCGCCCCGAGCGCCCGACTCATCCCGTCCCCCACCAATGGAGGCCAAACCCGCAGCCGGTCGCCGATCCCGCGGGGATCGCGTCCGCCATGGAAGCGGAAGCCGGAGATGGCGGCGTGGGGGTGGATCCTGTCCGACAGCTGGGACAGCAAGGGGTGGGAATCCAGGATCGCGTGCGGAGGGGCCTTGCGGCGCGACACGAAGCACACGCCCAGGCGCCCGTCCTCCACCAGGGACATTCCGCAGTAGCCTCCCGCCACGGGGAGCATCGTCAACAGGTCGCCGCCCAATCCCGCTGGAATGTCCCCGGGGTCCACATACCCCTTCCATCCGCGCCACGTCTCCACGGCACCCGCCTCGACGAGCCTGCCCCGGGCATCGACGAACCCTTCGCCCGGTTCGACGGATTCCGTCCATTCCGATCCCTCCCGGAGGTCTCCCCCCAGGGCGCGAAAGCGCGCGGCCAGGGCGGTATCCATGGCTTCCCTGCTCAGGCCCCGTGCGGCGGGAGCCAAGGGGAACGCCACCGCCGAACCGGGAGCGAACTCGAACCTGGCCCGGGCGATGGGAGGCGGTTGCGCGACCAGATGCCCGATCGCGCCCAGGCTCTCGAGCCGCGACCACCCGACGGGGGACAGGAATTCCCCGCACACCTTGCGCAACGGATAATCGCGTCGCTCGTGGATCGCGACCTCCCATCCCAGCTCCCGCAGCCGGATCCCGCAGGCCAGCCCCGCCGGACCTCCCCCCGCGATCACCGCCCGGCGGATCGCGGATTCTCCGATGGAATGGAGAGGATCTGCCGGAACGGCAGGACTCGGCGGACCACGGCACGTCCTTGGAACCCGCTTCCCAGGGACTCCATTTCCGGCGCGGTGAACGCGGCCTGGATGGACAGCAGGGCATCGCTCTGGTTGATGCGGGGATAGCCCAGAAGCGGCAGGGAAAGCCTCGTCAGGTAGTAGAGCAGGGGTCCGCGCACGATGTCGAGGTGGACCGCTCCCAGCCGGGAATGGGCGACCTGGCGTCCGAGGCTGCGACGGATTTCGTCTTCCGTCAGATGGTGCAGGAGCAGGTTGGAGAAGTGGAGGTCGGCATCCATCCACCCGCCGGAGGCCGTGCAATCGAATTCCCGCACACCGGGTGCGCCCACCCTGTCGGTGGCCACCATCTCCACGCGAAGTCCACGGTGCCGCAACGCACGGCCGATCCAGGCGGACAGTTCTCCGGTCCCGGCCCCCAGTTCCACCAGGCGCGAGGTGCGGCCATCCCCGGGAGGAAGCCGTCGGAGCAGGGCCCCAAGCAGCGGTTCGGGCCGCAGGAAGGATCGGCGCAGACGTCCCAGGCCGGCGAGCGATTCGTTCCGGAGGCGGGGATCCAGGTCGGGACGGTCCATGGCCTCCAACGCCATGGAGCGGCGGCGGACGAACCGCCACGATCGCGGCAACGACTCCGCGGTGGTCACACCGCCCCCAGCACCACGCAGGCGTTGATGCCCCCGAATCCGAAGGAGTTGGACAGGACCCGGCGCACGGAAGCCGATCGCGGGACGTTCTCGACGATGTCCAGGTCGCAGTCCTCGGCCTTGTGGAACAGATTCCGGTTGGGAGGAAGCTCGTTCCGGGAGAACGTCTGGGCGCAGAGCGCCAGCTCCATCGCTCCCGCCGCTCCCAGGGCGTGGCCGTGGGCGCTCTTGGTGGAGCTGACCGGCGGACGATGGCTCCCCATCGCGATGCGGATGGCCGCGGCCTCGCCGGAGTCGTTCTGCACCGTGGACGATCCGTGGGCGCTGATGTACCCGATCTCCTCCGGAGCGCATGCCGCGTCTTCCAGGGCGAGCCGCATGCACCGGCTCGACTGGAGCGCGTCGGGCCTGGGGCTGGTCATGGAATAGGCGTCGTTGGTCGTGCCGTACCCCAAAACCTCGGCGTAGATGCGGGCTCCGCGCCGCCTGGCCGCCTCCATCTCCTCCAGGACCAGGATCCCCGCGCCTTCCGCCATCACGAATCCGTCGCGATCCCGGTCGAACGGACGGCTCGCGGTGGAGGGATCGTCGTTGCGGGTGGACATGGCCCGGATCATGGAGAAGGCCCCGAAGGCCAGTTGGGAAAGCGGACACTCCACGCCTCCCGCCAGCATGGCGCGCACCTCCCCGCGGGCGACGAGCCGCGCCGCTTCGCCCACTGCGATGGCCCCGGAGGCGCAGGAATTGGCGTTGGCCACGTTGGGTCCGAAGGTCCCGAACTCCATGGCGATGTTGCAGGACGACGCTCCACCGAAAACGGAGATGGCCAGCGTGGGCCGCACCGCCTTGATCCCGTGCGCCAGGAAGGCCGCGTGCTGCTCCTCGGCGAAGGCGATCCCCCCCAGCGCCGATCCGATGTAGATGCCCACCTTCTCGCGGTCCACCGAGTCCAGGTCCAGTCCGGAATCCGTCAAGGCCATGCGGGCCGTGGCCAGGGAAAACTGGGCGAACCGGTCCAGCCTCTTGGCGATCTTCTCGTCCATCCATGCGGAGGGATCGAAGTCCCGGATCTCCCCGGCGATCTTGCAGGAGAACGGTCCCGGATCGAACCGGGTCACGGGCCCCACGCCGGACGGACCTCGCGCACAACCCTCCCAGAGCCCGTCGGCGCCATGACCCACGCACGAGAGGGCGCCGATCCCCGTGATCGCGACGCGGCGAGTGCCCTGTCTCATGGCGCACCCCTTTCCAGGTGACGCTTCAATCCCTCCAGGGTCTTGTCGGCGATGTTCTCCACGAACAAGCCACCCACCACCTTTTGCCGGAACCACTCCATCGGTCGAGGCGTCGGGGGCATTTCATGGGTGATCCGCGCCTCGGTGATCCCACCGTCCACGGGTTCCACGGTCCACCACACGTCCATCCCGCTTGTCCAGGTGGACTTCGTGTGGCGGTAGTGGATGCGCAGGTCCTGGGGATGCAGCGTGCGCACCGCGCGCCACCGACACGGAAAGCCGTTCCGGTGCGCCGCCATGTCCAGGGTGCAGACGGGATCGGAGATCGAACCATCCACCACCTCCACCGTGCGGTAGTGGGAAAGCAGACGAGGCCACGCCAAGACGTCCTGCGCCGCGCGGAACACCCTCTCGGGCGCGGCGCGGATCCGGATCTGGTTGATCGACTTCAAGACGGACCTCCACGGATGTTCGACATGCCCGGAGGCAATATCCACGTGGAGAGGCGTTCCGCCTCCGATGCCGAAGCGATTTCCGTTCGCGATCCGCGAACGGCGGAGCGCGGGAAACCTCAGATCCCGTACCGCTTGCGCTTGCGCCAGAGGGTGGCGGCGTCGATGCCCAGCACCCGGGCGGCCTCCTCCAAGGTGCGCGTGGAGGCGAGGACCTTCCGCACATGCATTTCTTCCAGCGCCTCCAGCGGGAGGAGTTCGCCGCCGGGGAGGGGCCGCGCCCGCGCGGCGGCACCCATCGCCTCGGCGGAGAGGATGGGGCCCGTCGCGAGCACCGCGGCCCGTTCCACCACGTTGGCCAACTCCCGCAGGTTGCCGGGCCAATCCCGCTGTTGCAGCACCTCCAGGGCCTCGGGAGAGAATCGGAGCCGCTCTCCTCTTCCGCAGGCGCGTTCCAGGGCGATGCGAGCCAAGGCGGGAATGTCGTCTCGTCGTTCCCTGAGCGGGGGCAATTCGATCTGCAACACGTCCAGCCGGTA
>DATNIW010000131.1:0-19576 GCA_035604215.1 Fibrobacteria bacterium
ATGTGGAAGGTGTCGTTGCCGGTCACCACGTTGGAGGAATCCCAACCGGTGATGCAGGCCCGAGCGTTGACCACGGCGGTGGAGTCCAACCGCAGGCTGGAGGCCGGGTTGTAGACGGGCGAAGAACAGGTGGGCAAGGACCCGTCCAACGTGTAGTGGACGGAGGCGCCCGCGGCCGAATCCGTGATCTTCAGCAACTGGGTGGTGTCGTAGGTCCCTGTCGCGGAGCTCAACACCGGGGTGGCCACCTGGAACGTGTAGGAGTGGGACACCACCGAACTGGGTCTCCAGTAGGGAAGGGCCGCGATGGCCTTGATGGTGACGTTCCCGTTCAGGAGGATGGAGTCGTTGTACTTCAGCGACTGGATGGTGGGGGTGGATCCGTCCAGGGTGTAGTAGACGGGAACGGGCAATTGCGAGGTGCTGGACGGGGTGGTGAGCTTCAGGTAGGCCTGGGAGGTCTTCTGCACCACCGTGTCCGAGAACACGGGTGCCAATGCGATGAGCTTCACCGTGGTGGTGCAGGCTGGGCTGGGCACGTTGAGACCGCTGAACGCCTTGGCGATGATGGTCGTGCTGTCGGTGACCAGGATGCTGTCCTTGAAGATGGGTGAGCTGGAATTGGGGTCGCCGCCGGTCGTGGTGAAGCGGATGGTGTCGGTGGCGCCCACGGCGGTGATGCTGATCTTCACCGGCACGTTGGAGCTGTCGTAGCGGGAGACGTTGAAGTAAGGCGTGCCTTCCTTCTGGTTGATGGAATAGGTGACCAGCGTGGTGTCCGAGGTCAGGGTCCCGTAGGACGTGTGTTCGATGGCGATGGCCTTGATGGTGGTGGTGCCGTTCAAGGTCTTCTTCGAGCCCGAAATCACCTTGGGGTCGGAGGAGGTGATGGCCGCGCTCGCCCCGTTGGTGGTGTACCAGATACTGTCGCTCGCGCTGTTGGGAGAATTCAACTGGATCACCGCGGAATCGGTGAAGCTCGTGGCGGTGGGCAATGCTCCGACCGGTACCACGGGCAGGAGTTGCGGTGCACCGATCTGGCGGAGCACGAGGATCTTCGCGAATTGGGTGGTGTCGGCGAGGAGCTTCACCTTCACGCTGGTCTGGCCGATGGGCAGGTTGGAAACGGGGATGGAGAAAAGACCGCCGTTGGTGGTGACGGTGTCCGTGGTGCCGTTGAAGGAGGCGACGACGGAGGTGGCCTGGGCGGGAAGGACCTTCCCGGTGACCCAGATCTCCGTCGTGCCGTTGGGGACGGTGGTGTCCAGCGCCAGCGGCGACGTCAACGAGAGCAGGTAGGAGGTCGAACCCGTACCGTTGTTGCTGTTGTTAGAGGATGTGGGAGCGGACCCCTTGCTGTCGCACGACACCAACACCCCGGCCAGGATGGCCACGACCAGGGACGTCGCCCAGATGATCGGTTTCCTCATTGCGCTCGCTCCTTGGGAAGGTGTGGGTCCCGCTCGATGGGGATCGCTCATCCTCCCATTCTAGGCACCTTGGAGAGGGGGCGTCAAGCAGTTCCGGGGGATCCCTCCATTTTCCGTCCCCAGGAGGTGGCTCGGGTCCCGGTTCAGAGCACGAAAAGATTGTCCCGGTGGACCGCTTCCGTCGGCACGGTCTTCCCCAGGATCTTCTGGAAATCCGAGGAAGGATGCCCCAGAAGCCGGGATGTCTCCGCGGAGGAGAAGTTGGAAACCCCGCGGGCGATGGCCTTGCCGCGCGGCGTGGCCAGTTCGACCACCGTTCCGGCCGCGAAGGTGCCTTCCACCTTGCGTATTCCGGCGGGAAGCAGCGACGCCCGCCGTTCCAGGACGGCCCGAACCGCCCCTTCGTCCAGCAACAGCTTGCCCTTGGGGGTGGAAACGAACCGGATCCAGCGCTTCCTGGCGCCCAGCTTGTGCGGGGCCGGCAGAAAAAGGGTTCCCATCGGGGCTCCGGACACGATGGCCAGCAGATCGGCGGTGAATCCGTTGGCGATGACGCAGGCCGATCCGGATTCGGTGACGGCGCGCGCGGCCATGAGCTTGGTGATCATCCCGCCGGTGCTCGCCACGCTCCCGGTCCCGCCCGCCAGGGCCTCGATCTCCGGCGTGACCCTGTGCACGACCGGAATCAGGTGCGCGGTGGGGTCCGTCTTGGGGTTGGCGGTGAAGAGGCCGTCGATGTCGGAGAGGATCACGAGAAGATCCGCTTCCAGGAAATGGCAGACATCCGCGGAGAGCCGGTCGTTGTCGCCCACCTTGATCTCGGAGGTGGCCACGACGTCGTTTTCGTTCACGATGGGCACGACACCGCGTTTCAGCAGCGCTTCCGTGGCCTGCCGGATGTTCCCGAACCGCTCCGGGTCGCGGAAGTCTTCCGCCGTGAGAAGGTATTGGGCCACGGGAACGCCGCGGCGGCCGAAGGCTTCGTCGTAGAAGTGCATCAGGCGGATCTGGCCGACGGCCGCGCAAGCCTGCTTCTGGGCCAGCAACTTCGGCTTCGCGGAATGGCCCAGGATTCCCATGCCCACTCCCACCGCCCCGGAAGTCACCAGCACGACCTGCCGGTCGCTTCCGCGCAGCGCCACGATCTGGTCGACCACCCTTTCCAGTTGTTCGGGTGCCAGCCCGCCGCCCTCGTGGGTCAGAAGGCGGGTGCCCACCTTCACCACCATCCGGCGCACGTCGGGCAGGAGGTTCGCCCGCAGGCTCGCGTTCAATGCCCGACTCCGTGCAGGATCCCGGCGGCTTCCCGTGCCTGGAACCGACCGTCGAACAGGGCCTTCCCCACGATCACGCCTTCGATCCCGGGATGGGCGAGATCCATGACGGCGCGAAGGTCCTCCAGGCTGGAAATCCCTCCGGATACGATGGTCGCCAGGTCCGTCGCCTCGGCGAACGCGGTGGTCGCGGCGAGGTTCGGCCCTTGGAGCATGCCGTCCTTCGCGATGTCGGTGAACACGCAGGTGAGCACCCCCAGGGCGCGCATGGCCCTGCCCAGGTCGTCGGCGCGCAGTCCCTCGCCTTCCACCCATCCCGAAACCTTCGCGATCCCGTCCCGGGCGTCGATCCCCACGATGACCCGTTCGGGGCCGAACCGGTCCAGCATCTCCTCCACCACGGTGGGATCCCGGGCGGCGACGGTTCCGGCGATCACCCGGCCCACGCCCCACTCTTCCAAGGCGCGCGCGGCGTCGTCCACGGTGCGGATGCCGCCCCCCAACTCGGTGGGACAGTCGGTTGCGCGCACCATCCGACGAATGGCTTCGCCGTTGCGGGAATTTCCATCGAAGGCCGCGTCCAGGTCCACCAGATGGATCCGGTCGGCCCCGCCCCTTCCCCAGGCATCCGCGATCTCCCAGGGAGCCTCGCTGTAGACGGTCTTGCGGTCCCTCCGGCCCTGGACCAAGCGGACGGCGCAGCCGTCGATCAGATCGACGGCGGGAAGAAACTGGATGCGTTTGGCCATGGAGTCCCCAAATGGAGCAAAACCTCTCCGCGGGAGAGGAGGGCCGGCGCGATGGCCGCCGGCCCGGGACTCCTCAGGCCTTGATGACCTTGATCGCCGAGGCGACCTGCTTCTCGAGGATGGAAAGGCCCGCCTTGCGGAGCTCCTTGCGCACCGAATCCAGGTTCGCGACGGCTTCCGCCACCGCGGCGTTGGCCTTGATGCCGTAGACGATGCCTTCCTCGGAGGGGTCGCGGGTCACGGCGTAGCCGAGTTCGCGCGCCCGCTCGACTTCGCGTGCCAGCGTGCGGGGATGGACCGGAAAGCCGCGACGGGCCAGTTCCTTGAGGACGGCGACTTCGGTGGCCGGTCCGCTCTGGTCCTTCAAGGTGTCGATGAGCGCCTTGAGCTTGCGGGCCTGCACGACGTACGACGCTTCCCCGCGGTCGACCTTGGGCTTGCTGGTCTTGGCGGTCTTGGTCTTCGCCTTGGTCTTCGCCATCTTGGACTCCTCTGTATCTGCTGTGGTGGTGTTCTTCTGCTCTGCCCGGAACGAGCCGGGCCAGGTCGGATTTTGACGACAACGTAGATGATCGCATGGTCCGCGGGCAAGGTCAAGAGGCGGATTTTGTCAAAGCTGTCCACCTGCGGAGCACAGGTCGGATTCCGGTCGGCAGATTTTTCCTCATGGGAGTCCCGGGAAACCGGTGGCGGAACCCGTGTCCCCGATCCGGACGAAACCCGGCATCCCCGGTCCAGTTTCCGTCTTTCCCAGGGCGGCCATGGGACGGGGCTCGAAGCGGACCAAGGCGGTTTTCGTCGGCGTTTCGGGATCGCTCCTCCCATCCGCGCCCCGGGGACAGGTTCTACCTTTGCCACCCCATGTCCACCCAACTTCAGCCATCCACCCTCCTCGAGGCGCTGGACCAGGTCCTGGAAGAGCGGAAAAACCAGGATCCCGACCAATCCTACGTGGCCAAGCTCTACCGCAAGGGCATCGCCAAGATCCTGGAAAAGGTGGAGGAGGAGTGCCGGGAAACCGTGGAAGCGGCCTCCGAAGAGGGCACGGACCACCTGGTCCGCGAAGTGGGGGACCTGTGGTTCCACTCCCTGGTCCTGCTCCACCACCGCGGCCGTACCGGTGCCGACGTGATGGTCGAGCTCGCGCGCCGGTTCGGCGTTTCGGGCCTGGTCGAGAAGGCTTCGCGTCCCCCCAAGGAAATCGAAGGATGATCCAGGTCGGCATTCCCTCCAAAGGCCGTCTCCACGAACCGCTCGTCGCGCTCCTGAAGCAGGCGGGCTACCGGTTCAAGGTGGACGGCCGCAGTCTGCGCATCCCCGCCGGGGCGGACACCTCGCTCGTGCTGTTGCGCACCGACGACATCTCCACGCTGGTGGCCGCGGGCATCCTGGACGCCGGGATCTCCACCCAGGACATCGTGGAGGAGAGCCGCGCCACCGTCGCGGAAGTGCTTCCCCTGGACATGGGCCACTGCCGCATCGTGGTCGCGGTGCCGGAAAACGGACCGGTCCTGGACCCCTCGCACCTGCACGGCAAGACCATCGCGACCTCGTTCCCGCGCCTGGCCGAGACCTTCTTCCAGAAGCACGGGGCGGCTCCCCGCTTCGTGGAAGTGGGGGGGTCGTGCGAAGCCATGGTCCCGCTGGGACTGGCCGAAGCCATCGTGGACATCACCGAAACCGGGAATTCGCTGCGCGACAACGGCCTGCGGATCCTCGCGGAGATCGGATCCTACCAGACGGTGCTGGTTGCCCGCCCGGAACGCGTGGACGACCCCGAAATCCGCCAGCTCGCCCGCCGGCTCCAGGGCGCCATGATCGCGCAGACCTACCGTCTGGTGGAATACAATATCCGTCGCGAGAGGCTCGCGGAAGCGGAGAAGGTGACGCCCGGCTTCCAGGCTCCCACCGTGAACACGTTGGAAGATCCCGCCTGGCGCGCGGTGCGGGCGCTGGTTCCGGTCAAGCAGCTGGGCAGGGTCATGGACGAGCTGGAAGCCCTGGGCGCCACGGCCATCCTCCAGTTCGCCATCGAGAACTGCCGCCTGTGAACCGACGGGCCGACCCGGGTCCGCTGGCGCGCGCGGCAGCCTCCCTGCGGGCCGCCCTGTTCTTCGGGCTCATGTCCGCATGCATCCTCTTCTACGGACTTTGGCTCATCCCCGCGGCGATCGTCCTCAAGCGGGGTGGGGCCATCAAGTGGATGTGTCGCTCCTGGATAAATTCCGTCTTTCCGTTGTTCGGACTCCGAATTCGCGTCGAAGGCCAGGAGAACCTCCAGGAGAGGCGCACGATCTTCGTGTCCAACCACCAGAGCTGGCTGGACATCACCATCATGATGGTCCAGGTGCGCTTTCCGGCCTTCCTCGCCAAGAAGGAGATCGCCTCCTGGCCGTGGTTCGGCGGGGCCATGCGGGCCCTGCACTGCGTTTTCGTCGACCGCTCCGACCGCCGTTCCCGCAGCCTGGTGGGGCGCCAGGTCCGCGAGAAGCTCTCCGAAGGAGTCGATTTCTGCATATTCGCGGAGGGTACGCGCTCGGTGGACGGCGCGCTGCAGCCGTTCCAGGGCGGAGCGTTCCGCATCGCCGTCGACGCCGAGGCGCTTTTGACCCCCGTGGTCATCGACGAGACCTGGTGGATCCTCAACAAGAAGGCCTTCCGCCTGTACCCGGGCACCATGCGGGTGCGGATCCTGCCTTCCGTCGACACCGCGCTTGCGGAGAACAAGGACCCCAAGGTGCTGGTGGAACGCGTGCGCACCGCGATGGAAGCGGCTCTCGCCGAGATGCGCCGCGAGCCCGGGGCCTCCGGGATGTTCCCGGCCTGACGCGCCGCGGCCGCCCCTCTCCGATCAGCCTCCGAGCAGCCCCGAGACCACCAGCCAGAGGGAAAGCGAGCACAGCACGATGGAGGTTCCCCACCCCACGACGTTGTAGAAGCGTCCGTTCACACGCTTCCCCATGATCTCCTTGTCGTTGATCAGGATCATCATGCACACCAGGACCACCGGCAGGAGGATCCCGTTGATGATCTGCGACCAGACGGAGATCTTGATGAGGGGAGCGTTCGGGATCAGGATGATGCCCGCCCCCACCACCAGGATTGCGGTGAAAAGCGCGTAGAACTGGGGCGCCTGGGCGGGGGTCTTGTCGATGCCCGCCTCGAACCCGAAGGCCTCGCACACGTAGAAGGCCGTGGCCACCGGCAGGATGGTGGCGGAGAAGATGGCCGCCACGAAGAGACCCGCTGCGAAGATGTACGAGGACAGGCGCCCCGCCAGGGGCTGCAGCGCCTTGGCGGCGTCGCCGGCGTCGTTGATCACGACGCCGTGGACGTGGAGGGTCGAACCGCAGGCCACCATGATGAAGAAGGCGACGATGATGGTGAGGAAGCAACCCACCGCGACGTCGGCCAGGGTGTACTTGTAGTCCTCGATCTTGAGTCCCTTCTCGATCACGGCGGACTGCATGTAGAACTGCATCCACGGCGCGATGGTCGTGCCCACCAGTCCGATGCCGAGGGCGATGTAGGCGGTGTCGGTCTGCAGCTTCGGATGGACCACCGCCCGGGCGACCTGGCCCCAGTCGGGATGTCCCATGACCGCGGAAACCACGTAGGAGAGCAGGAAGAGCGAGAAGACGAGGAAGATCCTCTCGGCCATCTTGTAGGTGCCCTTGGCCACCAGGAACCAGACGCCGATCGCGGAGATCGGCACCGCGATGTACTTGCTGACCCCGAAGATGTCCATGGACCCGGCCACGCCCGCGAACTCGGTGGTGGTGTTGGCGAGATCCGCCAGGAGGAGCCCCGCGAAGATCAGGGCCGTGATCTTCACTCCGGCGTTCTCCCGGATGAGATCCGCCAGGCCCTTGCCCGTCACGATTCCCATGCGGGCGTTCATCTCCTGGACCATGAACAGGACCACCGCGCAGGGGATCAGCGCCCAGATGTAGTTGTACCCGTACATGGCGCCGGCCACCGAGTAGGTGGTGATCCCGCCGACGTCGTTGTCGACGGATCCCGTCACGATGCCGGGTCCGATGGCGGCGAGCAGGGCGAACAGGATGCCTATCCAACGGGCGCGACGGGACATTTCAGCCTCTCAGCCGGCGTCCGCCGGCGCGAAGGAGGTCGTCGAGGATGTCGTCCACCGTCACCGCGCCCACGAGATTCTCGTCGGAATCCAGGACCGGCACGGAAAGCGAACGGTACTTGGACAGGATCTGCACAACGTCGCGGATGGGAGAGTCGTCGCGCACCGACACCAGACGCTCCATCCCCAGGTCCGACAGAACCGCGTCCGGCGGAGCGAGCACCAGTTCCGGCAGGGGGACCACGGTGGACAGTTTCTGCCATGAGTCCACTCCGAACACCGCCAGCATGTGCTCGTGGTCGATGTCCTGGCGGCGCAGCGACTCCAGGACCTCCGCCGCGGTGGCCGTCTCGGGGAAGGTGAGGTACTCGGTGGACATCAGCGACCCGACCTGGTGGTCGGGGTAGTCCATGAGGTCCTGGACCTCCTCGCGGGCCTCGCCGTCCATCTGGGAGAGGATGTCGGCGGCCTGGTCGTCGGGAAGTTCGTCGATGATGTCGGCGGCCTCGTCCGCGTCCATCTGCTCCAGGACGTCGGCGGCCTTTTCGGTGCCCATCCTGGAGAGCACCGACACCTGCGTGTCGGTCTCCATCTCCTCGATGACCTCGGCGACGGAATCCTCGCCCAGCGCGTCGAGGATGGCCACCTGGGTGGCGGCGTCCAGGTTCTCGATGATGTCCGCGAGCTCGGAAGGGTGGAGGGTCTTGAGACGGTCGGCGCTGGAGGCGAGCTTGACGGCCCCTCCGTGGGGCACGAAGGCCTGCACCTCGCTCCAGGGGATGTAGCTGGGCAGGAGCTTTCCCGGGGCGAGCCTGCGCCCCAGGAGTTCCAGGCCCAGGCGGCGCAGAAGCGCGGTGAACGAAACGTCCACGGCCACCAGGAACAGGCCGTCCCGCACCTGGGCCAGACGGACGTCGTTGACCCGGACCACCTTCGCCCCGTCCAGGTCCACGATCTGGCGGTCCAGGAGGTGCTTCTTCAGGCGGATGTCGCCTTCCACCGGCTCCCGAGGGTCCGTCCCCGAGGAGCTCGCCCGCATGGAATACTTTCCGGAGCCGATCTTTTCCAGGACGATCTCCGTCCACGCGATGTCCCGCACTCCCGCGGCCGTGCGCACGGAAACGGAGCGCACCCGGGGATTTTCCCCCGCGGCGGCGTTGAGCTCCAGCAGGCGCCCCTTGTTCCCGTCGGGAAGGCGGACGCGGGTGTCCAGCAGGTAGCTTAGGTAGAAGCTCCGGGTACCGGTCGGCTGTGGCATATGGAACCCTCCCCGCTCATCTCCGACCCCTCTTCCCGACTCCGGCTGGACCGCCGGACAGGCCAGCAAAAATAGGCCCGGACTGCGTCCGATTCAAGGAGAGATGCGGCTTCGGAGATTTCGGTCGTGTTGCATCCCCAGTTGTGGGCGGGATTCCGGTCTCGACCGGAAGAGGGGAGATCAGTCGGACCCCGGAGATGGACACCGCGTGCGCAGGGGGCACTTCCGGCATCCACCCAGGAACTCCTGGCAGGCCGGACCGGCGTGTCCTCGGGAGAGGATGGCGTCCAGGGCGGGCCAGATCGCCGCGGGATCGTCCGGCGAGGCTTCCAGGGCGATCCCGTCCATCCATTCCTGTCGATCCCGGACGCCCCACGCCCCCCATGCCGAAGGCAGGACGGAAACCGTCTTCAAGGGCCTCTCCACGGCGGAATGGGGTACCCGGAGCTTCCGTCGGAAGTCGCCCGCGTCCGCCCCGGATCCGCCGACCTCGCCGCGTCCGAGCCATCGGCAAAGCCTCCAGGCCTTGATCCTGTGGGACGACCTCGCGCCCATCCAGGGAAGTTCGGAGGCCAGCGTCCGCACCAGGACCTCGGGATCGAACGTGTCGGGCCATGTCTCGGGTCCGCCGTGGCTTCGCGTGAAATCGCCCGCCGACAGGATCCATCCGGGCATGGCCTCCCGGTGCGCCCAGTCGCGCAGCCATCCCGCGCGGGCCGCGAACTTCTCCAGGTCGGACCAGTCGGCTGGACTCGCGGCCAGGACCCGGACCCCGAGGCCGTCGCACAGCTCCCGCAGGAGCCGCGCGACACCCGCGAAGGTCAGATCCTGTCCAAGGATGGATGCGAGCAGCGCGCCCGCCGGGCGATCACGGGAGGGGAAGGGATCCAGTGCGACCAACCGGGGGTCGGGCCGGGAACCGAAGGCGCGGCAAGCCCCCCGGACCGTCTCCGAGGCCAGGCTCAAGGCGGGAACGGGAGCGACCGTCCCATGCGCACCGAGGCCCCGGCGAGGGGCCAGGCCAATCCTGCCGCCGCCTTGCGCATCCCTCGATCCACCAGGACCACCACGGTGGAACCCAGTTCGAAGACGCCCAAGGGGTCTCCCGCCGCCACGGGGTCGGGTTGCACCGGCGACCAACCTCCGCGCAGGCTTCGGCCCAGCTCGGGGCAGACGGACAGCCGGATGGAACCGACGTTGTAGGCGCCCACCATCACCGCCACCGCCAGGCCGTGCGAGTTGCGCACCGCCACCCACGCCCGCTCGTTGCGAACGAACAGCCCCGGTATGCCCTCCACGGCGGACCGGTTGACGGGCCAGAGGTCTCCGGGGATGTGTCGGGCACCCACCAGGTTCCCGGAGACGGGATGGTGCACCCGGTGGTAGTTCCAGGGAGCCAGGTAGATGGTCGCGAACGCGCCCAGTTCCAGTTCCCGGGCCATGTCCGCGTCCTGCAGGAAGTCCGACACGGAATAGGGCACGCCCTTGGCTTGGAAGACGGTGCCCGACCGGATTTCCCCGGACTCCCCGAAGGCGCCGTCGGAGGGTGCCACCATCGAGGAATGGCCGATGGGTCGGGCTCCTTGCGCGAGCTGCCGGGTGAAGAAGTCCTGGAGGCTCGAGTAGTCCGAACGCTTCCCGCGGGCGGCCTCGGCAAGGTCGATCCGGGGATACAGCCCGTGGAACAGGGCGATGGACAGGCGAGCCAACCAGCGGGGACTCCTGCACCCGGCCAGGCGACCGAACGCGCGCGAGAGGAAGACCCTGGGCAGAAATTTCAACAAGGCGAGCACAGTGGGGGGTGAACGTAGTTATCAGTGGGGGATCGATTAGGTTTCCCCGGTACAGGTATGCCGCCGAAAATCGTATTCCATGGAGCGCGCGAGTGGTCGATCCCCGCGCTTCCTCCTCTGCGCCAAGCGGCCCGTGCGGTATTGGCGGGAGAAGGTGGAGCCGGTCCCGTGGACGTCGTCTTCCAATCCCCCGAACGCCAGCGGGAACTGAATCGGGACTGGAGGGGGCTGGATCGGACGACGGACGTGCTCTCCTTCCACTACGGCGAGCCCGAGCTCTTCGGCGAGCTGTACATCGACCCCGTCCTTGCCGCCGCGCAGGCACCGCGCTACCGCCACGACTTCGGGGCGGAATTGCGGCGGCTGGTGGTCCACGGGTGCCTTCACCTCTGCGGCCACGACCACGGCACGACTCCGGAGCGGATCCGGATGCGCGCGTTGGAGCGCAGATACGATCCGCCGGGAGCGAAGGGATGATCCTACCCCTCCTGGCCCTGATCGCCGGTCTGGTGTTCTCCGCGCACTTTTCCACCGTCCGCACCATCCTCGGACTGTTCGACCGTCCGGGGTACCACCCGCCCGAGGGTTGGTCGGCGCTGGTACGTCGCACCCGTGCCCGCCAGGAGGACCCCTCGTTTCCCGTGATGGTCAGTCTGGGCCGCTCCCTGGGGACGCTTCTTTTCGTGCTGGGTGGGTGGGACCTGGTCTTCGCCCATCCCGGCATCCCCGGTTGGCAGGCGATCCCCGCCGGCCTGGTCCTCCTCCTTCTCCTCTACTTGCTGGGCGATTTCTTTCCACGCCTGGTCGCGCGGTTACGCGCCGAACGGCTGCTCCCCGTGTCCCTTCGATTGCAGGAGATCCTGAGCCCCCTGTTCCTCCCCGCGGCCCTTCCGGTGGTGAAATTGCGTCGGGTTCTGGAAAAACGACTGGGCTGGGACGGGAGGTTCGAATTCCTGAACGACCAGGAGCGATCCAAGGTCGCGGAGGTCCGCGACGAATCCAACGCTGTGGAGCAGCAGATCATCCGCGCGGCACTGGACCTGGGGGAGACCCGGGTTCGCGAAATCCTGACACCGCGCCTGCAGGTCGCATCGCTTCCCGTGGAGGCCACCCCCGAGGAGGCCCTGGCCATCCTCCGGGAATCCCGCTATTCGCGACTGCCCGTCCACGAAGGAGGACTGGACCACATCGTGGGGATCCTCAACGCCAAGGACCTGGTCGGACTGAAATCGGACTGGGACCTCCGCTCCCAGCTGCGGCCTGTGGTCCATGTGCCCGAGACCCAGTTCGTGTCCGACCTTCTGCGGATCCTGCGCTCGCGCCACGCACACCTGGCCGTGGTGGTGGACGAGCATGGTGCCGTCTCCGGAGTCGTGACCTTGGAAGACGCCCTGGAGGAGATCGTGGGCGAGATCCGGGACGAAACCGACGAGGAACCCCCGACGGTGCGACCGGTGGGAGGCGGCGAGTTCCAGGTGCGCGGCGAAGCGCGTCTGGACGAGCTCCAGGAAGCGCTGGGAAGCGGAGAGCCCTCCCTGCCTTCGCCCGAGGACGGCATGGATGCCGACACGCTGGCCGGCCTGTTCCTGGCCCTGGCGGGGCGCATCCCCGAAATCGGCGAAAGCGTTCGCGCCGGCCGGTGGGAATTCACGGCGTTGGAGAAGGACGGAAACCGCGTGAGCGTGGTTCGGCTGCTGCGGCTCCCGGAACCGGATCAGGCCAGTTCCCTCCCGACGGATTCCGACGAGGGAAAGGAGAGCGCCGCGAGCTCCTGAGGGCTTCCGGAAAACAGCAGGCGACCGCCGTCGCGGCCGGGACCCGGCCCCAGTTCCAGCACGTGGTCGGCGCGGGAGGCCAGCAAGGAGTCGTGGGTGATGGCCACCACGGTGTGACCCGCCTCCACGAGGTCTTCCAGCACCGAAACCAGGGACAGCGTGTCGCGGGGATGGAGACCGCTGGAAGGCTCGTCCAGCGCCCACAGGATGCGCTTTCGGCCGGGAAGGGCGACCGCGGATGCCAGCCGGAGCCGCAGAGCCTCGCCGCCGGAGAGCGAGTTCGTCCGCCTGCCGCCGCACAGGTGCGACAATCCCGCGCGCACCAGCTTGGAGCAGAGGGGTCCCAGACGCGGATGGTTCCGGAACAGGTCGGCGGCCCTGTCCAGGGGGAGGGACAGGACGTCCGCCAGGGACAGCCCCTTCCACAGAACTTCCAGCGTGGACGGCTCGAAGCGCGAACCTCCGCAACCCGAACAGGGAATCCAGGCGTCCGGCAGCAGGTGCAGCCGCACCCTCTCCTCGCCCAGGCCTTCGCAGCGCTCGCATCGCCCTCCCTTCGCGTTGGGCGAGAACCGCGCGGCGGTCCAGCCCCTGGCCTTGGCCTCGGGCAGGGAGGCGAAGAGGGGTCTCAGTTCGTCGAGCATGCCGCCGACGGTGGCCACCAGCGATCGCGGCGAGCGCGTCCACTCCCCGCCCACCTCGACCGGACGGATTTCGTCGAAGAGCACGTCCGAAGCGGCGGAGTCCACCGCGACGCCGCCTCCCGACCAGGCGCCTCCCGAACGCATCGCGGGCACCACGGCGTCCAGCAGCAAGCTGCTCTTGCCGGATCCGGAAACGCCCGTGACCGCGCAGAAGACGCCCAGCGGGATCTCCAGGCGAGGAATGGACAGATTCCGTCCACGAATCCCCGAAAGGACGGCCCGGCCGGACGGGGTCCTCCGCGACCGGGCGAAGGGCCGGTCGAGTCCCCGGAGCCAGCGTCCGCTCGGGGTGTCGGCGGTCGCCAATCCCCCGGGCGGTCCGGAATAGAGGATCTCGCCTCCCAGATCGCCCGGACCGGGCCCCGTCTCCACGACGCGATCCGCCCGATCCAGCGAACGGAGATCGTGCTCGACCACCACCAGGGTGGCTCCTCCGTCCCGGAGCCTGGACAGGAGGCGGTGCACCGGAGGGAGGTCCAGGGGATGGAGCCCGGTGGTCGGCTCGTCGAGCACGTAGGCCACCCCCGAAAACGGCGCGCCCACCAGCGTGGCCAGCCGCGCGCGGCGTTCCTCCCCTTGGGAGAGGGTGTCGGCCGCCCGCCCGAGCGGCAGGTACCCGAGCCCGAGGTCCGAGAGCGCGGAAAGCCGGGATCGGATCTCCTCCACGAGTTCGCGGCACGGCCCGGAGAGGATCGCCTCCCACACGGGATCCGCGACAACACCCCCTGCCGAGTCCACCTCCAGGGAGAGGAAGGCGGACAGGTTCCGACCTCCGATCTCGAACCACCCCGACTCCTCCCGCAGTCCGGTTCCTCCGCAGGTTCGGCAATTCCCGTCTTCTCCCCCGGATCCGGCGCAGGCCTGGCACGCGCCCCGGGGAGATCGCGGTGAAAACAGCCACGGAGCGGCCCTTGGAGACGATCTTCCGGTCGCCGCGCACCGCGGAATCCCGGAAAAGCGGAGGCTTTCCGGGATGGTGTCGCGGGAGCCCACCTCCACCACGCAGAGATCGTCCCCCATGCGGTATGCGGTCTGGACGGCTTCGGCGATCCGGGAAACGGCGCTTTCCGAGGCCACCAGACGGTCCACCGTGATCGAAAGGTCCTCCACTTCCACCTCCGGAGGGAGGGATTCCAGCTCCACGGCCACGGACCCCGCCGTGCCGCGCACGAAACCGCGGCGGATCCAGGTCCGGGGGCGGGAATCCTGGGGCCGGAACAGGATCTGCAGCGATCGCCCCGCCTTGCGGTCCACCAGGCTGCGCGCGGCTTCCGCGGGGGAATGGGAGAGCATCGGTTCCCGCGTGGAAGGGGAGATGGGCGTGGAAGCAGCCGACCAGAGGGCCACCAGGGGTTCGCGCAACCCGGCGAGCCCAGCGAGGGTAGAGGTCCCCGATCCGGAATCCGAGGATTCCTGTCTCAAGGCCAGGGTGGGGACCAGCCCGCGGCTGGAGCGCAGGGAAGGTCTCGGCAGGGCTTCCGCCATCAACCGCCGCCAGGCAGGAAGCGTGGAAAGCCACCTTCTCTCGGCTTCGGCGTGCAACGTGTGGAAGGCGAGACTCGACTTTCCCGATCCGGACACGCCGCAAACGACCGTCCAGCCTCCGCGTGGGAAGGCGACGTCGACATCCTTCAGGTTGTGGGTGCGGACTCCGAACAGTTCCAGGTCCGCCGACCCCTCAGGCACCACCCAGCAGCTTTCCCACGCGCCGGAGAAGGTCGGCGCGGTCGAAGGGCTTGGTGATGTAGTCCGAAGCCCCCAGCACGTGCAGGCCCACCATCAGGTCGATGGGCCTGTCCCGGCTGGTCAGGAAGGCGAAGGGGAGGTCGTGCAGGCCCGCCACCTCCCGCAGCGCCCGGAAGACCTGGTGGCCATCCATGCCGGGCATGACCAGATCGATCAGCACGAGCTGGGGCGAGAATTCGATCGCGGCCTGGACCGCCCGCTCCGGGTCGACCTCCGAGCGGACCTCGTGCCCGTCGGATTCCAGCACCAGACGGATCACGTCCACCATGTCCTCTTCGTCGTCCACCACCAGGATTCGAGCCATCATCCAACTCCCGTCGAAGATTTCTGGCGCAGCTCGGAGACGAGCCACCCCCAGGAATGCCAAGCCGCGTACCAACCGAGCAGGGATCCGAGGACATCCATCCCGACCGATATCCATTGCGCGACGGGCAGGAGGGGAGCGACGCAGGCGGCCACTCCCGCGGCGAAGATCGATCCCGAGGAGATCGGAAGGAACACGATCGCCCCCACGTCGTCCCGCATGGCCCGACCCAGGCGCACCGAAAGTCTCCAGACCACCAGGATCATCACCGCCAACGCGGAGTGCCAGAGCAGGATGCCGATGGAGATCACTTCCTGGGGCCCATCATGACATACCAGAGCCAGAACGTTCCCAAAGCGAGGACCACGGCGCCGATCAACGCGACCAGGTCGCCGACGACGCGCGGCAAGGCGGGAACGGCCTGGAGACCGATGCCGAGCACGCCGATCCCCCCCCCGACGGGCAGGAGCCAGCCATGGGTGCCCTCGCCGAATTTCCTCCGGTAAAAGACTCCCACGGCCATCCCGACCAGCGAAAGCGTCGCCGCGAGAATCGCCGAGAAGATGAGGGAAAGCGAACTCATCTGCGTCGACCGAACGCCTCCACGAAGGCTTGGGCCCGGCTCTTGTGCGGTGCTCCTCCCAGGATTCCCTCCTGGCCCTCGAACTTGTCCTCCACGACGATCCCCCCTTGGGCGATGCGGTAGCGGCGGATGTCGGTGGCGTGCGCGGATCCCCGCATCTTCAGCACCAGCATGGCCTTGGAGACAGCGCTTTCCAGTTCCACGTAGCGCAGGATGATGAAGGAGTCGACCACGAAGGGCGACCGGCTCAGGCTGTTGGTGTCTCCGAGGAGATTGGCGTTCTCGCGCAGGAAGACGGAAGTGCATCCCTCCCGCTTGAGCGCGGAGACCAATCGGAACTCCAGGTCGCGCAACTGGAAGGTGTCCTCGGTGAGGAACTCGAAATGGCTGAGGCTGTCCACCACGACCCGGCGGATGCAGAACTCCTCGATCTCGCGTTCCAGGGTTCCGTCCACCTCCTCGAGGCTCGCGAGCAGTTCCATGGGGGTGGTGAACAGGATCCGAAGCTTGCCGTCCGCCTCGAAGGCGGCGAGATCCCATCCCATCCTGGCGGCGTCCGCGTAGAGTTGGGCGGGGAACTCCTCGAAGGTCACGTAGAGACCCGCCTCGCCCTTCTCCTCGATCCCGCGCACCAGGAACTGCAGGCCCAGGGTGGTCTTGCCCGTGCCTGGCGCTCCTTCCACCAGATTCGCGGAACGCTCCACGAATCCTCCTGCGGTCATGCGATCCAATCCTTCGATTCCCGTGGCGATCCTGGCAAGCGGCATCACAGCCTCCCGGTGGCTCGAAACAGTCTCCTCAAAACGGCCTTCTGGGCGTGAAGGCGGTTTTCCGCTTCGTCGAAGCATACCGCTTTTCCGCCGTCCAGGACGCCGTCCGTGATCTCCTCGCCGCGGTGGGCCGGCAGACAATGGCTGACCAACGCCTGGGAGCCCGCCGCGTCGAGCAGCTTCTGGTTGACCTGGAAGGGCAGGAAGTGCGAGGCCTTGCCCATCTGGCCTTCCTGGCCCATGGACACCCAGACGTCGGAATAGATGAAATCCGCGCCTCGCACGGCTTGGAGAGGATCGTGCGACTGGGCGAAGCGGGTGCCGCGGGAGCGGAACAGGGGCGCCACCAGATTGGAGAATTCCCCCGGAAGCTCGTAGCCGTCCGGTGCCGCCAACGTGAAGTGCATGCCGCAAAGGCCCGCGAGTTCGGCCAGCGACCGGGCGACGTTGTTGCCGTCGCCCACGAAGACCAGGGAAAGGCCGGACAACTGCCCTCGGCGCTCCAAGGCGGTCTGTCCGAAGGCGAGGGCCTGGCATGGGTGGGAGACATCGGTCAAGGCGTTCACGACGGGAATGCGAGCCAGCCTGGCGAGGGATTCCACCATCTGGTGGGAGAAGGTCCGGCACACCAGCGCGTCGAGCCAGCGTTCCAGGTTCCGCGCCACGTCGGCCAAACTTTCCCGCTTGCCGATGCCGATGCTTCCCGCATCGAGGAGCAAAGCCTGTCCGCCCTTCTGGTTCATCGCGATCTCGAAGGTGACCCGGGTGCGCAGGGACGGCTTCTCGAAATAGAGGGCGGCGGTGCGACCGGCGAATTCCGTGTCGGGACCGTGTTCCCGAAACCGAGCTTTCTGGGCGATCGCGTCCTGGAGGAGTTCGCGCACGCCCTCCTCGCCCAAGGGCAGGAGGTCGATGAGGTCTTTCTGGAGGGTCTGTGCCACGGCTGTTCCGGAGGGTTCGCGTCCCGAATTGTGGAAAAGGGGGAAATTAGTCTCTTTGCCCGCCATGCCCCATTCCGACCCAGGCAGAGTCGTTCTCGTGGAACCGGAGATACCCGAGAACATCGGGTTCGTCGTCCGCGCCATGTCCTGCTTCGGATGGGGAGACCTCGCGATCGTCGGGGAGAGGCCCGCTCGGGAATCGGCGGCCTTCCGGACCGCGACCATGGGCAAGGAGATCCTGGAGCGGTGCACCGTCCATTCCGATCTCGTCTCGGCCTTCGGGAAGGCGCGCACCACCATCGCCTTCACGCGCCGTCCGCACCGGAAGGGATCGGTGGATCTCGCTCGGCTTCCGGACCTGCCGGATCTGCAGGAGCCGTGGGCGCTGGTCTTCGGACGCGAATCCATCGGACTGACCTAGCAGGAGGTGCTTTCCTGTGACATCGCCTGTCGGATTCCGACCGCTCATCCGACGGGGTCCCTCAACCTGGGCCAGGCCGTGGCGGTGGCGCTTTCCGGACTGCACGGAGTTCCATCCCACCCCGACCCGGATCCGGCGGCGGAGGTGGCCGCGGCGGGCCTGCGGGAGGGTTGGACAGCCTCCGTCCTCGAGCGGGCCGAGGACTTCCTGCACCCCGCCCGACGCGAGGCGGGACGGAGGCATCTGGCGGCCCTGCTCCGGCGCCTGCGACCGACGCGCGAGGAATTGCGGTTCCTGCAAGCCCTCGCGAACCGCATCTCGCGGGACATGCCACCCCGCGCAAACCCTTGATTTCGCTGAAGATGCGGCGTCCGTTCGTCCCGCAGCCCCCTTTCCAAGGGCTTGTGGAGCAAAAAATCCCTCGAAAAGCCCATTGCAAGGCAATTGTTCCTGTGATATGTTCCATGGAAACGCGGTGGAATGCTGCCGCGAAGGCAACCACCAACCAACTCTCGCACAAGGACTCAACATGAGCAACAAGGCAGATCTCGTCGCCAAGGTCCAGGAACTCGCCCAGCTGGAGAGCAAGGCTTCCGCCGAGCGTTCCGTCACCGCTGTCCTCGAAGCCCTCGTCGAAGGACTCAAGAAGGACAAGACCGTGGCTCTCGTCGGTTTCGGCACCTTCGAAGTCAAGGAGCGCAAGGCGCGCACCGGCGTGAATCCCGCCACCGGCGAGAAGATCAAGATCGCCGCCTCCAAGACCGTCGGCTTCAAGGCCGGCAAGGCCCTGAAGGACGAATTCAACAAGGCCAAGGCCGCAAAGAAGAAGTAGGACCCGCGGGGACGGTCGTTCCCGGATCCACCCTCCGTCGCCCAGCGCGACGGAGGGTTTCTTTTTTCCTCAAGTCTCCCCCCTCGCCTTCCGATAGGAGTCCTGGACCACCGGATCGGCGCAAGCCGCCCTGGTGTCCGACTTCGGAGGCACGGATGCTTCCGGAGTGGAAACCATACAAGGAGGACGTGTCGTGCGTATCTACAACAATGTCAATTCCGTCAGCATCCAGAATTCCCTGAACAACACCAACATGGCCATGCAGACCTCTCTGCAGCGTCTGTCCACGGGGTTGCGCATCAACAGCGCCGCCGACGACGCGGCTGGCTTGTCCGTGTCCGAAGGGTTGCGATCCCAGATCCGGGGAAGCACCCAGGCCCAGCAGAACGCCAACGACGGTCTGGCCCTGCTCCAGATCGCGGAAGGCGGCACCTCGCAGATCACGGACAACCTGCAGCGCATGAGGGAGTTGGCGGTGCAGGCGGCCAACGGAACCTACTCCAACACCGACCGCGGCTACATCCAGCAGGAATACACCGCCCTGGCTTCGGAAATCACCCGCATCGCCGAGGCGACCACCTACAACAACACGGCGCTGCTGTCCAACACCTCGACCTTCTCGTTCCAGGTCTCGGCGGCTTCGGCGGGAGCGAGCTCCACCATCACCTTCACGGCGGTGAACCTCTCCTCGGGGCTGTCCTTCGGCGCCGTGTCCATGCAATCCGCCGCGCAGAACGCCATCGCGAGCATCGACACCGCCCTGACCTCCGTGCTTTCGCTGCGATCCACCATCGGTTCGATCATGAACCGCTTGGACTCGACGGTGACGAACCTGGGGAACATGGTGACCAACCTCACCTCGGCCGAAAGCCAGATCCGCGACACGAACTTCGCGACGGAAAC
>DATNIW010000132.1:0-5346 GCA_035604215.1 Fibrobacteria bacterium
CCTGGGGGGAACCTCCGGGACTGCGCGAACTTCGCGTGGTCTACGAGGGAATCGCGCAGACGGATTCCTCCATCCGGGAAGCTTCACAGAAATTGTCCAAAGATCTCGGCCTCGCCGGAGACCAGGTCCTCGAGATCCGGGTACCGCGGCCCCACGCCCATCCCCACCAGGCCCAGATGACCACCATGCTGCTGCTGATGGTCTCCTTCGCGTTTCTCGCGCTGTTCCTCGGTTCCATCCTGGCCGCGACCACGATCTCCGCGATGATGGTCCGTCAGCGGCGCGAACTGGGCATCCTCAAGGCGCTGGGCGCGGACACGAACCGGATCTTCTCCCGCTACGCGGCGACCGTGGCCGGGATGGGATTCCTTTCGTTCCTCTTCGCCTGGCCTCCGTCCCTGTTCGGCGCCGCCGCCTTCGCGCGCACCATCTCCAAGCTCCTGAACATCGACATCGCGAACTCGAGCGTCCCCTGGACGGTCGCCCTGGCGATGGGCGTCGCGTCCGTCGTCGTGCCCCTGGCCGCCTGCTGGATCCCGCTGCGCCGCGCCGGCGCCGTGCCCCCGCGCGCCGCCATGGACGACCACGACGCGGCACGGCCATCCCTGTTGGCACCGGCGTGGCTCCCGGTGCCCGTGCGTGACGCGCTGAGACGCCCCTCCCGCCTCGCGATGTCGCTCGCTCTCCTGGGCGCCGCCGGTGCCGTGTTCCTCACGGCCCTGAACATCCGCGACGGCTGGAACGCCAACCTCGCCAAGATCTGGCAGACCCGCCACTACGACGTCGAAGTCCGGTTCCTGCGCCCGGTCGACTTGGAAAAGCTCGAGGTCCTGGAACATCTCCCGGGCGTGGTCGAATCCGAACCGTGGGGATTTTCCCACGCGGCGTTCGCGCGGGAAGGCGAGGTGGACGTGGTCCGAACCTGGCCCGACCGGAGCCACGGAAGCCTTTACGCCATGGCCCCGCCCCTGTCCACGAGGATGGTCTCGTTCCCGCTGGTGGCGGGCAGGCGCCTGGTGTCGGCGGATTCCGATGGTGTGGTGCTCAACCACACGGCCTGGAGTCAGGCGGGCAAGCCCGCCATGGGAAGCCCCATCCTCCTCTCCCTCGAAGGAACCCAGGTGCGGAAGGTCCTGCGCGGGGTGCTCGAGGAGATCGGATCGCCGGGAACTGCCTACCTGACGGACTCCGCCTTCGCCAGGGCCACGGGATCCCGGCGGGCGGTCTCCATGTTCCGCCTCCGTTCTTCCGCGGGTTCGCCGGCGGAACGCCAAGCACTGGTGCAACGCCTGGAGCACGAACTGGTCGCCCAGGGGTTCCCCGTCGAGATGGTCATCCCCTTTTCTGAGCTGCGCACCGCGGTGGGAGACCACGTCCTGGTCCTGGTCCGGTCGCTGGTGGCGATCGCCGGGGTCATGGGCCTGGTGGGGATCCTGGGTCTGGCCGCGACGGCAGGCATGAACGTGCTGGAGCGGACCCGGGAGATCGGCGTGATGAAGGCACTGGGGGCCGCGCCCGCCACCTTGTCGAGGCGGATCCTCCGCGAAACCATGACGGTTTCCGTCATCAGTTGGGTCCTGGGCGCGGCGGCGAGCCTTCCGCTCACCCTGTTCCTGGATCGGCTGATCGGAATGCTCGGATTCCTCGCCCCCCTTCCGATGGAGGTTTCCTGGAGCGCGATCGCTCTCTGGGGTGCGATGGTGGCGGGTACATCGCTCCTGGCGGCGTGGCTTCCGGCCCGGCGCGCGGGAAGTCTTTCGGTCCGCGAGGCCTTGGCCGGGCTGTAGCGTGTCACGGCCCGCCTGTCGGTTGGAATGGGCTTTGGCGGAGCGCGTGGGCGGTCGCTCACCTGTCACCCCCGGGCGGGCCGCTCCAGAGGTTGGATAATTGGGCAGTGTCGTGCTACCTTTGCCCCTCCTTTGCCCCCATCGTCTAGAGGCCTAGGACAGCGGGTTTTCAGTCCGTCAGCAGGGGTTCGAATCCCCTTGGGGGTGTTTTTTTAAGCGAATTTCCAGTCCCTCAGCAGGGGCCCGAACCCCCAACGGGGTGGTTTACACCAAGCCTCCCGTCTAGTTTTCCGAACAAGGAGAACACACATGATCATCGACGGATTGGACTACGGACCTCTCGGGGCATTGGTCGGAACCTGGACCGGGGGCAAAGGCTTGGATACCTCCCCCGAACCCGTGGGCGACGAAAAGGTCGTCTACCGCGAGACCATCGTGTTCGAAGCCGCTGGGTGGGTGAAGAACGGCGGTGAGCAGACGCTGTCGGTGGTCCGCTACCACCAGTCGGTGAACCGGGTCGACACCGGGGAGGGGTTCCACGACCAGGTGGGCTACTGGAGCTGGGATCCGGCCACGGAGGTCGTTTCCCAATCCCTGACCATTCCCCGTGCGGAAGCGCTCCTGGCCGGCGGCAAGGCAGCGGCGGCCGACACAGCCCTTGAGGTTTCCGCCACCTTGGGCGATCCCGTCTGGGGCATCGCCCAATCTCCGTTCCTTACCGCCAAGGCCAAGACGGTCGCCTACCGCCACCGCACGGAGGTCCAGGGCGATGTCCTGAAGTACAGCCAGACCACCTCGCTGGTGATCTACGGGCGGGCGTTCGAGCATACGGACGAGAGCGTGCTGCGCAGGGTTTGAGGCGCCGGCCTCCGGCGGCCCAAGGGCTGAAGGCGCAGCCCTTGGGAATCCCGCGCCTTCTCGGGGGGCTCCCGCCCCCCGTACCCCAACAAGATTTAGCGGCGGACGTGGTGAGATCTTCGTGGCATCACGGTCGGGGCACCCGCCTGCACGGCGATGCGCCGTGGCGGCGGGGGGGGTGATACCGTCTGGTCAGGAAGGTTATTTACTAATTTAGTTACTTACTACTTTACTAGAACTTTTCTTCGGGGGGTAAGGTGGGCGATGTGGAGCATTCGATGAAGGTGCCGCAGGGGTTGAAGCACAAGCCTGTGGTGGTGGTGGACGACTATGCTCGGATCGACGGGAGGTACGCCGGTCCGGATACGGACACGAAAGGACTTTCCATCGGGTTGGCCCAGTGGGCCGATCGAAAGCGCTACCCGGAGATCTCCGCGAAGATCTGGCGCTACACCGGCGAGAAATGGTCCCGGCAATCGGAGGAGCTGCCCCTCCATCGCGTCTTGGACCTGGCGATCCTCGTCTGCAAGACCAAGCAGTTCTTCGCGGAGCGCTACAAGAAGACCACCGAGGAACATCTGAAGGAAGACCTCATCGACAAGATCGCCCTCCAGGGGTCTTCGATGAACATCGCCCTCTCCAAGGACAACGACCACATCGCGGGCGACATCGAGATCGTCGACAAGCAACTCCACCTCGACGACGAACTCCTCAGCGAACGTTTGCGGCGGCTTGCTTCCATTCTCAAGGAGTTGGGGTACTAGGCGCTGCCTCCGGCGGCCCAAGGCGTCTGCAGATCCTCCCATCGGGCAAACCCGATGGGAACCCTGGGCGCAGCCCTTGGGAATCCCGCGCCTTTTCGGGGGGCTCCCGCCGCCCGGACCCCAGCGAGATTCAACGGCGGACGTGGTGGGGTCTGCGGTACGTCAAAATCTGCGCACCGGCCTGCTTGCCTCCGGCAAGATGGCCGGGGTCGTGATACCGTCTGGTCGGGGAGGCGGGAAAAGGTCTGCCGATTCCGCTGGGAGCGAGCTTTACGAAAGGTCTTCGGGGCGGAGACCGGTGATGCGGGTGATGACGGCCCAATCAAAGCCTTCCGCGACCATCTTGCGGGCGTCGTCGAGGCGCGCCAAGTGCAAGCCTTCTTCCAGTCCTTTTTCCCGTCCAATCTTCAGGATCTGTTCTTCCATGGTCATGGCCAACTCCCTTGTTGCCGGGTGGAGCCTCAAGCTCAACGCCTGCTGGACCCCGAAATCGCTCCGTTGGAATATATACCGAAGCACGACGCGAAGAAAGCGAAGCGCCAGATCCGCGTCCATGGGACCGTCTTCCGGCGTCAGCCGCTCCATCAAAGCCGAGACGTCTCCCGGCGAAAAGATTGCCTTCATCAATTCCATGGCCACCTGCACCGATCGGTTCCCGTAGGTCTCGCCCAAGGTTTTCCTGGACGTTCGAGCCAGGTCCACCAACAGGAATCCAAACTCCGGAAGGAACCTGCGTAACCGCTCGGGGAAGCCAGGGAATGATTGGGAAAGTGCTCGTACAGTCCATCTCTCTCGGCCCTGGTAGAGGATGATCGGAATCACGGCGGGCAGTCGGTTGCCTTCCTGTTCGGCGCGCGCCCAGATCCCGAGCATGTAGGAGAGCAGTTGCAAATGGGGATGCTTGGGTGCCCAGCTCTTGTGCTCGAGAAGAATGGCGACCAGGGCCGTGGAGTCCGACAGCGGGCAGGAGAAGACGAGGTCGGCGTAGGTCTCGGCAAGTTGGGCGGACAGGAACGACTCGCTCTCGCGGCGAATTTTGGAAAGGTCCAACCTCTCGCGGATGTCCGGCGGGAGCGTATCGCGCAAGAAATCGCGGGCGCGATCAAGGTCGCCGAAAATCTCCTTGAAGAACTCGTCGTGCGGGGATGCGGGGGACACGGACGGAAGATAGTTGATAGTGAACGTTTGAGCAAGGCCTTTGGCGGCCCAAGGCGTCCGCTGATTCTCCCATCGGTCGTGTCGGCCGATGGGAACCCTGGGCGCGGCCCTTTGGAAACCCGCGCCTTTTCGGGGGGCTCCGCCCACCCGGACCCCAGCGAGATTCAACGGCGGACGTGGTGGGGTCTGCGGTACGTCAAAATCTGCGCACCGGCCTGCTTGCCTCCGGCAAGATGGCCGGTGTCGTGATACCGTCTGGTCGGGGAGGCGGGAAAAGGTCTGCCGATTCCGCTGGGAGCGAGCTTTACGAAAGGTCTTCGGGCTTCAGGCCTGTCACGTCGGTGATGATCTCCCAGGAGATGCCGTGTTCGCGCATCTTGCGGGCGTCATCGAGCTTGGAGGCGCGGAGGCCTTCTTCCATGCCTTCCAAACGACCTTCGGTGCGGCCTTTCGCATGGCCTTCTTCCAACCACCACTCGATGATCTCGGGCATGTCCATCTCCTTCAATCTACGATTCAGATCCAACTGCTGCTCGACTCGCAGCCGACCTTCCACCACCCAAAACGCGAAGAACCTTCTCAGGCCCTGGGAATCGGCCTGCTGCCGAAATGCCATGGTCACATGCAGGACCCTGTCCACGGGATCAAGGTCGCCGCGCATGTTCGGCAGGAACGAAAGCGCTACCCGGTTGCGGGTTCGGCGGAAGCGTTCCAGGTCCATGGCCGGTATCTGCACGATGCGAGTTCGGAAGGACAGGAACGTGTCGCCCATGGCACCG
>DATNIW010000133.1:0-3985 GCA_035604215.1 Fibrobacteria bacterium
CGCCGCGCCCGTCCGCGAACTTGCCGGTGTCATCGAACACCTCCTGCGCGGGAGGAGCCTGGCCCCGCACACCGAGATCGCCATCGAGTGCGATCCCAACCTGCTCACCCTGCAGAAGCTCGCGGGCCTGCGCGAGGCCGGCTTCAATCGAATCTCCTTCGGGCTCCAGGATTTCGACCGGGATGTGCTGGCCTCCGTGAACCGGGGATTTCCCCGCATCTCCCCTGCCGACCTGGTGGCCGAGTCCCACCGCCTGGGATTCACCGGGGTCAACCTGGACCTGATCTACGGACTGCCTCACCAGACGCCGGAGAGCTTCGAACTCACGGTGGAGCGGACCGTGCAGGCCTCCCCGGACCGGGTCGCCACCTTCAGCTACGCGCATGTCCCCTGGGCGAAGGACCACCAGAAGAGTCTGGAGTCCAGGGGTTTGCCGGATGCCGAAGCCAAGATCCAGATGGCCGTGCGCACCTACGCAGGCTTCCAGGAAGCGGGATACCGGCCCATCGGAATGGACCACTACTCCAAGCCGGACGACGAACTCGCCCAGGCCCAGGAGCAAGGGAACTTGCACCGCAACTTCCAGGGCTACTGCTCCCGGCGCACCACAGGCCAGGTGGTGGGTTTCGGGGCCTCGGCCATCTCGCAGCTCCACGAAGGGTACGTGCAGAACATCAAGGAAAGCTCCCCGTACTCGGCGGCCGTGGCGCAGGGTCAACTGCCGGTGGAGCGAGCCTACATCCTGGACCGCGAGGAGCGCTTCCACCGGGAAGTCATCAATTCCATCATGTGCCAAGGGCTCCTGGACCTGGATCGGATCGGGGAATCCGAAGGTTTCGACCCGGAATCCACGCGGCGGATCCTGGCGGATGGAATCGCGGGCCTGGAGTCTCCTCTCTCCGACGGACTGTGCACCTTCGACGGTCGCGTTCTTCGCACCACGGCCACGGGGCATCTGGCCGTTCGCAACATCGCGTTCCTCTTCGACCCCTTGACGGGCAAGGGGCAAGGGCGGTATTCCCGCACCGTCTGAGCATCCGTTCGCGAAGCATCTTCCGCCCGCCACCGTTCCCCTGTGCGCGTTGCTAGTTTCCGACAGGAAGCGCGCCACACAGGAGAATGCCGACATGTCCACCGCACGTCTGGAATACAACGGCGAGGCCTGGGAGTTCCCCGTCGTCGAGGGAACCGAAAAGGAACTCGGAATCGACATCTCGGAGTTGCGCTCCAAGACGGGGCTGATCACCTTGGACGAGGGCTACGGCAACACCGGTTCGTGCAAGTCCGCCGTCACCTATATCGACGGCGACGCCGGGATCCTGCGCTACCGGGGATATCCCATCGAACAGCTCGCGGAACACTCCACCTTCGTGGAGACCGCATGGCTCGTGATCTACGGCGAGCTCCCCACCGAGCCCCAGCGCCAGCGCTTCTCCGACCTGCTGACCAAGCACGCCATGATCCACGAGAGCATGCGCAGCCACTTCCAGGGCTTCCCCACCAAGGCCCCGCCCATGGCGATCCTTTCCGCCATGATCAACGCCATCGGGTGCTTCTCCCCCGAAGTCCTGAGCGACGACACCGAAGCCAACATGGAGGAGAACGCCGCCCGGCTCCTGTCCCAGGTCCGGTCCATCGCCGCGGCCACCTACAAGATGGGCGTCGGGCAGCCCATGATGTATCCCCGTCCGGAATTCAAGTACGCCGAGAACTTCCTGCACATGATGTTCTCGGTGCCCAACGGCCGCATCACGCCGGATCCGGATGTGGCGCGCGCCCTGAACCAGTTCCTGATCCTGCACGCCGACCACGAACAGAACTGCTCCACTTCCACGGTGCGCATGGTGGCGAGCTCGGGCGCCAACATGTACGCCTCCGTGTCGGCGGGTGTTTCGGCGCTCTGGGGGCCCCTGCACGGCGGCGCCAACGTGGCGGTGATCGAGATGCTGGAGGAGATCCGGGATTCGAAGGTGTCGCCCGCCACCTACATGGAGAAGGTGAAGGACAAGGCCTCCGGCCTCAAGCTCATGGGATTCGGGCACCGCGTCTATCGCAACTTCGATCCCCGTTCGCGCATCCTGCAGAAGGCCGCCGACAAGATCCTGGGCAAGTTGCGCATCGACGATCCTCTGCTG
This sequence comes from Fibrobacteria bacterium, assembly GCA_035604215.1. Taxonomy (GTDB): domain Bacteria; phylum Fibrobacterota; class Fibrobacteria; order UBA5070; family UBA5070; genus UBA5070. The sequence continues at coordinate 2,136 of DATNIW010000133.1, forward strand.
GACATCGCGCGGCACCTGGAGGAGGTGGCCCTCAAGGACCCGTATTTCGTGGAGCGTAAGCTCTACCCCAACGTGGACTTCTATTCGGGCATCATCCTGCGCGCCATCGGGATTCCCCTGAACATGTTCACGGTCATGTTCGCCATCGGGCGCATGCCGGGCTGGATCGCGAACTACAAGGAGATCCACGACGGATCCCGTCTGAAGATCAATCGGCCCCGCCAGATCTACACGGGAAAGCTCATCCGCGACTTCGTTCCGCGGGAGATGCGGAAGTAGGTCCTCCCATTCGGCTCGAGCGGGCTGAATGGGAACCCTGGGCATTCTTCCCGGCCATGCGGAACTCGCTCATGGCCACCTGCTTGTCGACGCAACTCACCAGGAACGATTCCAGGCCGTGGGGAGGCGTCGGGGTCAGCGGCCACATGTGGCGCGCGATGATGTTCCGCTCCAATGGTGTGAGCAGGAAGTGTCGCTCCGCGTTGCGTACCGCGATGGCGGGGTGTTCGAAACCGTGGAACTTCTCCTTGGCGAGTTCCGGCAGGTGGTGGTCGCGCCAGTCGTAGAGGAAGAAATCGTGCAACAGTCCGCCGCGAGCCATGGCGCGGGCGTCCAGGTTCAGGAAGCGCCCGATGCTGTAGGACAGGTAGGACACGCGGAGCGAATGGCGGAAGATGGAGTTGTCGTGGTGCCGGAATTCCTTGGTGCGGAGGAATTCCGGATGGGTCGCGATGTCGCGCACGAACCGCCGGAACTCCTCCTCCCGGGGACTCCGCGATTCCACGAACCGGAGGAACCGCACTTGCAGATCCGACCGCCGATCGTCCAATCGGCTGCGCAAACCCGCCACCGCGTCCATGTACTTGCGGAGGTCGGGGAAAGCCGACAAAAGCCGTCCGAACGATTCCGCCAGCCGCCCCCGCTCGCGAAGACTGAGGCTCGCACGGCGCAGGTGGATCCGGGAGAGTCGTCCGACGAAGGCCCCCAGCAGATTCAGGGAAAAGACGAAATCCAGCAGGAAATACGCAGCCAGCACCGGCACCATCACGTCCAGGGGCCCGATGCCGATTCCCCGCACGAAGTGGTCCACCGAGGGATGCACCATGCGTTCGAAGAAGACCGCCAAAGCCGCCCATAGTGCGGAGAAGGGGAGACAGACCCTTCCGTTCAGATTGAACTTGTCTTCCGAATAGTCCCACATCCGGACGCCGAAGATCCGTTCGAAGACGGCGCCGACGGCGTACTCCACCGCGGTCAGGACCACGGCGTAGCCCAGGAATTCCCAAACCACTCCATGCCTGCGCAGGAAGGGGGCGATGAGAAGCACGCAGATCGCGCCGGTCCCGTAGATGGGCAGGAACGGTCCGCGCAGGAATCCGGCGTTGACGAACCGCCTCTGCTTGGTGGAGCGGTAGGCCACTTCCAAAACCCAGCCCACGACCGCGTAGAACACGAAGAAGAGGGCGTATTGGTAGACGAGGATCCTGGAACCGAGAACCAGATGCAGCACAGCCCTGTCGCCCCCGCTTCAAGAGGTGCCGAGACGCACCACGCTCCCCGACCGGCGAAGAAGATACTCGACGGGGGAGTCCACAAACGATCCAGCGAAGTCGCCAATCCGCCAATTTCCCATTTCTGGACCAACTTCTCCGATTGCAAGGAAGCGGTTCGGGGCCTAGTTTTGGGGTGTTGACCAGTTCAACGCAACTCAAACCGGAGGATTTATGCCTGTAGCGACCTACCAGCAGTACACGCGGATGTTCGACGAAGCGAAGAAGGGTGGCTACGCCTACCCCGCCTTCAACGTCACGTCCACCGAGACCGCCAACGCCGTGCTCCAGGGGCTGGCG
>DATNIW010000134.1:0-3404 GCA_035604215.1 Fibrobacteria bacterium
CCGTACATCCTGACCAAGGAAAAGCGCGCCGAGATCCCCATGCTGGGCGATCCGGACCCCGAGACCCTCTGGCGGCTGGAGCTGTTCTACAACGCCATAGGCCTCGCGGTGGAGCGCGTCACCGGAGTCATGGTGGCGCCCATGATGAAGATGCACCACGAGGGATTCGGGCGCATGGTGCTCATCGCCGGCCGCCTGATCGTGGTGAACAAGAACCTCCGCGACGTGCACCGTTTTGGTTTCCCCTCCCTGGAGGCGTTGGCCGCGGAAGGCGAAAAGCAAATGGCGGTGGCCGTGGAAATGATCGGCAAGTTCCCGGATGTCGCCAAGTACTGACCACCTCTGGAGGAAGATCATGAGCCAGTCGGACGACCTCAAGGCGGAGATCAAGAAGTGGTCCAACGCCGCCCTCAAGGCCAAGATGGATCTGCACGACCTGGCCGAGGACCTGCCCACCGGATGGGAGCGGATCCTGGAGGTGGCGCAGATCGCCCACGACGCCTACCGGACGTTGGAAGCCAAGAGGGAATCCCTGAAGGTCATCGCATGAACGGCGCGAGGAGGGAGCCATGATCGAGATCGGATCGCACACGACGCGGGACGGTCGGGCCTGGAGCCCGTCCTTCCTGCTTTCCATAGACCCCCAGACCTGCATCGGGTGTGGACGCTGCCACAAGGTCTGTGGCCGGAACGTCATGACCCTGAAGGGGATCGACGAAGAGGGCCACCTGGTGGAGCTGGACGACGAGGAGGCCGAGATCGAACGCAAGGTCATGACCATGGCCGACATCGGTGCCTGCATCGGGTGTTCGGCGTGTTCTCGGGTCTGCCCCAAGGACTGCCAGACCCACGGCGCGGAGCCCGGCGGTGCTTGAGGGTGCCTCACCCGCCGATGCGGCTCTCTACGACCAGTTGGTCGCGGGCCGAAACCCCGTGCAGGACGCCTTCGATGTCCATGTCCTGGCCTGTGTCCTGACCCTAGCCTGCGCCGAGGCGCGCGAGCTGGGCTGCGGCCTGTGCGAACGGCTGGGCCTGGAACCCGCGGAGGTGGACGTGCTCCAGACCCGGATCTTCTCGAAGATCGAGTTCCCCGCGGTGCTGGTCCCCGACCTCGCGGCCGTCTCCCCGGAAGAGACCTGCTTGCGCCAATTGCTGGAGCGTTTCGCTACGCCCCACTCCTGGCTTTCCAAGCGCCTGGTGCCGGTGGTCGCGCGACGGGCGGTCCAGCGGCACCACCTCTGGCAGGACCTGGGGCTCCAAAACCGGGACGAGCTGTCGCGATTCATGCAACGCCACTTCAAGCCTCTGGCCGACAAGAACGCCCAGGACATGAAGTGGAAGAAGTTCCTGAGCCGCATGATCTGCATGGACGACAGCTACGGCCTGTGTCCCGCCCCCACCTGCTCGGACTGCACCGATGTCTCCAACTGCTTCGGGGACGAGGTGGGTCCCAGTCTTCTCGCGCGTTCGAGCACGAATCCGCCCGATCTCGAGAATATCCCTGGAAGGTGAGTCCGGCTCGTCTGGAAGGCGTCTCGCAATATTCTCCAGGACCCGAACCCTCGCCCGCCGCAAAGGGCGCTCGGACTGAAGTCCGTCGCGCCATCAACGCCCTGAAGGGCGCGAAGCAGAAACACAACCCCGAGCGGCGTTTCCGCCGCGAGGTTTCCCCAGCGAAGGACTTTAGTCCGAGCGATGGAGGTGGTGCCGCCAACCCCGTTCATCCGGATCGGAGTCCCCATTCCGATGCGTCTCGCAACGGATTGCAAATTGAGTTGGTGGTGCTATTCCCCAACCCCCGCTCGCGATGGACATTCCCTGACATTTCCCCCTGAAAAATGGACACGATGGGAAATCTTTCCATCGCCTGATCCACATTGGTTCCGATTCCTACGATGGCATCCGATTTGATCCCAGACGTGACAGGGAATCTCTCCCTTTCAAGGAGCGTGGGAGCATGGCTCTGGCCGAAGTCCAACCACCATCGGGCGATGATCTGGAGGAGCGCTGCCGACGCCAGGAAGAGGCCGTTTCCGGCCTATTCGAGATCTCCCAGGTCCTGACCTCCCCCACGGGAATCGAAGTCGCCCTCTCCCCGGTCATGGACTGCCTGGAATCCCGTTTCCACATGACGCGGTGCTTCGCGGTGCTCCTGGACCCCGAATCCAAGCCCAAGTTCATGGTGGGGTCCAACCGGATCGGCTTCACGCCCCAGGACTATTTCCAGCGCATCGCCAGGCCCATCGTCCAGCGGATCGTCGCCATCCGAAAGCCCGTGGTGATCGCCGACGAGGACGCCGCGGGGATGTGCGAGACCTGCACCCGCCACGCCTCGGACCGCCCCTGTTCCATCATCGGGGTGCCCATCCTGGAGCACGATCGGGTGATCGGGACCCTCACCGCCGAGCGGTGCTGGTCGGAGACCGCCCCGGACACCATCGACCGCGACGTGCGTTCCCTGGTCATGGTGGCCAAGCTGGTGGGGCAGACTTCGCATCTGCAGACCCTGGTCACCCGGGACCGGGAACGCCTGATGGAGGAGAACCGGCTGGCCGAGAAGAAACTCTCCTCCGACGATCCCACCAAAATACGGCTTGGGATCGACGGGATCGTGGGGGAAAGCGAGGCCGTCCAGTCGGTGCTGCGCAAGATCCACATCGTGGCCAAGAGCCATCTCCCGGTGCTGCTGCGCGGCGAGTCGGGGACGGGGAAGGAACTCTTCGCCCAGGCGGTCCACGACCTCTCGCCCCGCCGCGAAGGCCCCATGGTCAAGCTCAACTGCGCGGCGCTCCCCGAGACCATGCTGGAATCGGAACTGTTCGGGCACGAGAAGGGTTCGTTCACCGGGGCGGTGTCTCAGCGAAAGGGGCGCTTCGAACTGGCCGACGGCGGCACCCTGTTCCTGGACGAGATCGGCGAGATCTCCGCGAGCTTCCAGGCGAAGCTTTTGCGGGTGCTCCAGGAAGGGGAGTTCGAGAGGGTGGGCGGATCGGAGACGATCAAGGTGGACGTTCGCTTGGTGGCCGCCACCAACCGCAACCTGGAGGAGGCGGTGCGAAACGGCGAGTTCCGCTCGGACCTCTACTTCCGCCTGTGCGTGGTGCCCATCCTCCTCGCGCCGCTGCGCGACCGGCCCGAGGACATCCCGCTCTTGGCCGTGGAATTCCTGAAGCGCTACAACCAGATGCACGGCACCTCACTCTCCTTCGGGGACGACGCCCTGGCCCTGATGCGCAACTGCTCCTATCCGGGCAACATCCGCGAACTGGAGAGCTGCGTGCGCCGCACGGCCGCCTTCGCGGTGGGCGCGTGCATCCACGCCGACGACTACTCCTGCAAGAACGACGCCTGCCTCTCCTCGCTCCTGTCCAAGGGGCCCATCGAACTCAAGCCCCGTCTGCCGG
>DATNIW010000135.1:0-2654 GCA_035604215.1 Fibrobacteria bacterium
CATGGCCAGCGAGGACGTGGGCCTGGCCGACCCCCAGGCGCTGGTGCAGGCCCTGGCCGCCCGCGACGCCTGCGAGCATCTCGGACTCCCGGAATGCAATCTCGCCCTGGCCCAGGCCACCCTCTACCTGGCCATGGCCCCCAAGAGCAACAGCCTCTACACGGGCTGGAAAGCCGCCGAGGACGCCATCAAGGCGTTCGGCCAGCTGCCTGTCCCTTCCACCTTCCAGAACGCCGTCACCGCCTTCGACAAGAAGCGCGACGTGGGCACGGGCTACCGCTACGACCACGACAGCCCGGACGCCTACTCTGGACAGGACCACCTGCCGGAATCGTTGCGCGGGAGCGGCCTCTGGCAGCCCGTGGAGCGAGGCTTCGAGAGGGAATTGAAGAAGAGGCTGGAGTGGTTCGAGGCGCGCCGGGAGAAGCCGGAGGGGGCGTGACTCCGCGACATTGGGGGCAGCTCGTGCTCCAGCGTGATATCTTGAGAAGATGATGGATCGTCACAGAATCGCGCAGGAACGCTCCTTGGCGGCGCACCGCACGATCGCGTCGCGCTTGTTGGCGGATCCTTCCTCGGTCCTGCGGGCTAGGGCGCGATTGGAGCGGTGGAACCTCTCGAACCGGATCCATCCCCATTGGTACTCGGTCTGGACCGACGCGTTGGATCTCCCCACGACCGATCTCGCCGATCTCCTCTCGGACCCCGCGAATGCGGACCTGCGCCAGACGTCGCCGTTCGCCGGAGAACTGGATGCGCGGGAACGCTGGCGCATCTGGAAGTCGGTCGCATGAAGTTCGAGCAACTCTGCCATCTCATCCGCGCCGCGACGGCCATCTCCGAGGAGACGGAATTCGTGGTCATCGGAAGCCAGTCCATCCTGGGCTCCTGGCCCGATGCCCCGGCGGAACTCCTCGTGTCGGAGGAGATCGACGCCTGGCCGCGCCATCGCCCGGACCTCGCCGACCTGCTGGACGGCTCCATCGGGGAATTGTCGCCTTTCCACGAGACGTTCGGCTACTATCTGCAGGGCGTGGGTCCCGAAACCGCCGTGCTCGCGCCAGGATGGCAGGATCGTCTGGTCCGGGTGTCCCATCCAAGCATGGGTGGAGGCGTTGCCTTGTGCCTGGACCCGGTGGATCTCCTGGCCGCGAAATGCGCAGCAGGCCGCGAAAAGGACCTGGCCTTCGTCCAGGTTGCCTTGCGGTCGGGCCGCATTTCGACCACGACCGTGGAATCCCGCATCATGGAACTGGATGCCTCGCCGGAAGTCCGCCACGCGGCTTCGATGCTTCTCCGTCGAGCCGCCTGACGCGGAGCGATCTTGTCAGGATCTGACCGCGTACCCGCAGTCGGTGCAACGAAGCACCTTCGTCCGGAAGAAGAACCGCGTCAAGGTCCGGAGCAGCGGTCGCCTTTCCACACCCCAGCAGGTCCGGGTCCGGACCCGCTTGGAATGGCACTTCTCGCAATACACGCCGTCCGGGGCGATTTCATCCTCGGGTGCCACCACGTCCTCCGGTACCGGGAGGGCCCGGGAATCCAGCAGGGCCCGGCCCCTCGCCTCGTCGGCACAGGCCACCATCACCTTCACCCCGCCGAGGGCGGCGGTGTAGAACCCGTTCATGTTCGCGATTTCCCCATCGAACACGAAGGCGTCCAGCCCTTCCATCTCCAGGCAGGACCGGGCGGATTCAGCCACCAGGGCGTTCGGGTAGTTCCCGATGGAGACGAGATCCCGGGAACGGGGATCTTCGGGAGTTTCGGTCTTGGAGTCCATGGGTCCAACCTACACGCTGCGCTGGGCTTGGTTCACAGGGGCCGCCGGGCCCCTGCCGTCGTCTCGGGCGGCTCGCTTCCGCTCGCCGCCCCTTGGTGGGGTTGCCTGCTCAGCTGTGGCTGTACGCTTCGAGGTCGGGCTATTTTTCAGCGTCCCACCACACCAGCGATCCGGAGAGCCTGACCGTGCCTCGTTACAATCCGCAGTCCATCGAGCCCAAGTGGCAGAAGGTCTGGAAGGACCAGAAGACCTTCCGCACGCCCGGACTCGCCGAGCTGGACCGCTCCAAGCCCAAGGCGTACATCCTGGACATGTTCCCCTACCCCTCCGGAGCGGGGTTGCACGTGGGACACCCGGAAGGCTACACGGCCACCGACATCGTGAGCCGCTACAAGCGCATGCGGGGTTTCAACGTCCTGCACCCCATGGGCTGGGACGCCTTCGGCCTGCCCGCCGAGCAGTACGCCCTGCGCACGGGCACGCATCCCTCCGTCACCACGAAGAAGAACATCGACACCTTCCGCCGCCAGATCCAGTCGCTGGGCCTCTCCTACGACTGGGACCGCGAGGTGGACACCACCGACCCCGGCTACTACCGCTGGACCCAGTGGATCTTCTGCCGGCTCTACGAGACCTGGTACGATCCGTCGCTGCGCAAGGGCCGCCCCATCTCCGAGTTGGAAATACCGGCGGATGTCCAGGCTCGAGGACCCGAGGCCGTCGCCGAATTCGTCGGAGCCAAGCGCCTCGCCTACACCGCCGTGGTCAGCGTGAACTGGTGCGAGGCCATGAAGGCCGTGCTGGCCAACGAGGAAGTCACCGGCGAGGGTCGCTCGGTGGAGGGAAACCACCCGGTGGTCAAGCGCCCCCTCAA
>DATNIW010000136.1:0-2996 GCA_035604215.1 Fibrobacteria bacterium
CGGCCCAGGTCGCACTTGTTGACCGCCACCAACCAGGGCTTTTCGGAGAGCTTGGGGTGGTAGGCGAGCAACTCGTCGCGCAGCGTCTTGACCTGGCTTCGCACGCGCAGGGCGCGCTGTTCCTCGGTTTCTTCCACATGCTCCGGATTCCAGGGATCCACCACGAACAGAAGGACGCGGGTGCGTTCGATATGGCGCAGGAACTGGTGGCCCAACCCCTTCCCCTGGGAGGCGCCCTCGATCAGTCCGGGGATGTCGGCCATGACGAACGAATACCCTTCTCCCACGGGCACGATGCCCAAACTGGGCTCCAGCGTGGTGAAGGGGTAGTCCCCGATCCGGGGCCTGGCGCGCGACAGCCCCGCCAGGAGCGAGCTCTTGCCGGCGTTGGGAAACCCGACCAGCCCGACGTCCGCCACCAGCTTCAGTTCCAGCAGCAGTTCGCGTCGCTCACCCGGCAGTCCGGGCAAGGCCTTGCGCGGAGCCTGGTTGCGCGCGGTGGCGAAGTGCTGGTTGCCCAAGCCCCCTTTGCCGCCATGGGAGGCGATCCAGATCTGGTCGGGCTGGGTGAGGTCGGCCAGCAGGAGACCGTCCAGGTCCTTGACCAGGGTTCCCACCGGGACCCGTACCACCATGTCCTCGCCGTCGCGGCCCTTGCAGTTGGAACCCAGTCCGTGCTCGCCGCGCTCGCCGCGGAAGGTCCGCACCGATCCGATGTCGTACAGGGTGTGGACCTGGGGGTCGGTGTGGAGGACCACATGTCCCCCTCGGCCGCCGTCGCCGCCGTTGGGGCCTCCGAAGGGCACGTACTTCTCCCGGCGGAACGAGGAGCAACCATTGCCCCCGTCGCCGGCTTGGACTTGGATTCGACTTTCGTCGAGGAACATTGGGATCGCCTCAAAAAAAGAAAGGGGGGATCCGGATCGGTCCCCCCCGTGTGCCTCTCGACCTGGACCCAGGTCTTACTTGAAGAGTTCCTTGATCTTGGTCCAGTTGGACTGCTTGGACTGGACCTTCGCCATGGAGGCCTGGGCCGTCCCTGCGATCACCAGAGAGAGGATGAGTACGGATAGGACTCGCATTTGCACCGAATGTACCTCCGGGTCCCGAATCCTGCAATCGGATTCTGGGACCTGGACGATTAGTCGCGGAAGAACTGGTCCAGGTTGTTCTTGACCTTCGCTTCGCGACGGCGGGAGGCCAACCATTCGTCGATGGCTTGCCGGGCGGCGTAGCCTTCCTTGTGGTCGCCTCCTCCCTGCGCCGGCCGGGCGAGTTCCGCTTCGGTGGGCCCGTGGATGGAGTCCAGGCGCAGGACCAGGGCACCGTGGGGGTCGTAACCCGGACCCACCCAAGTCTTCAACGCTTGGGAGGCGGGGGTCAGCAACCCGTACAGCCCAAGGGGAGAGTAGCCCAGGCCGGCGACCCAGGAGGCGGCGGGCCGTTCGACGAAGGGGGTCGTGGAAAGCTTCCCGATCCGATCCAGACAGGTGGAGGAGGTGTCGCAGGCCTGGATCTTGGGGAGGTTGGCTTGGAGGTAGGCGTTGGCCAGGCGGATGGATTCGACCCGGGCCAGGTGTCTTGCCACGGCGGGCCGCGCCAGATCGAAGTCCCTTCCCGGCTTGTACACCCGGGGTTGGGAGAGGACCATCAGGCTCTTGGAGTTTTCCAGGATCTCGGAGGCTTCGTTCTCCTGTCCGTGGAACGCCCAGGCCGAGGCTCCCGGGACGGCGCCGACTTGGCTCTGACCCAGATCGCTTTCGCTCACGCGGACCGAGTCGATGGACGCCTGGACCTTGGCGGCCGCGTCGGCAAACTTCGCACCCGCCTTCACTTGGGTTCGGATGTCCTCCAGCTTCTGCTTGAGGGTATCGATGGTTTCGGGGCTGACGGCGATGGTGATCAGGACGTGCTGCAGGTCGTACAAGGTGTCCGAACCGACGGCCGGCGGCGTGCGGGGCTTGATCTGCTTGTCGACGCAACGGATGATGTGGTACCCGAACGGGGACAGGATGGGGTCGGAGATCTGGCCCTTTTCCATCTTCGCCGCGGCCTGCGCGAAGGCGGGCACCCAACGGTCCCTGGTCTGCAACCCGCCCAGGGAGCCCCCGTTCTTGGCCGATCCGGGATCTTCGCTGAATTGTTGGGCCAGGTCCTCGAACTTGTCGCCGCGGTGGGCGCGGGCGGCCACCGTGTCGGCGTCCTGGAGCGCGTGCAGCGAGTCCTGGGCGGACGGCGTCTTCAGGAAGTAGGCACCTTGGATCTCGGCGAAGGGCTTGCCGATCCAGAAGCTGTCGGCCAGGGTCTGGAATTCGGCCCGCAGCGCGTCGATCGAGGGGGTCGGAGCCGGGAAGGAATCCAGGGATGCCGCCACGGCCAAGCCCCAGGATTTGGTCATTTCCATGCGGGTTTCGAACTGCGCCTCCAGGGAGGTCTTCTGCTGGCCGTCCACCAGGATTCGCCCCAGGGACTGCTCGGGGATGGTCTTGTTCTGCGTCTCCTGCTCCACCATCTGCATGAAGCGGTCGTCGAAGGTCTTTGGGTTGGAAAGCCAGCGCTCGTAGAGGGCCTGGTTGAACTGGGAGTCGGCGCCCATGAAGATGGGAGCCTTTTCCGCACCCGGTGGGGGATTGCGGCGGATGAAGTCCAGGACCTGTTCCGGCGTGCCGTAGAGATCGTACTTGTCGATGACCTTGGACATGAGACGTGCGCGCACGAGATCCACGAACACTTCCTCGCGCAGGTTCGCGTAGGCCTCGGAATTGAGTTCCTTGCCCTGGTCGGTCTGGGCCTTGGCCCTCTGCTGGACGATCTGGTCGAATTCCTCGAACCGGATGTCGTCGCCGACCACGGATCCCACCACGGTCTTGTGGGTCATGCTGTTGCCGGGGCTCATCCCCCAGTCGACGAAGATGAGGGCCACGAAGCACAGCACCGCGATTCCCACCACCCAGGCGGCGTTGTCGCGAATCTTTTGCATCAGCATGGACTACGGC
>DATNIW010000137.1:0-16731 GCA_035604215.1 Fibrobacteria bacterium
GACGCTGGCGTGGATTTCAAGGACCGACTCGATGCTCAAGTGGAAGCAGTTGTCGGGATTGCGGCTCACGCCAATCGACTCAGCGTCTTCGAGTAGTCCTTCACGACAGAGGCGATGGCTTGCGAAACCTCGCCAGGGGCCCGCTGTGGATTCAGCGGCGTCAGCGTCGCCGTTCCACCTTCGTGGACCTCGATGTTGACTTGATCCCCCGTTTTCAGGTGGAGCATCTCCAGCAACGCCTGATCCATGATGAGGCCCTGCGAGTTGCCGATCTTGGTGATGATCTTGACCATGCTAGTAAAACTATGTTTTACGTGGCCTGAAAAGCAAGCGGTCGCTGGAACTTAGAGACCCCGCAGGGCTTGCTCCCGCCGGGCCTCGAGGAGATCGTTCTCCACCATTTCCTTGGCCATCTGCTCGACGGTGATCTTGGGGACCCATCCGAGTTTCTGTTTGGCCTTTTCCGGACTTCCGAGCAGGGTCTCCACTTCTGTGGGCCGGAAATAATGGGGATCCACAGCGACGATCACCCGGCCTGTCGCGATGTCGATCCCCTTCTCCTCCAGCCCCTCGCCCTCCCAGCGCAAGCCGATCCCCGCATGCTTCGCGGCGAGTTCCACGAACGAGCGCACCGTGATCTGCTTGCCCGTGGCGATCACGAAATCCTCGGGGTGGTCCTGCTGCAGCATCAACCACTGCATTTCGACGTAGTCCTTGGCGTGGCCCCAGTCGCGCAGGCTGTCCATGTTCCCCAGCTTCAGGACGGTGTCCAGCCCTTCCTTGATGCGCGCGATGCCGCGTGTGATCTTGCGGGTCACGAAGGTCTCGCCCCGACGGGGGCTCTCGTGGTTGAACAGGATCCCGTTGCAGGCGTAGATGCCGTAGGCCTCCCGGTAGTTCACCGTGATCCAGTAGGCGTACAGCTTGGCCACGGCGTAGGGGCTGCGCGGATAGAAAGGGGTGGTCTCCCTTTGCGGGATCTCCTGGACGAGACCGAAGAGCTCGGAGGTCGATGCCTGGTAGAAACGCGTCTTCTTCTCCAGGCCGCAGGTGCGGATGGCCTCCAGGAGGCGGAGCGTCCCGATCCCGTCGACGTCGGCGGAATACTCCGGCTCCTCGAAGCTCACCGCGACATGGCTCATCGCGCCCAGGTTGTAGATCTCGTCGGGCTGGATCTCCTGGACAAGGCGGACGATGTTCGTGCTGTCGGAAAGGTCCCCGAAATGCGCCTTGAAGCGCGGGTGCTGGTAGATCCCGTCGATGCGACCCGTGTTGAAGGAGCTGGACCGGCGCTTCAGGCCGTGGACGAAGTAGCCCTTCTCCAGGAGCAGTTCGGCGAGATACGATCCGTCCTGTCCGGTGATGCCGGTGATGAAGGCGACGCGTGGTTGCGATGACATGGGTGTCCTCTTGGTTGGGAATCGCGGAAAGTAGCCTCCCCATCCGCGAACTGTCAGGTCTCGAGTGTGTCCCGGAAATACCGGACGGTCTCCCGGATCCCCTCGTCCAAGCCGACGCGGGGCTTCCAACCCAATCCGCCCTCCGCCCTGGAGATGTCGGGTCTCCTCTGTCTGGGGTCGTCCTGGGGAAGCGGCTGGAAGACGATCTTCGATGCGCTTCCGCTGACCTCCAGGACCTTCCTGGCGAGTTCCAGCATGGAGAATTCGCCGGGATTCCCCAGATTCACGGGCAGGTGGGTGCCACCGCCCACATGTTCCATCAAGAGGATCAACCCCGTGACGAGGTCGTCCACGAAGCAGAAGCTTCGCGATTGCGTCCCGTCGCCGTAGATGGTGATGTCCTGTCCGCGCAGGGCCTGGACGATGAAATTGGAAACGACCCTCCCGTCCCGGGGATGCATCCGCGGACCGTAGGTGTTGAAGATGCGGGCGATGCGGATGTCCACCCCGTTTTGCCGGTGGTAGTCCATGAAGAGGGTCTCGGCGACGCGTTTGCCCTCGTCGTAGCAGCTGCGGATCCCGATGGGGTTGACGTGACCCCAATATTCCTCCCGCTGGGGATGCTGTTCCGGATCCCCGTAGACTTCGCTCGTGCTCGCCTGGAGGATTCGGGCCTTCACGCGCCTAGCCATTCCCAGCATGTTGATGGCACCCATCACGCTGGTCTTCACGGTCTTCACGGGATTGTACTGGTAGTGGACCGGCGAGGCGGGGCAGGCGAGGTTGTAGATGCGATCGACTTCCAGGAGGATGGGCTCCACCACGTCGTGGCGGACCAGTTCGAATCTCGGATTCCCGAGGAGATGTTCGACGTTGCTCCGGCGACCGGTGAAGAAGTTGTCCAGGCACAGGACTTCGTCGCCCGATGCCAGCAACCTGTCGCAGAGGTGGGAACCCAGGAATCCGGATCCGCCGGTGACAAGGACGCGTCGCATGTGACCTCGAGTCTTGGAACGGAAGGATCCGGAAGGAAAACTAGGACCCGGGCTCGGGTCCCGGGGCCACCCGTTCGGCGCGGATGCCCAGGCCTTGGAGCTTGCCGAGAAGGTTTTCGTACCCGCGGTCCAGGTGCTCCAGGCCGTTGAGGACGGAGGTCCCTTCGGAACAGAGGGCCGCGATCACCAGCGTGATGCCGGCGCGGATGTCGAAGATGTCCAGGGGTTCGGCGACCGCCCGAAGGGAAGACGGTCCCTGGACGATGGCGGAGTGGGGATGGCGGTTGGCGCGGAAGCGGCAGGGGAGTTCGCCCAGGCACTTGTCGAAGACCGTGATGCTCGCGCCCAGTCGCACCAGCTCGCGGGTGTAGCCGAACCGATCCTCGTAGACCGTCTCGTGGACCACCGAGGTCCCGTCGCACTGGGTCAGGACCAGCGTGAAGGGTTGCTGCCAATCGGTCATGAAGCCGGGGTGGGTGTCGGTCTCCAGGTCGATCCCGCGCAGGGGTCCCTTTCTGAAGAAGACGATCCCGTCGCCCAGGACCTCGTAGTCGGCACCGATCCGGCGAACCGCGTTCAGGAAGGTGATCATGTCTCCTTGGCGGGCGTTGCGGCAGAAGATGCGTCCTCCGGTCGCGAGCGCGAGGCAGGCGTAGCTCGCCGCTTCCATCCGGTCGGGAAGGATCTCGTGGGAACAGCCCCGCAACCGATCCACGCCGTCGATGGAGATGGTTCGGTCGGTTCCCAGTTCGATGATCGCGCCCATGTTCTGGAGCATCATGACCAGATCCAGGATCTCCGGTTCCAACGCGGCGTTTTCGACCACGGTGCGGCCGCGCGCGAGCACGCCCGCCAACAGGATGTTCTCCGTGGCTCCCACGGAGGGGTAGGGTAGACGCACCCTCGTGCCGTGCAGGCCATGGGGTGCGTAGGCGACGAAGGCCCGTCCCGATTCGTCGATTTCCACGCCCATGGCGCGCAGGGCGTCCAAGTGGAAGTTCACGGGACGCGGACCGATCCTGTCGCCCCCCAGCACGGGAAGAACCGCGCGTCCCTTGCGGTGGAGGAGGGCGGGGAGGGCGAGCACGGAGATCCGGTTCGCCCGGGAGAGACCCACGACCTCCTCGGTCGTGATTTCCGGAGTGCGCAGGACCAGGGTGTGGTCGCGCACATCCACTTGGGCGCCCACCTTCTCCACCAGCTCGCGAACGATGTCGATCTCCTCGATGCGCGGAAAGTTGTGGAGCACCACCGGTTCGTCGGTGAGCAGGGAGGCGACCATCATCTTGGATGCCGCGTTCTTGGCGCCGGAGATGACGACCTCTCCTTCCACTCGCTGGGGCCCTTTGATCTTCAGGAACATCGGTAGCGCGAAAAGGTAGATGCGGCCGGATGCGATCCTTCCGTTCCGGATCCGAAAGGGCAGGGGCCGGGAGGACTAGATTTCCGCACCGCCTCATGACCGGACCCGAAGCCGCCGTACTGTGGGCCAAGGCCGCGGGAATCCTGCAACGGATGCTCTCGGCCGAAGTCCATGCCCGCCAGATCGCGCCCTTGCGATGCCTGGAGTTCTCCCAGACGTCCCTCCTTCTGGAGGCCCCCGCGGATTTCGCCCTCGAGCCCTTCCGAAAGACCTTGCAGGGACTGGTGGAAATGGCCGCCGAGCAGACCATCGGGGCAACCCCGCGGATCACGCTCCAGCAAAGCCGTCCAGTCCTTCCCTCCGCGACCGATCCCCGCGCCGGCGCGGGGGGCGACATTCCTCCGATCCTGATGAATCCCCGGTTCACCTTCGATACCTTCGTGGTGGGCGGCAATTCGCAGTTCGCCCACTCGGCGGCCAAGGCCGTGGCCGACGCTCCCGGCCGCACGCGCTTCAATCCGCTGATGATCTACGGGGATTCGGGGCTGGGCAAGACCCATCTCCTCCAGGCGATCGGGAACCAGATCGAGGCGCGCTTTCCAGAGATCCGCGTCCGGTACGTCCCGACGGACGACTTCAAGAACCAGTACATCTACCACGTCCAGAAGAACCTCGTGAACGACTTCTCGACGTTCTACCGCAACCAGGTGGACGTGCTGCTCATGGACGACATCCAGTTCCTGGTCGGGCGCGACGCGCTCCAGCAGGAATTCTTCCACCTGTTCAACGCCTTCCACCAGTCGAACCGACAGATCGTCCTGACGTCCGATTGTTCTCCCGGCGAGCTTCAAGGACTCGAGGAACGGCTGGTGAGCCGCTTCCAGTGGGGTCTTTCGGTGGACATCCAGCCCCCGGACCGCGACACCCGCGAAGCCATCCTGCGCAACAAGGCGATGGAGGAGAACCTGGATCTCTCCGAGGACATCATCTCCTTCATCGCCGAGAACGTGGACACCAACATCCGCCACCTGGAGGGCATCGTGCGCCGGCTCATCCTGGAAGCCAGCATCCAGGGCGGAGACGTGACCTTGCGGCTGGCGCAGGACGTCGTGGAGGCACAGATCCCGCGCGGCTCCTCCAAGCGGTTCTCCCCGCAGGAGATCGCCCAGGTGGTGGCCGAATACTACCGCATCGAGCACACCAGCATGTTCGCGGAGAACCGCGGCACCAAGGACGTGAGCCACGCCCGCCAGGTGGCCATGTACCTGGTCAAGCAGCTCACCCAGCTTCCCTACAAGTCCATCGGAGGACACTTCGGCGACAGGGACCATTCCACGGTCATCCACGCCTGCGACAAGGTCGGGAAGGACCTCAAGGATTCCCCCACGCTCCGCGGCGACGTGGAACATCTGCTCCGGGTGCTGCGGTAGCCTTGCGGGATCTCCTCCTCGCGGAGGGGATCCACGGCAGGATCCTCACAGGCCCAGTTCGCGCAGTTCCTCCTCGAACCCCGCGGAAAGGATGGGAAATCTCGTCCCGGAACGCGGATCCAGATCGTGGCGGTCCAGGTGGAAGGAGGGAGCGTAGCGCTCGCGCTTCCATTGGTTGCGCGTCCAGAGCCGGAAGAATCGGGCGGTCCACCGGGCCAGTCGGGGATCGTCCTTCCACGGGGCCTCGGTCGAAAGTTCCCGCAGGCACTGTCGGGGCGACTTGCGCTCGCGGATCGCCAGGGCTTCCAGGCGCGACAGGAGCGGGTAGGGCATGAGGTCGGCCTCGTCGGTCTGTTCCTCCGCTCCCGGTGCACGGGGCCTGAGTTCGGCGGTGGGGGTCTGGGAAGTGACCGCCTCCAGGAATGGAAGCGGAGGGATTCCCGCGATTCCACGGGTCTCCAGGACGGAGAGCCAGTCCAGGAGGAAATTCTTGTCGATCCCGGCCAGCGGGCTCAGCGATCCCGCCGTGTCGCCGTCCATGGTGGCGTACCCCACCGCCATCTCGGAGCGGTTGGAGGTCGTGATCAGGAGCCTTTCCAGGACGTTGGCGAGGAACCACACGGAAGGCGCCCGGACCCGGGCCTGGATGTTCTGCAGGGCGATGTCGTCGCGCTCCCAGGACAATTCCCGTCCAAGCGCCCTTTCCGCCACGGCCATGTATCCGCCCACGAGTTCCGACACGTCCCACTCGTGGAAGACCGCCCCCACGCCGTGGGCGACCGCGACGGCCGCGGCGCGAGTCCTGGGGCCCGAGTTGCCCGTGGCCTGGTAGGCGCAGGAGAGCATGGCCCCGGTCAGGGCGCGGGCATCCAAGGCGGCGGGAAGCTCGATCCAGGGAAGGGCCGGACGCACCCCCTGCGCGCCGAGTTCCTCGAGGGCCCAATGGAACGCCAGGTGCACCAGGACGGCGCAGGCGGCCGAATCCGCCCCGCCGGAGAGCGAAAGCACGAAACCGCGGGATCGCGACTTGCGCAGATAGTCCCAGAGGCCCAGCGCCGTGGCGCGGGCGAATTCGGTGTGCTGGTCCATCGTCGCCGCAGGGACCCGGTCGAGCGTCGACGTCGGCGGGACCGGCGGAGGCAACTCGAGAATGGTCACGGCGGGAGCCTGCGCGTGGACGGGATGCCCGGCGGTGGCGCGATGGGAGCGGATTTCGTCCAGATCCACATCGGCCATGGAGATGGAGACGGGTGCGAAGGTCAGGCGTGGGCCTTCCACGAGCATCCGGCCGCAGGAAGCGATCCGGCAGGAGGCGTCGTACACGATGCGCCCCGACTCGTTCCCGGCGAGGTTCGACCAGACGTAGGCGACGCCGAGCGAGCGCGAGCCGTCGGCGACGAGGCGGGAGCGGAGTTCGTCCTTGCCCAGGGCGAAGTGGGAGGCCGAAGGCGAGAGGACCACGTCGCAATCCGCGGCCGCGAGTTCCAGGCCCGGCCTGCCGGCCGCCCAGGCGTCTTCGCAGATCTCGAAGCCCAACCGGATCCCGTCCCACTCGAAGACCTGGTCCCCGACGGGACATCCGAGTTCGGGGTGCTCCTCCAAGGAGCCCGGCGTCCAGGGATGGAACCAGCGTGTCTCGTAGTGCACGCCTTCCCGGGCCAGGTGCCGTTTGCAGGCGATGCCCAGCACCGCGCCGTTTCCCAGCAGGGCGGAGGCGTTGTGGACCCGCCCGCGCAGGCGAATGGGAAGTCCCGCGGCGACCAGCATCCTCCCGGGGACCGCCCCGGCCAATTGGCGTAGGGAAGCGAGCGACCGGTCCGCCACCCAGTTGGAAAGGAACATGTCCTCGCAACCGTATCCGGAGAGGCAGAGTTCGGGGAGGACCAGCACGTGGGCTCCGGCCGACCGCGCGCGGTCCATCGCCTCCAGGGCGAGGTCCAGGTTTCCCCTGAAATCGAAGGGGGTCGTGGAGACGGCCGCGGAGCAGAGGCGGAGGATCACCGGTGGTTCTCCTCCACCGGGCGGGCCTCGAGAAGGGCGCCGAGGACGTCGGCCAGGTCCTCGTCGGAAAGCGACTCCAGCGGCGCGCGGAAGGACAGCACCGACAGTCGACCCCCCTTCCACAGATGGGCGACCAGCAGGAATTCGTCCGAACCGGTCTCTCCGAAGCTGCGCAGGACGGTGACGCCTTCGGGCGTTTCCTCCATGCGTGTCTGCTGGGCGTTGAGGTGGTGCCGCTCGCACCAGTCCTCGTGCGCCTCCACGACGTCCGTCGATTCGATCGGATGCACGGATTCGAGGATGTCGAGGATCGCGAGCGACGACCTGCTCGCGCCTTGCCAGACCCCCGGTCCGACGGGAACCCACGAATCGCGCAGTCCCAGGTCCAGCCATCGACGCGGGGACAGCATCAATTCGCCTCCCCGGACGCCCGTCGATCGAGATGGTCCTGCAGGAGGACCCTGGCGGCGGCCTTGTCGACCAGCGACTTGGGGTCCTTGCCGGGGACCCAGCCCGCGGCCTTCAGGTCCTGCTCCGCCGCGAAGCTGGTGAACCGTTCGTCTTCGTAGACCACCGGGATGGGCAGGGAAGCCTGGAGACGCCCTCCGAACTCCCTGACCAGCCTCGCGGTCTCGGACTCCTCCCCGTTGTCGCTGCGCAGGGGGAGCCCGAGGACGATCCCCCGCACATCCTCCTCGTCGCAGATGCGGCGGATCTCGGGGAGGGGATCGCCGGCCTTGGCGTCGAGCGTCGAGTACCCGAAGGCTCGGGCGCCGTCCAGATCGGAGAGGGCGAGGCCGATCCGGCGGCCTCCCCAGTCAATTCCCAGCCATCTTGGCATGCTCGTCCCTCAGGCGCGCGTATTCGTGGAGGAGGAAGATGGTCGACGATTTGATGGTCTTGTTGGGCGCCGATGCGCCGGCCCGGAACGAGAATTGTCCCCGATCCCGATCCAGCAGGGCATGGAGCGCGGCGGTTCCCTCCTCGCGGCCCAGCACCGCGTGTCGCACTTCCCCCGCCTCCAGCCAGATCCAGCCGGAGGTCCCGTCGGTGGCGATCTCCACCCTTCCGGTGCGGCACGCGTTGGCGAGGAAGTAGAGGAGCTCCAGGATGGTTCCCTGGCGGAGCGGTCCGCGCACCTCGCTGAGCCGGGAGAGCTGCTGCGGACCGGGATGTCGACCGACGAGCTGTTCGGCCTTCTCCAGGATCAGGGAGATCTTCGCGTTGGGCTCGACCCAGGCGCGCATCTGCTGGGCACCCCGGTCGACGGCCCCAAGCACGTCCAGCAGCAGGATGGGAGTGGAGGCCACCCGGGCGTCGGCGATCTCGAGCTGGGCGAGGTCCGCCCCGTGACGGGACCTGTCGACCACGAGGAGCGAGGGATGGAATCCCGCCAGGAATTCGCCCAACCCCGCGGAGGGCGGGAGGATCTGCGTGTCCCAGCCGGCGTCCTGGAATTCCACGGCGAGGTCTTCGGCTCGGGTGTCGGAGCCCAACGCGAGCAGGACCCAACGGCTTCGAAGCTCCACGGTCGGCGTTCGGCGCCTGGCCACCAGGACCAGTCCCGCGAGCAAAAGCACCAGCGCCGCACCACCAAGGGCGCACAGGAGGGAGATCGGATTGGTGGTGGCGATGAATTCCCACATGGAGCGGACGGAACTCCCCTCAGCGGAAGGTGGAAGGCTTGGCGAGCTTGAGCTGGTCTTCGATGTCCTGGAAGACGGCCTCCACGGTCCGGGTGGCGTCCACCCTTCGCAGGAGGCGCTTCTCCTCGTAGAGATCGATCAGTGGCTTGGTCTTCTCGTGGTATTCCTGCAGGCGGACTCGGAGCACTTCAGGGGTGTCGTCCAAGCGCTTGGTGAACACCGGCCCCTGCACTTCCAGAGAGCGCTTCATCACGCGGAACTCCACCACCTCGTCCGGCACGTCCAGATAGATGACGGCGTCCAGGTTCCAGTTTTCGAAGAGGTATTCCGCCTGCGGCCGGGTGCGAGGGAAGCCGTCTAGGACGAACCCCCAGTTCCAGTCGTGCTCTTCCAGCCGCGCGTGCACGACCTCCTCCACGATGTCGTCGGGGACCAGCAGGCCCTGGTTCATGATCCTGGTGATCCGTGCCGCGATCTTCGTGTGGTTGGCCATGTGCCAGCGGAAGATGTCGCCCAGGCTGATGTGGACGAAACCGTGGTTGGTGCAGAGCAGTTCGCTTTGGGTGCCCTTCCCGGAACCTTGGGGTCCGAAGATGACGTACTTGTCCATGGCCCGCATAGTACCTATTCCACGCCGTCGGCCGCCGCCGGAAGCTCCGGGTCCGGTTTCCCCTCCCCGCGACGGTGCCGCGCCATCCGGGGTGTGACCTCCGTCACGGATATTTCCGGGGCGATCCCGTATCATTGGAACACGACCTGGCAACTCCTCGATGCCAGGACAAGCGAAGGGGGCCGGAGCGCGACCGGCCCCTTTCCTATTTTCCCCGGGAAGATGCAGCACCGCACCGCCATCGCTTCGCTATTCCTCGCCGCCTGGACGTTGTCCTCCTGCCGTGCCCGCGAGGCGACGAAGAAAACCTCCCATCCCCTGCGTTCCAAGGTGGAGGACACCGTGAAGGTGGCCGCCGCCGTGGAGCCGGTCGCATGGCTCGGATGCCAGATGGTGGGGCCGCCCTGCCGGACCATCGTCCTGGTCCCGCCTGGAGCCTCCGCCCACACCTGGGAACCGCGCCCCGCGGATCTCGAGGCGCTGCAGGGCGCATCCGTCTTCCTGCGCACCGGACTGGCGTTCGAGGAAGCCTGGACCCCTCGGATCCAATCGACGCTCCCCGGATTGCGCGTCGTGGATCTGAGGGGCGGCCTCAGCATGGCGGACCACGACGAGCCGCATCTCCACCATTCCGAGGAGGCGGATCCCCACGTATGGTCGTCGCCCCGAGCCTTCCTGGAGCTGGCCGATACGCTCGCGCCCCGCTGGGAGGCCGAATCGCCGGAGCTGGCGAAGAGGATCCGGACCCATCTTCCGGCCGTCCGGGCGAAATTGCTGGGCCTGGACTCCCTGGCCCGCGACCGGTTGGGTCCGTTTTCAGGCCGGACCTTCGTGGTCAACCATCCGGGGCTCGGGTATCTCGCCCGGGACTACGGGCTCGTCCAGATGCCGCTGGAATCGTTTGGACAGGAATTGACTCCGGTCATCCTGTTCGAGATCCGCCGCACCGCCCACGCGCAGGGGATCAGGGCGGTGTTCATCCAGCCCGAGGCCTCCCGTCGGGTGGCCGACCAGATCGCCCTGGACCTGGGCGTTCCGACCGTGGACCTCGACCTCCTGGCTCGCGGCCCCTACGACTCCGTTTTCCGCGCCGCCCTGGACGGCCTGGCGGGGGGGCTGTGACCCAGGCCTTCCGGTTCCGCGACGTCTCGGCCGGTTATCGGAAGCGGGCGGTGCTCCGCGGGGTGGATCTCGAGCTTCCGCGCGGCGGGATCCTGGGGCTGATCGGTCCGAACGGAGCGGGAAAGAGCACCGTCCTGCGGCTGCTGCTGGGGTTGATCCTGCCGCAGGAGGGAACGGTGGAGGTGCTGGGGACCTCGGCCCGGTTGGCCCGGCCCAAGCTCGGGTACGTCCCCCAGACCCTCACCCTGGATCGCGACCTGCCCGGCACCCTGCGGGACCTGGTGCTCTCGGGATACCTGGGTTTGATCCCCCCCGGGGGAACGCCGTCGCGGGAGGAGACCGACCGGGCCACCCACTGGATGGACCGGCTGGGGATCGCGGACCTCGCCAAGCGGAAATTGTCGGAGCTTTCCGGGGGCCAGCTCCAGTTGGGACTCGTGGCGCGCGCCCTGGTCCGCGAACCCGATCTGCTCCTGCTGGACGAACCCACCGCCAACGCGGACGCCCGCGCGGAAGGCGCCGTGTTCGGACTTCTCGAGGAGGTCTGCCGCGATCGCACCGGAGTCGTGGTGAGCCACGACATCGGGGTCCTGTCCAGCAACGTGGATTCCATCGCCTGCGTCGGTGCCGGAAGGATCGTGTACCACGGATCCACCGAGGTGCCCGTGGACGCACTCGAAGAGGCCTACGGTTGTCCGGTGGACCTGATCGCGCACGGCCACCCCCACCGCGTGCTCGCCGACCACCACCACCACGGAGGGAGGGAATGAGCCTGCTGGTGGTGCCGCTCATCGCGATCTTCCTCGCCGCCATCGCCTCCGGAGTCGCGGGGACGCTCGCGGTCACGCACCGCATGGTCTCCTTGGGCGGAGGTCTCGCCCACGCGGCCTACGGCGGCGTGGGATTGGCGTTCCTGCTCGGCTGGACGCCGCTGCCCGTCACGGTCGTCTTCACCCTCGCCATCGCCATGCTCATCGTCTGGCTTTCCGAACATTCTCCGGAGCGGGCCGACACCCTGATCGGCGTGGTCTGGGCCCTGGGGATGGCCTTCGGGATCCTCTGCGTGGACCTCTCGCGCTCCTATGCCGGAGACCTGATGTCGGTGCTGTTCGGAAGCCTGCTCGCCATTCCCAGACAGGATTTGTACGCCCTGGGCGTCCTGGACGCGGTGCTGGTCTTCTGCGCCTGGCGATTCCGCAGGGAGCTGTTGGCCATGGCGGTCGATCCCGAATTCGCCGAAGTCACCGGCTTTCCCGTGCGCGCCTTCCGCGTGGGACTGCTTTCTCTGCTCTCTCTGGCGGTGGTGCTCCTGATGCGGGTGGTGGGCCTGGTGCTCCTGGTGGCCTTCCTCTCCATTCCCGGAGCGCTCGCAGTGCGGTGGACGCGTTCCATGGGACGCGCCCTGTGGGTCGCCACCGGCCTCGCCTTCGTCTTCGGATTGGCTGGCCTGGCGCTTTCCTGGGCTTTCAACCTGTCCACCGGCGCTTGCGTGATCGCGGCGGCGGGCACCACCTACCTGGCAACCAGCCTCCGGTCCAGGGAGTGAATCCGGTTCCCTTCTTCGACCTCTCCCGGCAGCACGCCGCGATGGGAAAATGTCTGACGGAACCTGTCGCGACACTCCTGGCCTCGGGCTCCTGCGTCCTGGGGCCGGTGGTGGAATCGCTCGAGGAGGACATCGCGGTCCGGTGCGGCGCCCGGTGGGGGATCGGCCTCTCCAGCGGCACCGACTCCCTGTTGGCGACGCTCGCCGCATTGGGGATCGGTCTCGGCGACGAGGTGGTGACCACCCCCTTCAGCTTCGTCGCCACCGCCCAGGCCGTCGCCCGCACCGGCGCGCGTCCCGTCTTCGCCGACATCGACGACGCCACCATGGACATGGACCCGCGGGCCGCCGAGGCCGCCTGCGGCCCACGCACCAAAGCCATCCTGCCCGTCCACCTGTTCGGACTCGTGGCCGAGATGGACGTCTTCGAGGAGATCGCGCGATCCAGGGAACTCGCATTGGTGGAGGATGCCGCCCAGGCCTTCGCGGCAAGCCGCCTCGGGAGGATGGCCGGCTCCTGGGGGACGGCCGGATGCCATTCCTTCTACCCCACCAAAGTGCTGGGCGCCGGAGGAGACGCCGGTGCGGTCACCACCTCCGATCCCGACCTCGCCGAGCGGGTGTCGCGCCTTCGGGCCCACGGGGAGGCGCCGGACGGTCTCCACCGGGAGATGGGCGGCAATTTCCGGATGGACGCGGTGCAGGCCGCGATCCTCGCCGCCAAGCTCCCGCTGCTGGAGGGATTCCTGTCGGCCCGCCGCGGTCACGCCACCGCGTACCTGGAAGCCTTGGCTGGTACGGATTCCGTCCTTCCCTCCGAAGATCCCCATGGACGGAGGGTCTGGAGCCAGTTCTGCATCCGGCACCCGCGACGCGACGATCTGCGGGCGCACCTCTCCTCGCGGGGAATCGGAACCGGCGTCTACTATCGCCTGCCACTGCACCTGGAACCCTGCTTTTCGCATTTGGGCGATCGGGTGGGCGATTTTCCGAACGCCGAACGGGCCGCTCGGGAAATCCTCGCGTTGCCCATTTTTCCGGAATTGCGGACCGACGAGCGCGACCGGGTGATCGAGGCGGTCCTCGAATTCGAAGGAGGTGCAACGTGATCCTCGTTTCCCCGGAATCCGTCCGCGAAGCGGAAGCGCGAGCCCGCGAACTCCTCCGGATCTCCGAAGACCTCCAGATGGAGCGGGCATCCCTGGGGGCATGGAAGATCTTCCGCCAAGGCTTCCCGGACTCCGGTGCCTTGGTCGTCCTTTGCGGTCCAGGCGCGAACGGCGGCGACGGGCTCGCCCTGGCCCGCCACGCCCTACTGGATGGTTTCCATCCCATCGTCTCCTTTCCAGGGCCGCATCCTGCGGAAGGATCGCTCGCGCACCTGCAATACCAAAGACTTCAAGCCTTGGGCCTGGAATGCGTTCCCTGGCCAGGCCTTGCCGAACTCGAACCCGCGGTCACGGCGGTGGACGCCCTGTTCGGGACCGGGCTTTCCCGGGGACTTGCGGACGAATTTCGCGACGCGGCCCGTTGGCTCTCCGCTCGGCGCACCCTGGCCCTGGACCTGCCTTCCGGTCTGGACGGTCGGACCGGACACCCGATGGGCGAAGCCGTACGGGCCGCGGCCACGGCGACCTTCGGGAGGGCGAAGACCGGCCTGTTCTTGGATCCGGGAAGGGAATTCGCGGGATCCATCCATGTGGTGGACATCGGAATCCCCGAATCCTGCTGGGATTCCGATGGAGTCCAGGCCCTGGATTCCGACTGGGCACGCAAGCGCCTGGCTCCGCGACCCCGCGGCACGCACAAGGGATCGGCCGGCAAGGCCGTGCTGTTGGTGGGTTCGCGGGACTATTTCGGAGCCGCCGTCCTCTCTTCCTCGGCGGCGCTGCGGTCGGGAGCGGGGATGGTGACCGTCGCGAGCGTCCCGGAAGTGGCCCAGGCCATCGCACGCACGGTTCCGGAGTGCCTGGGGATGGTCGCCATCGGACCCTCGGCCGTCGGTGTCGACCAGATCCTGTCCAAGGCGGACGCCGTTCTTGCAGGACCGGGAATTGGGCAAGGAGAGGAAGCCGAGTCGGCCCTGGTCTCTCTCCTGGCTGCCTGGACCGGTCCGCTGGCCCTGGACGCGGACGCCCTGAATCTCGTGGCGTCCAGGCCCCACCTGCGGGCGCTGCTGGAGGATCATCGGAGTCGATTGGTCCTGACGCCGCATCCCTTGGAGGCCTCGCGACTCCTTGGCGTCCCCGTCCAGGAACTGCTCGCGGATCCGGTCCATTCGGCACGCCGATTGGCCCTGGCCTTCGATGCCGTGGTGGTGTTCAAGACCGCCACTCCCGTGGTCGCTTCCCCCGACGGCCGATTGGCGCTGGGGGTCGTGGGTCATGCCGGAATGGCGGTGGGCGGATGCGGCGACGCCTTGGCCGGTGCGGTGGTGGCCCGGCTCGCCGAGGGGGAGGAGCTTTTCGAGGCGACCTGCCAGGCGGTGCGCGCCCATGCTCGGGCGGGCGACATCGCCGGGGAAAGCGGCAAGAGGGGCATGTCGGTGACGGATCTCGTCGATGCGCTCCCGCGGGCATGGGAGGAGATGGAGCGGCCATAGCCGGCTGGCAAATTCACAGTCAATTGGTGATTTGCCATGGCAAATTCGCATTTCACTTCGAATTTGCCATCCGCCGAAGTTCCGGTAGTTTCACCCGGTGCTTGCGCTCCGGCCTTCCGTGCGTATAGATTCCCGTCCATGAAGCACATCCTCTCCTGCGCATCAATCGCCGTCGCTTCGCTTTTCCTCTCCCTACTGTCGGGGTGCAAGGAAGAACCCCTGCCCGTCCTCCCCTGCGACACCACGACCCTGATCCTTTCCCACAAGGTCATCCGGTCCACGCCGGGGGGGCTGAGGATCATCGACGCCCCCGACCTGCGCCGGATGGACACCTTGAAGTTCACCGGTGGCTACACCCTCCACAAGAGCGGAGGGATGTTCGGCAAGTCCTGGGTGTATCTGGATGTGATCCACCGGGGACAGGCCGATTCCGTGTACCCCATCGACCTCATCACCAGCCTATGGAACGTGAACGAGGCCTTGCCGCCGGTGGCCGTGCCCATCAAGCGCTGCTACGACACCATCAAAGCCCACTTCCCGGACGCCAACTGAACGGGGGAAGGATACCCCTACACGTTGTCCCGCAACCGCGGGTGCACCAGGCCTTCCGGTGACAGGATCCGGTCGAGTTGGTCGGCTTCCAGCAGGCCGCGCTCCAGCACCAGGTCGCGCACGCGACGGCCGGTGCGGTGCGCTTCCTGGGCGATGGCGGAGGCCTGGGCGTACCCGATCCAGGGATTGAGGGCCGTGGCAACACCCGCCGATTCCTCCACGTAGCGGTGCAGCGTTTCCCGATTGGCTTCGATCCCCACCACGCAGCGCTCGCGCAGCACGCGGCATCCGGAGGCCAGGTAGGTGAGGCTCTGGAACAGGCTCTTGGCCATGATGGGTTCGAAGGCGTTGAGCTGGAGTTGCCCCGCTTCCGCGGCGAAGGTCACGGTGACGTCGTTTCCGATCACCGCGAAGGCGATCTGGTTCACCACCTCGGGGATGATGGGGTTCACCTTGCCCGGCATGATGGACGACCCCGCCGCCATGGGCGGCAACCGGATCTCGCCCAATCCGGCGCGCGGCCCGCTGGACAGGAGCCGCAAGTCGTTGCAGATCTTGGAGAGCTTCACCGCCACC
The DNA here is from genome assembly GCA_035604215.1 of Fibrobacteria bacterium. GTDB lineage: Bacteria > Fibrobacterota > Fibrobacteria > UBA5070 > UBA5070 > UBA5070. Next base: position 15,844 of record DATNIW010000137.1, read on the forward strand.
CGCTTCAGGACCCCCGAGAGCTGCACGAAGGCCCCGGCGTCCTGGGTGGCTTCGATGAGATCGGGAGCCACGGAAAGCTCCACTCCCGCGATTTCCGACAATTTCCGGCAAACCAGGGCGGCGTACTGGGGCGGAGCGTTGATGCCGGTCCCGATGGCGGTGGCGCCCATGTTGATCTCGTGGACCAGGGTGCGGGCCTCTGCCAGGCGGCGGCCGTCCTCGTCCAGCATGTGGGCCCAGGCGTGGAACTCCTGTCCCAGGGTCATGGGGACGGCGTCCTGCAATTGGGTCCGCCCCATCTTGAGCACGTCGGAGAACTCGTCGCCCTTGGCCCCGAAGGCCTTGGCCAGGAGATCCAGCTCGCGCAGCAGGTGCCCGGTCAGGAAGTGGAGGGCGATCTTGAGGGCGGTGGGATAGGCGTCGTTGGTGCTCTGGCTCGCGTTGACGTGGTCCAGCGGGTGCAGCTTGGCGTAGTCGCCCTTCACGTGGCCCAGGATCTCCAAGGCGCGGTTGCAGACCACCTCGTTGGCGTTCATGTTGGTGCTGGTCCCGGCGCCGCCCTGGATCACGTCGCACACGAACTGGTCGTGGAGGTCTCCCCGGCGGATCTCCTCGCAGGCCTGGACGATGGCCGCGCAGCGTTCGTCGTCCAGGATGCCCAGCTCGCGGTTGGCCAAGGCGGCGGCCTGCTTCACGCAGGCCAGGGCGTTGACCAGCTCTGGATAGAGGGAGATGGCCACCCCCGAGATGGCGAAGTTCTCCAAGGCCCGGAGGGTGTGGATCCCCCAATAGGCGTCGGCCGGGACCGAACGGTCTCCCAGGAGGTCGTGTTCGGTGCGGACGGTGGTCGAGGAGAGGTTGGAAATCATGGCCAGAGGATACCAAACC
>DATNIW010000138.1:0-10221 GCA_035604215.1 Fibrobacteria bacterium
GGCGGGTGATCCGGATGGAGTGCGCCTCCTATTTGCCTTCTGGGTCGTCGAGGGTAGATTGGATTCCATGCAACAGGACGATCTGAACCAACGGCTCAAGGAGCGTGAAATGCCGGAAATCATCGATTGGTGGCGACAGGAAGGAATTGACATCGGCCTCTCCAAAGGTCGGACCGAGGGAGTCCTTGCGACCAAGCTGGAGGACGCCCGCAAGATGCGCGAACACGGCATCGCCTGGGAGATCGTCACCGACGTCACTGGCCTGAAGCCCGAAGATTTGGCGTAACCCATTTCGCGCACCGATAACTCCGCTCAGCCCACTCCCCAAACCAGACGGTATCACAACCCCCACCGCCACGGCTGGTCCCTGAGCCTGTCGAAGGGCGCCGTGCAGGTGGGTGCGCAAATTCTGAGGCACCGCCAACCTCACCGCGTGAGCCGTTCAATCTCGTTGGGGTGTGGGGGGCGGTAGTCCCCCGCAAGGCGCGGGATTCCCAAGGGCCGCGCCCGGTCCTTGGGCCGCCGGAGGCAAGGCGAGGTCCAGGGGAGAAGGCCGTCAGGGTTCCCATTGGGCGTTCGCCCGATGGGAGGGCGTGCGAAGCCCCTGGCGCAGGTACAGGGCTGCGGAAGCCCTGTAAATCAAGCCGCACCGCAGGTGCAGAACAGAACGCCGCGCCGCAGGCGCAAGAAAGAAGTCGCCCGCGCCAGCGCCCCCCCTTACGGCGCCGGACAGTCCGCCAATCGACCCTCGGCCCAGTTCTCCTGGAACGCGAGCAGTTCCCCGAAGCTGGGGCTGCGCCCGATCCGCACGTAGGTGCCCGATGTGCACACGCCGGTCCAGAGGCACTGTTCCAGCGGGAGTCCCGCGAGATGACCCGCCGTGAAGCCGCCGTTGAAGTGGTCGCCAGCGCCCGTGGTCAGCACCGGCTTGGCGCAAAAGGGTCCGGGCACGCCCGCCGAGACCCCGCCCACGAAGGCCGAAGCGTAGGCCACCATGTGGATGACCACGCCGTGGATGCCCATCTTGTCGGCGATGCGCTTGGACGCGGTCTTCCCACCTTCCACCGAATCCTGGGGAACCTCCGCGATGCCAAGCACCTCGGAGACCTGTTCGGCCTCGCGGAGGTTCACGCCCAGGATCACCTTGGCCTTCTTCTGGAGCACGCTGAACAGGTTCAGCACCTCCAGCAGATCCTGCTTGGGGCGCTTCTCCGGATCGGCGAGATCGATGAAGATGGTCAGGTTCGGCGACACGGGGAGCACCTTCTCCATCTCCACCAGGAGCGGGGTCATCTCGGTGAGCTGGGTCCAGTTGGTGGCCGCCAGGATCTGTCCCCCAAAGAGGACCTCGTCGCGGCGCTTCCCCAGGGCCTGCACCAGGTTGGGCCAGTTCATGTCGCGCATGGTGCCGGGCTTGCCCAGCATCAATTTCCCGTCGGTGAATTCCAGCGCCTGGGTGAATCCGGGATCGCCCGCCGAGATCATCTCGATGTTGGGGAGGTCCAGGGCGAGCTTCTCGAACACCGCCTGAAGGGGTTTCCCCATCAGCCCCACGCACACGATCTTCGGGCCCAGCGATCCCAGGGCGGAGGCCATGAGGGGGCCGTTGCCGCCCAGCTTCTGGCGAAGCGGGACCAGTTCGATGTTGGCGCTCTTCCCGGCGGCGGACAGGATCCGTTTTCCCAGCGCCTCGATGGTGGGGATGGGGACGTAGGTGTCCTTGTCGGAGCGGACGTCCACGGCGTGGATGATCTCGTCGATGAATCCGTCGAATCCGATGGTGGCCTTGGACGCGGACAGACGCTCCGCGGAGTCGGAGAGGGCTTGGCGGGCGGCGAGCAGGCGATCCTTCACTTCTGGTTTCCTTCGGGAATGCTGTCGATGTCGGGATGGAGGGGAATCAGCCGGTGCATGTCGGCGACAAGCAAGGTCTCGAGCACGTCGCCGGGAGGACAGACCAGATGGAGCGACCGGCCCGATCCCCCCACCCTGGACTGGCAGCGGACGAGTTCGCCGATGGCGCCGGAAGACACCAACCGGACCATCGAGAAGTCGACCGCGCAAACGGGTTCCGGCGCGGACACCAGCGTTTCGAAGGCTTCCCGCATGGACTCCCGCGTGCCGAGCGTCATCTCCCCCTCCAGGCGCAACAGCGCCAGTCCGGAACGGGGTCTCTCGGTCTTCCAGGAAAATCCCGGCATCAGATGTCCTCCTGCCACTTCTGCGATAGCTTGGCCATGATTTCCTTCAGTCCGTCCGATTCCGAGTGGTCGAAGCTCGAAAGCCCCAGACGGGGACGCACCCACAACCGCTGGCCTCCGGGCAGGGCGATTTCCCTGGCCAGACGCTCGCGGATCTTCCTGACCACGAGATCGGAATTCGCCTCCACCGTCATGGGGAGCACGATCAGGATCCTGTTGAACCCCAGGGTACCCACGAAATCCACGTCGCGAAGCATGGAACGCAGGTCGCCCAGCAGGATGTGGAACAGTCCGCGCAATTCGGTGCCGTTCTTCTCCACCGCCTCGCGATCCTCGGGAAGTCCCTGGAAGGAGAGGAGCAGCGCCGAGAAGGGGACCCCGTACCGGGAGGCCCGCCGCGCTTCGTAGCGCAGGAAGAATTCCGTCACCGCCTTGGGGTAGACCCCCTGGGGCAGGTCGCGCGAGGCCGTGCGTTCCCGCTCCTCCAGGATCCGCATCCGCACCCGCTCGGCGATCTGCTGTCCCACCTGGCGGGCGAGTTCGTCCACCCCCACGATCTGGAAGGCCATCTCCATGATGCCTTCGATCTCGGACTCGTCGTGGACCAGTTCGCCCAGGGTGGCGGCCTTGGATTCGATGGTCGCCTCGGAATCGCGGAGCTGGTGCGCCAGCACCCTGGCCTTCAGGTCGCCGAGCGTGCGCTGGGCCCGGAGGTCCAGCTTGCGGAGCGCGTTGTGCTTGAGCTCGGGAGGCATGTCCTGCCCGGACAGTTCCTGTCTCACCTCGGCCTGGAGCCGGTCGTAGGAGCGCACCGCCTCCACCGAACCCTGCAACCCCTGCGCCGAGGATTCCGCCAGCCGGTCGCCGGCCCGGTCGATGCTGTCCAGCAGGGCCTGGATGGAAGCGTCGGATCCCGGGTCCCCGCCCCCGCGGCGGATCTCGGAGGCGACCACCAGGAGCTTGGCCGCGGACTTGGGATCGCGTCGCAGCTCGCCCAGGATCTCGTCGGGACTGACGCCCATCTCCGCCGCCGCCGCCGCCAGTTCCTCCAGGGCCTTGTCGCCCTGGACCACCGCGGAAAGCTCCTTCACCATCCCGTACCACAGGGTGAGGTCGTGGCCGGCGGCCAGGAAGGCCTCCTTCAGCTTGGGGAGGATCCTGCGGAGTTCCTTCTTCCCGGGGACCACCCGACCCAGCACCTGGGAGACCCGGCGGGCGTTCCCCTTGGAGGCGCGGTACTCTTCCAGGATGATCTTGCAGACGGTCTCGTCGAAGGCCGCGTCGGTGGCCGCTTCCACCTCCTCCTCCGCGAGACCCTGTTCCAGCGACTGCTGGGACTTCACCAGGCCGATCATCTCCGACCGCATGGCGTAGATCCCCGCCAAAAGCTCCTCCACGGAGAATCCCTGGACGGTCCGCTGGGTGGCGAAATGCGACAGCACGTTGAGCACCATCTTGCCCATGCCGTCTGCGCGCGCCTGGGGGGCGAGCCCCTTGGTGCCGTCGATCGCGGCCCTGCCCAGGGCCTGGGGATCGGCGAGCAGCTGCACCAGCGCGACGTTCCCTTCCAGTTCCTGGGCCGTCAGCCGGCCGACCATGGCGCGCAGGACGATGTCCTCGAACCGCTCTTCCCCGCTCCGGGGACCCCCGGAAGCGGCGATGTCCCCGATGGAGCCGCCGCCGCCGGCATCGCCCCGCACGGAGCGCAGGAGGACCTCGTTGACTTCCAGGTGGTTGCCGCCGTGGGCTTGGTAATAGCGCAGGAAGGCGGCCGCGTCGGAATGGGTCAGGGACGAGGCGTCCACCAGGACGGAGAAGTCCTGGGCGTCGAATCCCTGGCCCAGCGAGATGGACTCCACGTGGAATCTCCGCAGATGGTCGGCGATGCGGCGGTTGTTGGGCTGGTACATGACATCGGCCCCGTCGACGAAGAACATCGCCTCCAGGAGCTGGATGTTGATGGAGCCCTTCTTCTGGAGGTCGGCCCGGAACAGCTCCCACACGCGAGGGATGGTTTCCCGGACCAGGGGATGGTCGACGGAGTAGGAGAAGCAACGGTTGTACAGGAGGTTCCAGCCGCGGACCAGGAGTTCCGCATCCTTCCTGCCGTTCTGGCCGACCCCTTCGAGGACGACTTGGGGTTCCGACATCGCGCATCCTCCGGTTCCGTCGGCGCAGTTTCTAATCTGCGGTGGTGTTGAAAGATAAGCCCATCCTATCGCCTTTCTGGCTCTTGCGCCCGTCCCGGTTCACATCGGCGCGGACCTTTCCCTTCCCGGCGGCTCTCGGTTGGTGGGCGCTCATCCAGGTCCTGGCGTGGCTGGAGCCGGTCCCGCCGGAATTGGACATCCAGTTCCACTGGAAGTATCTCGCCTCCCAACATCTCTGCGCCATCCTCGCGCAGTTCCTGCTGCCCCTGGTCTTCGTGCCCTTCCTCCCCAAGACCCTCCCCGGCGGAAGAACGCTCACCCTGTGGAGGCTTTCCCTGGGCGCCTCCTTCTGGTACCTCTGGGCCTTTCCGCTGACCTTCCTCTTCACCGGGATCAAGGCCACGGTGGCGCTCGAGCTGGTGCAGCCGCTCCTTTGGGCTGGGACGATGGCGTGGATGGCGGGAACACGCGCCGAAACCGGACCGTGGAAGCGGTGGGGGATTCGCTCCTGCGGCCTGGTTTGGCTGTTCATCGGAACCATCCTCTTCCAGTTGATTCCGGATTCCCAAGCCATGGCCCACTTCAAGATGGACAACGTCCAGTCGGGGCGGGTGTGTTCCGGCATCCCCGATCTGCCGAACGGGGCGGCGATCCAGGCCGATTGGACCCTGGTCGGAGACCCCCAGACCGTCTCCGCCCAACGGCTGGCGCTCGGCGATCGCCAGAAGATCCTGGCGAGCAGTCCGGGAAGGGTACGGGTGCTGGTGGACGGTTCCGGCGCCCCTCCCGCACCGGAAGACACTTCCGGAAGCTTGGAGATGCCGTCCACCGACGGTGCCCCCTTGCTGGACCTGGCGGCCCAGGTTCCTCCCGGCCCCGACAGCACGCGGCTCCTGGTCCTGCACCATCTGGTCCACGGGTCCATCCGCTACGTGCGGACCTACTTCCCCGGAACTCCGAGCGAGATCCTCCTCCGGCGCACCGGGGACTGCAAGGCCTTCGCCGAGGTCTTCTGCGCCGCGGCCAGGCACCTGGGCATGCGGTCCAAGGTGGTGCACGGGCTTTTGGCGGGGCCCGACGGGTATTACGCCCACGCCTGGGTCACCGTCCAGACGACCCATGGCTGGCAGGACTGGGACCCGACCTCGTCCGATCCGTTTCCGGACGCCCGATACCTCCGATTTTCCGTTCCGCGCGAGGCTTCCGGCGCCTTCGACGGCGAACTCGCCATCTTCTCGTTGGATTCCGTCCGCATGACCGCCCGGGCGGGCATAGATTTGACCCGGTGAATCCAGCCCAGCCCAACCAGAAAAGCCAGATGGTGCAGGGGACCACGGTCCTGCCCTCCGGCGAGACCCTGGGAAACTTCACCTTGTTGAAGATGGTGGGTCGGGGAAGCATGGGAGCGGTGTACACGGCCTGGCAGAAGGGCCTCTCCCGGCAGGTGGCCGTCAAGATCCTGATGAAGAACCGGTTCGACCAGCTCGTGACCCCGGAGCGTTTCATGCAGGAAGCCGAGACCGCGGCGAACCTCGAGCACCCGAACATCGTGCCCGTCTACGGCCAGGGCGAACGCGACGACTGCATCTGGTTCGCGATGCAGTACCTGGAGGGCCCGTCGCTCGCGGAATGGGCCCGCCAGCGCAGACACCATCCTCTGCCCTCCAAGCGCGGGATCTCCCTTCCCGAAATCCAGGGCATCGGGAAACAGATCCTGTCCGCCCTGGCCCACGCCCATTCCCGCGGGGTGGTGCACCGCGACATCAAGCCCGAGAACATCCTGTGGGCGGACCACGCCACGCGCGCCATGGTGACGGATTTCGGCCTGGCCAGCGTGACCTACTTCACCCACGAGGCCGAGAAGCACTTCATCCTGGGTTCGCCCCTCTACGTCTCGCCGGAACAGGCCCGCGGCGACGATCTCGACGGTCGGGCCGACCTGTTCTCCCTGGGCTGCGTCCTGCTGGAACTGGTCCTGGGACATCTCCCCGTCCGCGTGGAACGGCCGGAGCGCATCTTCCGGACCCGCGCCTGCGAGGACCCGAACATGTTCACCGGCGGCCCCCGGCAGATCCGACCCGATCTTCCCGAAGCCTGGGACCTCTTCCTGCGCAAGGCCCTGGCCCCTTCGTGCCCACGGCGCTTCGCGGACGCCGAAGAAATGCTCGCGGCCCTGGAACGGATCCATTGATGGAGCGAAAGATGCCAAAGGTCGTAGCGAAAAAGGTCGAGTCCAAGGTCGCGCCGAAGCCGGCGGCGAAGAAGGTCGAGCCCGTTGTGGCGCCCAAGCCGGTCGCGAGCAAGGCCGCGCCCGCGGTCGTGCCCAAGTCGGTGGCGAACAAGGCCGAACCCGCGGTCGTGCCCAAGCCGGTGGCGAACAAGGCCGAACCCGCGGTCGTGCCGAAAACCGTCGCGAAGAAGATCGACCCGGTGGCCGTGCCCAAGCCGGCCGCGGGCAAGGTCGAACCCGTGGTCGCCCCGAAGACCGTCGCGAAGAAAGTCGATCCCGTGGTGGAGCCCAGGCCGGTCGCGAAGAAATTCGATCCGGTGATCGAGTTCCTCCGGCGTCTGGCGAAGGACGACCCCAAGGTCATGGCGGAATTCATCAAATGGGCCATCGACCCGGCGCGATCCCCGAAGGAGGTGGAGAGGATCCACGAATTCGTGGAGGAAGCCGAACACCGCATCCGGAACAGCCGTTCCAAGCTCGATCGCGTGGCGGCCGCGCAAGCTCTCCTGGGCCTGTTCCGCGACCACAGTCGGCGACTGGGCGTCAACGAAAGGTTCCTGGCCACCATCTGCGGCGCCCTGTGCACCTATTTCCAGAACCGCAAGATCTGGGATCCGGCCATCGAAAGCTGCGAGTTCCTGGTGGGCCGAGCCATCCCGGACGAAGACGGCGTCGGATTCCACAAAAGACTGGACTGGCTGTATCGGCAGCGGGCCCGCCGCGCGATTTGAGGCTATTCTTCCGATGCCGGGGAGGGGCCATATGAAAACTTTGGAATGGTTCTTGCGGCACAAACCATGATTATGACGCGCGACTTCTTCGAACACCAATCCCGCACCCTGAACGCACTGTACGAGGTCAGTCGGGTTCTGGGCTCCAGCCTCGACCTGGGATTGGTCGCACGACGCTGCCTCCGGGCCCTTTCCGACAACCTGGACCTGGAGAGAGGCATCCTCCTCATGCCCACCGCGGAACGCACGGATCTGGCCATCAAGGCCAACTTCGGGTTGTCGCAGGAGGAACAGGCCATCCTCTTCCCCATCCAGGGCGGATTCCTGGGAAAGGTGTACACCACCGGGATGCCGATCGTGGTCACCGACCCCTCCATGCTGGAGGAGGTGGAGGCCGAGGAGATCCGGAAATTGACGCCGGCGGGCGGAGCCCCGCTCCTGGTCGCGGTGCCGGTCACGCTGGACAGGCGCTGCGTGGGGGTGCTGGTCGCGAACCGCTCTCCCCACAGCGCGACCATGATCGACGAGGACCTGAAGGTGATGAAGATCATCGCCTCCCTGCTCGCCCAGACGGTCCACATCTCCGAGCTGATCGCCAAGGAGAAGGAGGCGCTGGAGCAGCAGAACAGGGACCTCCAGGACGTGCTGGCGGAGAAGTTCCAGCCGGAGAACCTGGTGGTGCAGTCCGGCGCCATGCAGAAGACCATGGCCATGGTCCGGCAGGTGGCCGGGACCGAGGCGGCGGTCCTCCTGCGGGGAGAATCCGGCACCGGGAAGACCTTGCTGGCGCGCACCATCCACTTCAACAGCAACCGGCGCCGCGGTCCCTTCGTGGAGGTGAACTGCGCGGCGCTGCCCTCCAGCCTGATCGAATCCGAGCTGTTCGGTCACGAGAAAGGCGCCTTCACGGGCGCCCACGCCCTGAGGATCGGGCGTTTCGAGATGGCCCGCGGTGGAACCATCTTCCTGGACGAGATCGGCGAACTCCCGCCGGAAACGCAGGCGAAGATCCTGCGGGTGTTCCAGGAGGGAACCTTCGAGCGGTTGGGGTCGTCCGAGACCCTGCACAGCGACGCGCGGATCATCTGCGCGACCAATTGCGACCTGGAGGCGATGGTCCGGGAGAAGCGGTTCCGCGAAGACCTCTACTACCGCTTGATGGTGGTTCCCATCCACGTCCCGCCCCTGCGCAACCGCCGCAGCGACGTGGTTCCGCTGCTGCTCTCCTTCCTGCGCCAATTCATGGCCAAGCACGGCAAGAAGGTGTCGGTGAGCCGGGAAGCGCTGGATTTCATGCAACAGTACAGCTGGCCCGGAAACGTGCGGGAGCTGGAGAACACCTTGGAACGGACCGTGGTCCTGGCCACCGACGGGGAGACCCTTTCCGCGGCGGACATCCCGGTGCTGGATCGGCTGTTCCCCGCGCTCCAGGTGGGCGTTTCGGAGGTGCCCCAGGCGCAGCGGATGACCGTACCGGGCTCGGAACTGCGGATGGCTTCCAGCAACGGGTACCTGAACACCGTGGATGTGCCGCGCAGGCCCTACCAACGCGCCATTCTCACCAGGGAAGACCTGGAGCAGGCCCTGGCCGCCACCAACGGCCACCAAACCCTGGCGGCACGCGCCCTGGGGGTCACCTTGCGCCAGTTGCGGTACAGAATCCAGCAACTGGAACTGGATCCTCGGGGTTTCCGCAAATGACATTGTCGCGCAATGTCGCGATTTCCATGACAAATGTCATGCTTTGTTCGTTAGCGTGCGTCGAATCTCCGGTCCGGATGACGCGAACGAATGGCCCGGATTTTGTTTATGAATAAAATGGAAAAGGCGCGAAGCGGCGGCCATCCGCCTCGCGCCCCTGGATCGCCAACCGACCACCATTCCAGTCAATCGACGAACAGGAAATTTAGTTCGTCAACACTCCCAAAGGAGCTCAGCCCATGAAGATCATCGTCGCCTACATCAAGCCCTTCAAGCTCGACGACGTGAAATTGGCCGTCGGTGAGGCCGGTGCCCAAGGTATCACGGTCATGGAAGTCAAAGGCTTCGGTCGCCAGAAAGGCCACACCGAACTGTACCGCGGCAGCGAGTACCACACCGACTTCATCCCCAAGGTGAAGATCGAACTGGTGGTGCCCGACGCCGTGGTTCCGAAGGTCTTGGCCGCCATCACAGCCTCCGCTCGCACCGGCAAGATCGGCGACGGCAAGATCTTCGTCCTTCCCGTGGAGAGCGCCACGCGCATCCGCACCGGGGAGACGGGAGAGGAAGTCCTCTAGGACCTCCCAAGGGGAAGCCTCCGCTTCCTCGAATCCATTGGCCAGGGAAGACGCGCTTCGGCGCGTCTTTTTTCGTGTTTCCTCCACGGATGGATGGTTCCTCCCCCACCCTGCGAGGATCGAGGACGACACTTCTACTTTCTCGACGATGTCCCAAGCCGACCTGTCCGGATCCTTTGGTACCCGCCTGAACGCTCTCGCGCAGCGGTTGGGCGAGTTGGACGAGGCCTATTACCGGCATGCCATGCCGCTCGCGACCGACCAAGAATACGACGCGCTGCGCAACGAATACGACGCCCTCGCCCAAAGCGAGGGAATCCCGGAGTCCGAGCGGTACACGAGGTCGGTGGGCGACGACCACGTGGACGGGTTCGAGACGGTGGTCCACCAGCGGCGGATGCTGTCCCTGGAGAAGGCCTCCACGCAGCCGGCGTTCCTGCCGCCGGACGGAGAGGACGAGCCCGCCGAAGCCGCCGAGCGCGTGCCCGGATGGGAGAACGGGACCGCCTGGGGAAAGCTCAGGGCCTGGGCCCTGCGTCTGGGACAATCGATCGGACAGGAAATGTCCGAACTGGACCTGGTCGTGGAGCCCAAGATCGACGGCATGTCCGTCTCGCTGACCTACGAAGG